>CAMADY010000001.1 GCA_945831805.1 uncultured Prevotellaceae bacterium
AATATGAATGCTTTCAACTATGAACTATGAATTATGAACTCTTTACTATGGAGTTATTCCTTCCAGTCCTTAATGATGAGTGTTGAGTTTGTACCACCGAAACCGAAGGAGTTAGAGAGGAACATGTCAAACTTGGTCTGAATCGTCTCAGGGATTACGTTTACGCATGCTGTCTCTTCGTCAGGCTCCTCGAAGTTAATGTTACCAGCGATAAAGCCGTTCTTCATCATCAGCATAGAGTAGATGCACTCTGCAGCACCAGCAGCCCACATCTCGTGACCAGTCTGACATTTTGTTGATGTAACAGGAACCTTATAGTCACCGAATATCTGTGCTATAGCCATAGCCTCACGACCGTCGCCAGCGTGTGTTGATGTAGCGTGAGCGTTGATGTAGCCAATTTGCTTTGGATCGACGCCACCATTCTTCAGTGCGAGCTCCAGGGAACGTGCAGGACCAGCTACGTTAGGAGTAGAGATATGGTCGCCGTTGCCAGAGAATCCCCAGCCAACGATTTCTGCAAGGATAGGAGCACCACGCTTAACGGCATGCTCGTAGCTCTCGATGATAACTGTTGCAGCGCCGCCGCCAGGGACAAGACCATCGCGGTTCTTGTCGAATGGGCGTGAAGCCTTTGTAGGGTCGTCCTCGCGTGTAGAGAATGCCTGGATGCCATCGAAGGAAGCAACGCAGTACATGTTAGCCTCCTGGGCACCACCAGCGATGATACAGTCAGCAAGACCGTTCTTGATGAGAAGGTAAGCATTACCGATAGCCAGTGAGCTTGATGCGCAGGCAGCAGATGACGTGAGGTTGATGCCACGAAGCTTGAAGAGGCATGCAAGGTTCATCGTAACCGTTGAGTTCATAGACTGGAAGATGGCGCCAGAGCCACAGGCCGATGTGTCGTTGAACTTACGGAACTTATCCAGCGCATTCATTGTTGCCTCTGCTACGGAGTCGTTACCGTAGATGATGCCTACCTCGTTGTTGTCGAGGAAGTCCTGATCTATCTTTGCTGCCTCAAGAGCATC
Source organism: uncultured Prevotellaceae bacterium (assembly GCA_945831805.1). Classification (GTDB taxonomy): domain Bacteria; phylum Bacteroidota; class Bacteroidia; order Bacteroidales; family Bacteroidaceae; genus Prevotella. The sequence goes on from CAMADY010000001.1 coordinate 1,035, forward strand.
CTTGGTTGCCATATATGCATACTGAGCCTCTTCTGGCATAAACTGTCGCATGTTGCGTGGAACGAAAGGCTTGAGGTTTGGCGTTGGTACATTAGCGCACAGTGCTGAACGGAATCCAGCGTCCTTACGTTCCTGACTGAAGATGATACCGCTCTTTCCCTCGAAGAGTGACTGACGTACATCATCAAGTGTCTGTCCAAGGCATGACCAAATACCCATGCCGGTGATTACTACTCTGTTCATATTTTTTAAGTGTAATAATTATCTGTTTCTTTTATATTTTGAAGCCTTGCGGCTTTGTTCTATTGTCTTATTGCGTGATGCTGACAAACTGGCAATCGTATCTTATGCCGTAATGTTCTTAACCCAGCATCTGCGTCGCTTCACCATTTCCGGTTTTAGCACTTTCCATTGTGAAAGCTCTTTGACGTTATTGTCAAGCTGCGGACCTGTTTCGCACCATTTTATTCCCTTGCGGTTGTAAATAGGTATGAGGTTGTCGAAGATAAGGGCATTGACTCCAAGTCCCTGATATTCCGGATGCACACCGATGATCATCAGTTCTGCCTTATCGTGTTTCGTCATCTTCAGGCTCTTCAGCAGGTGATACCATCCGAATGGGAAAAGTTTGCCTTTCGATTTCTTCAAGCCATCAGAGATGTCTGCCATTGTTATTGCTATACAGACGAGTTCTTCTTTATCATTCTCAATGAATGTGACAAAGTCGAGGTCGAGCAACGGTACATATTTATGTATGAAGTCGTATGCCTGTTCGTCAGAGAATGGTGCGAATCCGAAGAGCGGTGCATAGCATGCGTTGAGCAAATCGAAAATCTTTTTTCCGTAAGAACCGTATATCTCTTTTTTAGTCTTCTTTACAACTTTCAGTTTGAATTCCTCGCGCGAGTATGCCGCAACACGTGCGTATCTTGCTGGCACCTCCTTTGGAACGTCGATGCGTATCTGAAGCCAGTCGGCATCTTTTCCGAATCCCATCTGCTCCATGTGCTTTGGGTAGTATGGGTGGTTCCATATCTCAATGATCGAACCGTCGAGCTCAAAGTCTTCGATGAGCATGCCTTCCTTGTCGTAGTCCGTTATGCCCATAGGTCCTTGGATTTCCTCCATTCCTCTTTCCTTACCCCACTGCTCAACAGCATTGATGAGAGCCTTTGACACTTCCGGGTCATCAACGAATTCGATATGTGAGAATCTTACGATCTTCTTGCTCCATATCTCGTTTGACTTGTAGCTTATTATTCCGGTAATTCTACCGACGGGCTCGTTGTCTCTGTAGGCAATGAAAGGCTGTACGTCTGCAAACCTGAGACTCGGGTTCTTCTTCGGACTAAAGAAGTCTCTTATGTCCATATCCATGTCTGGAACGTACTGGTCACATCCTTTGTATATATGACGGGGCAAAGAAATGAAGTCGTTCATATTCTTCTCTGTAGTGACTTTGTATATCTCTATTCCTGTCATCTTTTATTACCTATTATAATAGTTTTCAGTTGCAAAGTTACTACTTTTTTGTCACATACGCAAAAAATTTAGTGCAAATATAAGTTTTCTTGATGAATTTCATGAAAAACAATGATAAAAGACAAAATAAAAGCCCTGCAAGTTGATTTTTTTGCAGGACTTTTATTATATAAAAGATGTTTTGTTATGTCAATTCCGCTGATACGGAATCAGTCATTTCTTACATTGCAGCAGCACTGTGGAGTGCCTCATAGATGCAACTCGCAACACCGAAGAATGCCACACCTGCAGTGCAGATGATGAGTGTTGCCTTCGTTGCGTTGTCCATCTTGTAGCATGGCAGAGCCTCGCCTTCATTCTTGATGAACATAGCCTTCACGATGAGGAGGTAGTAGTAGAGTGATACTACGGTGTTCACAAGTGCGATGAATACGATGCAGTAAGGCCAGAAGGTAGGACGTCCGTCAACGGCAGCCAGGAAGACAAAGAACTTAGAGAACATACCAGCGAAAGGAGGGATGCCGCCAAGTGAGAAGAGAGCGAGCGTCATGAGGAACGCAATCTTTGGGTTTGTCTTGTAGAGACCGTTGTAAGCAGCCATGTCAGTACGACCATACTGGTTCTCGATAGAAGCGATAATGGCGAATACCGACATGTTGGCAGCGATGTAGATGAGGACGTAGTACATCAGTGCCGTGATGCTCATAACGTAGTTTCCACCGATAGCTACGAGCATGATGTAACCAGCCTGTGAGATAGAAGAGAACGCCATGAAGCGCTTCAGCTCTGACTGGCGGATAGCCATGAGGTTTGCTATTGTGATGGAGAGTACGATGAGGATCATCATCACGAATACCCAGACAGGTGTCAGTGCGAAGAACACCTTGTAGAGGAGTGTTACGAGCGTGAATGCAGCAGCACCCTTGGAGATAACACTGAGGTATCCTGTTACAGTGGTAGGAGCACCCTGGTATGTATCAGCTGTCCAGAAGTGGAATGGCACGAGGGAAATCTTGAATCCGAGACCCGCGATGAAGAATATCATACCCATTACGCTCATGTATGTAGGGCGTACTGTCACTGCGAAGTCCTGGAAGTAGAGATGGCCTGTAGCACCATAGAGGAAAGAGATACCGTAGAGCATTACGCCAGAAGAGAATGTAGCAGTGAGTATGAACTTCGCTGCTGCCTCTGCAGAGTCGTTGCGCCACTTATCGAGAGCTACCATGCAGCCCATTGGCACTGATGCCATCTCAAGGCCGAGGACGAACATAAGGAAGTCTCCGGCAGACATCATCATATACATACCGAGAAGAGTAGAGATGGTGAGCATGTAGAACTCGCCCTCTGCCTTGTTCGTCTCAGTGTTTGCCAACCAGTTGCGTGACTGAAGCACCACGATGAGGGTACCGAAGGTGAGTACGCTCTTCATCATGTTTGCAGCAGGAGTGGCAGTGTACATGCCACCGAAGAGGCTTACGGTCTCTTCTCCTGGGCAGATGTTGAATATCAGCTGTGCAAACAGCAGAGCGCAAACGAAAGGATTGAACCACTTTCTGTTTGCAGAACCGTGAGAGGCGAAGTCTGCTATGAACACGATTACCAGGAGTGCTACGAGCGTAGCCTCAGGAATCATATAGAAAAACTGTGAGTAATTCATCTTGTAAATTTTCTGTTTTTACTATTTACTAATTACTATTACATTGCAGCGAGCTGGTTGATGATTGGTGCAACACCATTCTCGATGACGTGTGAAGCCCAGATAGGGAATGAGCCGAGGCCTGCCACGCAAGCGATGAGACAGCAAACGGCGAACTTCTCGTCCCAAGTAGCATCGGTAAGCTCCTCGTAGTGTGGGTCTGCTACCTTACCGAAGAGGATGAAGCCTACGGTACGGAGGATATAGACCGCTGTAACAACGATAGAGGTACAGGCAATGATTGTACAGCAACGGTGGAAGGTGTCTGCATTCTCGAAAGAACCAACGAAGATGGTCATCTCTGCGATGAAACCTGAGAAGCCAGGGAGACCGAGGTTAGCGAGACCTGCAATGACATAGCCTACTGAGAGGAATGGCATAATCTTCATCAGACCACCGAGACGACGGATGTCACGAGTGTGTGTACGTCCGTATATCATACCGATGAGGGCGAAGAAGAGAGCTGTCATCAGACCGTGAGAGAGCATCTGCAAGATAGCACCTGTGCAAGCTGTCTTTGTTGACATGAGGAGTGCGAAGAGCACGAGTCCGCAGTGTGACACAGAAGAGTAAGCATTGATGAACTTGAGGTCTGTCTGCACACAAGCAGAGAATGCACCATATACAACAGAGCATGTGGTGAGCACGAGGAATATCCATGCGAGCTCGTTAGATGCCTGAGGGAGCAGGAACATAGCGATACGGAAACAGCCATAGCCGCCGAGCTTCATCAGTACGCCAGCGTGAAGCATGGATACAGATGTAGGAGCACAGCCGTGACCGATAGGAGACCATGTGTGGAATGGGAACAATGCACCGAGTACACCGAAGCCGATGAACACGAATGGGAACAGTGCCTTCTGTATCTCTACAGGGATGAACATTGCGCCATTGGTGTGGTGTGCGATGTCAAGGATGTTCATTGTCTGAGCACCACTGAAGAAGTAGATACCTACAAGACCGATGATGATAAGAGCGGAACCTCCCATGAGCATCAGTGTCAGCTTCATTGCAGCATATTCCTTGTTGCCGGAACCCCAGAAACCGATGAGGAGGTACATAGGGATGAGCGCAACCTCATAGAACATGAACATGGTGAAGAGGTCGATGCTGATGAAGAAACCATACACACCGGTAGAGAGGAGTGTGAACCACATGAAGAACTCCTTTGTCAGAGGCTGGAGCTTCCATGATGCAAATGTGCCGGTGAAGACGATGATGCTTGAGAGCAGGAGCATTACAACGCTGATGCCGTCAACGCCCACGGCGTATGAAATGTTGAGTGGTGCAAACCATACTGTAGAGTATGTGTAGAGCATCTCTGCCGTATTGCCTGCCTCACGCTGAGCGATGAAGTCGAGGGTGAGCCATACAGAGAGAGCAACGAGTGCTGTAGCGCCAGCTACCATCACACCACGCACCTGCTCGATGTTGCGGGCAGCCCAGAGGCCGAGCAGCATCACTACAGGTATTACTACGAATAAAGTTAATATACTCATGTCTTTAGAAGCAAATAATTATTAATGTGAGTGCGATGACACCTGTTATAATCCATGCTGCGTATGAGCGGACGTCGCCGTTCTGTGTCTGGCGGATGCTCTCACCAGCTGCGTTTGCACCCCATGCTGTGAAGTCGATGATGCAAGCGTTGATGATTGTCTCGTCAATCCACTGTATAGGACGTGACACGTAACGGAACAGAATCTTATGGGTAACGAACTGATATACGTTGTCCATGTAGAAACGGTTCTTAGCCCACTTGTGCAGGTTAGGGAATGTAGCGTAGAGCTTGTCAGCCACTGGCTGCTCGTCACCTTTATATATATATGTAGCGAGAGCGATGCTGCAGCAAGCCACTACGGTGGATATTGCAGCCGTAGCAGGATCGAAGTGTATGTGATACTGTACGCCGTCGGCTGTTACGAGGTTGCCGAAGCTTGCCCAGTCGAAGCCTGGCACGCCGAATCCGCTCAGTGTTGTTACTACACCCACACCAACAGTTATTACGGTGAGGAAGATGAGAGGGAATGTCATGGCGTTGATGCCATGCTCGCTGACGTGGTGTGCCTCATGATGCTCAAGGTTTGCCTTGCTTCCGAAGAAGATGCACCAGTAGAGACGGAACATATAGAACGCTGTCATTGCAGCAACGCCTGTCATGAACCAGCCGAGAACCGGAGAGTAGTGCATGCATGCTGAGATAATCTCATCCTTTGAGCTGAAGCCTGAGAAGAATGGGATACCAGAGATGGCAAGACAGGAGATGAAGAATGTAGCACTCGTGATAGGCATGTACTTGTGGAGGCTACCCATTGCAGACATCTCGTTGGTATGTACAGCATGGATGATGACACCTGCACAGAGGAAGAGACAAGCCTTGAACATAGCGTGGGTGAAGAGGTGGAACATACCAGCCATGTAACCCAGCGCGCCGTGCTCCTCGTGAGAGAGACCCATTGATGTAGAAGCACCGAGAGCCACCATCATGAATGCTATCTGTGAGATAGTAGAGAATGCAAGTCCACGCTTGATGTCGCTCTGAGCACAAGCTACTGCTGCTGCGTAGAATGCTGTGAAGGCACCAACGACAACAACGATTGACATCTGATCAGGAGCATATTCAATCCAGAGAGGGAACATACGTGCAATCTGGAACACACCAGCAACAACCATGGTAGCAGCGTGGATGAGTGCCGATACAGGTGTAGGACCTTCCATGGCATCTGGCAGCCAGATGTGAAGTGGGAACATAGCCGACTTACCAGCACCACCGATGAACATCAGTACGAGTGAGGTAGGAATGAGCATTGCACCCATAGACCATGCCTTGTCAGCGTTGCAGAACGAGAGCTCCTGCATGCCCTCGGCAAGCTGTATCTCCGTTCCGGTGAATGAGAAGTTGAAGCTTCCTGTGTAGTAGCCGAAGATAAGGATACCTACGAGGAAGAACATATCAGCGAAACGTGTTACGATAAATGCCTTCTTTGATGCGTGGATAGCAGCACCGAGAGGGTAGTAGAAACCGATGAGCAGGTACGAGCTTACACCTACAAGCTCCCAGAACATGTACATCTGGAAGATGTTTGTTGCAAGAACGAGGCCGAGCATGGAGAATGTGAAGAGAGAGAGGAACGCGTAGTAACGCTGGAAACCCTTCTCGCCATGCATGTAGCCGAACGAGTAGATGTGCACCATGAGAGATACCGTAGAGATAACGACGAGCATCATCGCTGCGATAGGATCCAGGAGGATACCAAGGTCGAAGTGCAGTGAGCCCAGTGGCAACCATGTGTAGTTGTAAGGTACTACAGTAGGGAGTGTGCCGTCAGCGAGACGGTCGCCGCCAAAGTATGTTATGGCAGTAGCATAGCTCACCAATGTCACGAGTGCCAGTGAGCAAGTACCGATGCTGCCAGCCACCTTTGGTGCCCAGGCGTACTTCTTATTGAGGAACTCTGGCAAACCTATAATAAGGAAAGATGCCAAAGGCAATAGAAGTATCAGTATTGAAAAACTGTAATCCATGAGATTTTTCTTCTTTTTTTATAGGTTTGACAATTAGAACTTCAGGTTCTGGATAGACTTAACGCTGTTACTGTTGAAGTGGTGGTAAGCATTAAGGATGATAGCAATAGCCACAGCACTCTCTGCAGCAGAGATGCCGATGGAGAAGAGTGTGAAGAACATACCCTCCATTGCTCCTGGATAGAGCAGACGGTTGAATGCTGCGAAGTTGAGGTCAACGGCGTTGAGAACGAGCTCCACGCTGATGAGCATTGCTATCAGGTTACGGCGTGTGGTGAAACCGAGTACGCCGATGAAGAACAGTATAGCACTGAGTATAAAGAAACATTGTACTGGTACCATAGTTATTTATCCTCCTTCTGATTACGTGAAACAACAAGTCCTCCAATGATACATGCGAGGAGGAAGAGAGAGATGAACTCGAATGGGAGTACATACTGATACTTCTCTGAACCCATCATGGTGTCACCAATCGTCTCCATAGGAATCTCTGCATCCTCAATCTTGCAGAACTGCTCGAAGAAACGTGACTTGAGCTGTGCTACGATTACGGTGATGCAACCTACGAGTGCGATGATGCTGCCCATTACGAGGCGCTTACTGTTGATGCTCTCTACAAAACCCTGCAGTGTGCGCTTTGACATCAGCTGTATGGCGAAGATGTAGATCATCGTCATGCCGCCAGCGTAGATGCTGAGCTGTGCCGTGCCGAGGTATGTGTAGTCGAGCAGGAAGTACATGCCTGCCACAGAGAAGAGCACGAACAGCAGTGCTGTCACTGAGCGCATGATTCTCTTTGTGAAGACAGAGAAGATGGCAGCTGCGATGATGACGCATGCCAGAATAGCGAACATAATGATATTTGCCATAGTCCTTAAGCCTCCTCCTTGTTAAGATGCTTGACGAGAGCATCGCGGTTAAACACTGCATTCTCGAAGTCCTTGACGAACTTGATAGCGCCGAAGTTACAAGCGTTGACGCAGAGCTGGCAGAACATGCAGTCGCCGAGGTTGTACTGATAGTCCACGAGCTGGCGCTTCTTCTTGCCGTCTTCTGTCTCAACCATCTGTGACACAATCTTGATAGATCCGTTAGGACACGCCTTCTCACAGAGTGTACATGCAGTACACTTGTGGTTGCCGTTCTCGTCCTTTGGCATCACAAGGGTACCACGATGGCGCTCTGCCACGTGCTGTGTCTTGCGGTTCTCTGGGTACTGCTCGGTTATCTTACGGGTCATATATTCGCCCATAGTGATATCCATACCCGTCAGCAGGGTCTTGATTCCTGCTATCGCACCGCCGAAATATGAATTGTTATTTGACATCTTGTAATTTACAATTTTCTGATTTACAATTTACAAATTTTGCAAATATACTGATACTGCAAAACTATTTAATCCTTCATGATAGCTGCGTCGATGCCTACAAGCTTCTGTGCCTTCTTGAAGTCTGCCTTGAACTTGAGGGCGCGAACTGCTATTACCAAGATAATTGCAGCGAACACTGCGGCTACTGCTATGCCAGCATAGAGTGAACCTACGAGGCCGAATGCTACGCAGACAGTCATCAGCACGAGGTTGAAGAGAGCTACCGGCATAAGGTACTTCCATTCGAGATTCAGGATCTGGTCGATACGCAGACGTGGGAATGTCCACTTGATCCACATGAGGAGCCATACCATGGCGAAAGCCTTACCGAGGAACCATACGATGCCAGGGATGAGGTCCATAACGCTGTCGAATGCTGCCACGCCGATGTGGATAGGACACCATCCGCCGAGGAACATCAGCGATGTCATGCCGGCAACGATGAAGAGGTTGAGGAACTCTGCGAGGTAGTAGAAGCCGAAGCCCATACCAGAATACTCTGTGTGGTAACCGGCTGTCAGCTCAGACTCTGCCTCCGCAAGGTCGAAAGGACCACGGTTAGCCTCTGCATTACCTGCGATGAGGAAGATGAAGAAGGCGATGATGGCAGGAATGTGTCCCTGGAAGATGAGCCATCCGAAAGGACCCTGCTGTGCCTCCACGATGCCGCTTACCTGCATTGTACCGGTGAGGATACAAGCGGTGATGAGGCAGAGGCCGAGGGAGATCTCGTATGAAATCATCTGTACCGCACCACGCATAGCGGAAACGACGCCGTACTTGTTGTTTGAAGACCAACCAGCAAGGAATACGCCGATGACGCCTATTGCAGAGAGTGCTGTGTAGAGGAAGATACCAACGTTGAAGTCGAGGATTACGGCGCCGTTGTTCCATGGGAGGAAAGAGAAGGCGCAGATAGAACCGACGATAACGAGAATAGGAGCGATGGCATAGAGAAGCTTGTCGGCCTTGTCAACGAAGAAGATCTCCTTGATGAGCATCTTCAGCACGTCGGCAAACACCTGCAGCAATCCCCAAGGACCAACACGCATAGGACCGAGGCGGCACTGGAAGTACGCACAGACCTTACGCTCCATGAATATCAGTGCGATGGCGAGGAGGGCGTATCCTACGATGATGAGGAGGCCTACCACGATGCACTCGATAAGTATGGTCAACCAGCTTGGACAACCGATAACGTTGAGCAAGAGGTCATTGAACCATGATGATATTATTTGAAAGTCGAACATTTTGTTTCTTCTTTATTATATATTAATAAGGTGTAAACTAGAAGTCTCTAGGGGGCTAGGCTTTCATAGGGCTTTTAACGGTCGATGTCAGGGATGATGTAGTCAAGACCTGCACCGACAGCTACGAGGTCAGCCACCTTTGAGCCGCGGAGCATCTCGTCAAGCGCACCAACGAGGTTGAGTGCCATTGGCTTCAGCTTCATGCGGTAAGGAGACTTCTCACCACGTGAGTCGAGGTAAACGCCGAACTCACCTGATGTACCCTCAACAGCGAAGTACCACTGTCCTTCCGGACACTTGATGATAGGCTTCTGCTTGATGTAGTATTCATCCTCCGGGATGTTGTCGATAAGTTGCTCGATGATGTTGAGAGACTGCTCTATCTCCTTCACACGGAGGTAGTAGCGGTCCTGTGCATCGCAGTTGTCGAGAACAACCTGCTCCCAGTTAACCTTGTCGTATGCATCGTATGGGTAGTTCTTACGCATGTCGTTAGCCCACTGAGAGGCACGGCCGTTGGAACCGGAGATACCGTAGTCGATGCACTGCTCCTTTGTGAACACACCCTCACCCTCAAGACGCTGATGGGTGATTACGTTGTCACCGAAGACGTTGACGTACTCGTCGAGCTTTGGACGAAGGTATGCAATGAGCTTCTTCACCTCCTCCTGGAAGTTAGGAGCGATGTCTGCCTGCAGACCACCGATGCGATAGTAGTTCTGGATCAGACGGCCACCCGTTGTCTCTTCCATTACGTTGAGCACGTACTCACGGTCACGCATGTTGAAGAGGAACGCAGTGAGGGCACCGAGGTCCTGTGCGTAACAGCCGAGGTATAGCAGGTGTCCGTCGATACGCTGGAGCTCATCCATGATGGTGCGGATGACCTTGATGCGGTCAGAGAGCTCCACGCCGAGTGCCTCCTCGATGACACCACAGATAGCGTGGCGGTTCATCATTGCTGAGAGGTAGTTCAGACGGTCTGTCATGGCGAGTGTCTGAGGGTATGTCATGCTCTCGAACATCTTCTCGATGCCACGGTGGATGTATCCGAGGTGTGGGTTAATCTTCTTCACCGTCTCACCGTCGAGCACTGTCTCCATACGGAGCACACCGTGTGTCGATGGGTGCTGAGGGCCGATGTTCACCACGAAGTCGTTGTCGCCGAAGAGAGGCACCTGCTTCTCTACGAGGTTGCCCTGCTTGTCGAGGCTGTACTGAGTAGCCATATTGCACTCCTTGTCGTCCTCAAGGCTGTACTCCTCGCTCTCCTGCTTCCAGTCCTTGCGGAATGGATGACCCTTGAAGTCCTCGCGGAGGAAGATACGTGTACAGTTAGGATGACCGAGGAACTTGATGCCGTAGAAGTCGAATACCTCACGCTCCTGGAGGTCTGCAGCCTTCCAGAGGTCATAGACGGACCACATAACGTACGAGTCGCCCTTCTTCTCTGCCATAGACTGAACGGAGATGCGCTCGTGGGTCTCGGTGTTCTCAAGGATGTAGATACATCCCATGCCGCCATCAGCGATAGGCTCACCGTTCTCGTCCTTATCAGGACCGAAGTCCTCGCCGATAAGTGCTACGAGGTAGTCGAAATGCTTCTCGTTCTTGAGCTGTGCCATCTTTGAGGCAAACTCGTCAAAAGAATACTTTATTGGATTTAATTTCATTTCGCTTCCTCCTGATTATTTAATAGTATCGTTGACAAATTTCTTTGTGCCCTCAACAGCCTTCTCTGCTGTTGCCTTCATCTCAGCGATGAACTCCTTAGGCACATCCATGATACGCATAGGTATCGTCTTTCCGTCCGGACGGCGCTCGCGTGAGTTTACGCCACCGATGAACTTCTCTACCTTGATCTTACGCTGCAGCTGCATCATGCCGTAGAGGATTGCCTCTGGGCGTGGAGGGCAGCCAGGAATGTAAACGTCAACAGGGAGGAACTCGTCGATGCCCTTCACCACGTGGTAGCTGCCCTTGAACGGACCGCCCGAGATGGCGCAGCCGCCAACGGCGATGACGTACTTAGGCTCAGCCATCTCGTCGTACAGACGCTTCAGTACTGGTGCCATCTTGTGGGTGATGGTGCCGGCACACATGATGAGGTCTGCCTGACGTGGTGAGTTACGTGTTACCTCGAAGCCGAAACGTGCGAAGTCATAGCGTGCGCAGCCGCAGGCCATGAACTCGATACCGCAGCAGGAGGTAGCGAAGGTGAGAGACCAGAGGGAGTTGCTTCGACCCCAGTTGATGAGGGCGTCGAGGTTACCCAGCACGCAGTTTACGCCACCCTCGTTGAGCTCGTCGATGAGCTTCTCGAGAGTCTCGTTGTCTTTCCACTCATTGTATGGAATAGACTTGATGGAAGGCTTCCTTATTTCCATTCGAGAGCCCCCTTTCTCCAGGCGTATGCCAGGCCAAATACGAGTACGAGCATGAAGAATCCGATGCTTGCCAGAGCCATCACGCCGAACTTGTTAACAACTACTGCCCATGGGTAGAGGAACACTGTCTCCACGTCGAACATGAGGAAGAGGATGGCAAAGAGGTAGTAGCCTACGTGCATTGGAAGCCATGAGCTGCCGTGCGTAGGAATACCACATTCGAATGGTTCGCCTTTCACCTCATTGTAGGAGCGTGGGCCCAACAGCTTTGCTGTCAGGTATGCCGCTACCACCAAGAAAACAGCCGTCACCAGGACGGTGATAAACAAAGTGAAGTACATAAAATGTATTTAAAAATGATTAATTGATTAATTCTTCTGCAAAGGTACGAAAAAAATGCTGATTATGCAAACGATTTTTAATATAAATTTGTACACGCGAAGAAAAAGTGTTAAATTATAACAAATGACGGAAAATTTTTTACGGATTCATTTTGTGGAGTCGGGAAATACTATTACCTTTGCGGAAAACTAACGAAACCAAGTATTGATGAAAGTATTTGTGAGCGGTTGCTATGACCTTCTTCATAGCGGACATGTAGAGTTTTTCCGGCAGGCTTCGCAGTACGGCGACCTGTACGTCGGCATCGGTTCTGATGCCACGATACTGAAATACAAGAACCATAAGACCCTTTATAACGAGAACGAGCGCCTCTTCATGGTGAAGAGCATCCGTTATGTTAAGGATGCCTACATAAATGCGGGCAGCGGCATCATGGACTTCGTGCCTACCGTTGAGGCGTTACGTCCTGACCGTTTTGTAGTTAACGCAGATGGTTCGAGTGAAGAAAAGCGTCGTTTCTGCGAGGAGCATGGCATAGAATACATCGTCCTTGAGCGTACTCCTGCCGAGGGTTTGAAGGCTCGTTCGAGCACGGATCTGAAGTCGGAGATATGCCAGATACCTACTCGTCTCGACCTCGCAGGCACCTGGATCGACCAGCCTTACGTCAGCTGTTATGCGCCGGGGTGGGCTGTCACCATCTCGCTCGTACCGGATTTCGAGGTTCGTGATCGTTGCGGGCTCTCCACTTCCACACGTAAGCAGATTCAGCGAATATGGCCTGTCAAACTGCCGGACATGGATCCGGAGATGCTCGCAAAGCTTGTCTTCTGTTTTGAGAATGATCCTGAGCGCAGCGACGGTATCATCTCCGGCGCACAGGATGCTATAGGAATCTGTGTTCCAGGACTTTGTCGTCATTATTATGAAGCACATTATTGGCCGGAGAAGATTGAACGCTGCGACGACAGCAAGGTTCTCGACTGGCTCGACCAGCACCTCTGTCTCATACCGATGTTCCCTCGTCGTCCGGGATGCTCCGTAGTGGATGGCAAGGATATTACGGAACCTAAGGTAAAGGCACTCGCCAAGGCTGCTGATGACTGCTGGAATGCAATCCTTCAGTGTGACCTTGATGCCTTTGCTGCTGCCTATCGTGCTTCTTTTGCTGCCCAGATAGCAATGTTCCCTGCGATGATTCAGGAGGGAGTGCAGGACTTCATCGACAAGTACTCTGCTATGGATGATGTCCTTGCGTGGAAGATGCCGGGTGCCGGAGGTGGCGGTTACCTCGCCCTGGTAGTTAAAGACAACGCCCTTTTCTGTCAAAACAACCCCGAAGCTATAAAGCTTACAGTCAGAAGATAGATTTGTTATGAGTAAGGAATATAAAATGCCGGAAGAAGAATCTCAGATGGTCAGGGAGGCAGCAGTGGCTTATGCCGTAGAGGATGTTTCGTGTGACCTGTTTTGCGAGGAGCATTCTCCATGCCAATATACCGTTGGTGAGGTTAAGACCATGCTGCAGCAAAATCGTGAAGACTATCAGAATGGGCGCTATCATACCATGAGCAAGGTTGATAGTATAATGGATGGCTGGGTTTAGTATGAACGTAGTATGGTCTGATAATGCACTCGTAAGTGCTCAGGATGCTGCTGATTATGCCCTTGAAGAATTCGGGGAGTTTCAGGTTCGGAGGCTCCGTGATAAGATCAGGGCGGCTGTAAGGAAGGTTTCTGTTATGCCGTCGTCATGCCCGTTGGAACAAAGTCTGTTGGGATTGCCGTTTCAGTATAGGTATGTCACATTGTTTCCGCATCTGGAAATGGTCTTTCATGAGGAACCGGATGGTGTATGTGTGATAGACTTAATATGGAATACAAGGAGGAACCCGCACACACTTCATGCTATTGTAAATAATTAGTGAAAGCGTTTCTTTCCTGGTGTCGGTTTTAGATCATGAAATTTGTATCTTAATAGAAAACTCATCAGGAAATGTTAAAAGGCTCTCGGTGGACAGATATGCCACTGAGAGCCTTATGCGTTTGTAGCGCCCGCCAGACGCTAAAAATCGAATGGGCGATTTTGGAAAATGCGGGTGGAGGACGATTTTTATGGGTTCAAGTGTTAAAAGCTATCTAATTAGGAGGAAAAAGCTATGCAATTGGAGTGTTAAAAGATAGCTTTTACGACGTGATTAGATAGCTTTTACAGCCCCAAAAGCATGTTTTTAGCCCAAAATTAGAAAACTTTAACAAATTGAGCGTACAATTATCGTCTCGGAAAAATTGTTTTGTGGAGACCTGAAAAGCATGCCATGAAAGCACGTGTGAGGGCTTAGTCGAGCACCTCCATCTTCATGCTGATGTCCTCCTTTGGACGGTCGCCAGGCATAGTAGCCGTGTTCTGTATCTTCTCCACTACCTCAAGACCAGACTCCACCTCACCGAAGACGGTATATTGGTTGTCGAGGAACGGTGTGCCACCGATGGTAGTGTAGTCCTGAACCTGTGCCTCGGTGAAGGCAGGCTTCGGCATCTCGCTGCAGATGGCTTTAGTCTCTGCAATCAGTTCGTCCTGAAGCTCTTGAAGACCGACCTGGTTGCGCTCCTTGCGCAGCTGCATAATCTTCTTGCGGTTGTCGTTGACGAGGTTGTTGAAGACGGTCTGCTCCTGCTGCATAGCCATCTGACGCTCAAGCTGTTTCATCTCCTGAGCCTTGTAGGTCTTACCCCATACGATGTAGAACTGGCTGCCGGAGCTCTCGCGCTCTGGGTTCACCTGGTCGCCCTGCCGTGCAGCACTGAGTGCGCCGCGCTTGTGGTAGAGCTGCGGATAGACGAACTCGGCAGGGATGGTGTAGTCGGGACCGCCCGTTCCGAGCATCTTGTCCTTCGGTGCACCCTTGCTCTCCGGGTCGCCACCCTGAATCATGAAGTCCTTGATGACGCGGTGGAAGAGCGTGCCGTCGTAGTAGCCCTCCTTCGCAAGCTTGATGAAGTTGTCACGATGTTTTGGCGTCTCGTCATACAGTCGTACGATAATCTCGCCCTCAGAAGTAGTGATTTTTACTCTTGTTGCCATGTTGTTTGGTGTATCTTGTTGTTTTGATAGTCTTCGGGTTTGGCTGCTTCGTAGAGGCAGATTGCCAAATTTAGTGCAAAGGTACAAAGAAAAATCGGAATAATGCTTGACGGAGGTTAATAATTTGTAGTTTTATGGAGAAATATTTTGATATTTAGGAAAAAAATAGTAACTTTGCACACTAAAATAAATAAGTACATTGTGTATGTACGTATGAAATAATGTAATCATCGACGTGAAAAATAAATGAAAGTATCGATTGTAAAATATAATGCGGGTAACATTTTCAGCGTTATCAATGCCGTAAAACGACTTGGGGTAGAGCCTCTCTGGACGGATGATCCTCAGGAGCTGATGTCGTCAGACAGGGTTATCTTCCCGGGACAGGGGGAGGCAAGCAACGCCATGAGCTACCTCCGCTCCCGTAATCTCGACCAGGTCATCAAGGACCTTAAGAACCCTGTCCTCGGCATCTGCATCGGTCAGCAGCTGCTCTGCCAGCATAGCGAGGAGAGCGACACCGACTGCATCGGCGTGTTCCCTATCCAGGTAAAGCGCTTCCAGCCGAAGGTGCATGAGGAGAAGGTGCCTTGCATGGGATGGAACTCGCTGAACCTGAAGGGTGACAGTCCGCTGTTCAGGGGACTCGGAGAGAGGGATTACGTGTATTTCGTGCATTCGTACTACTGCGAGCTCTGCGAGAACACCATCGCTGAGGCGGACTACATACTGCCTTACAGCGCTGCACTGCAGAAGGATAACTTCTTCGCTACGCAGTTCCACCCTGAGAAGAGCGGCGTCGTTGGCAACAAGATTATTGAGAACTTTATAAACCTGAAATAATGATAGAGCTTATTCCAGCCATAGACCTCATAGAAGGCAAGTGCGTACGCCTTACGAAGGGCGAGTACGATAGCAAGAAGGTGTATAACGAAGACCCTGTTGCCCAGGCAAAGGAGTTCGAGAAGCTCGGCTTCAAGCGCCTGCACGTCGTTGACCTCGATGGTGCTAAGTCAAAGCATGTCGTCAATGATGCGGTGCTGAAGGGCATCACAGAGAATACCAGCCTCGTGGTTGACTTCGGCGGCGGCATAAAGACAGCCGAGGACATAGAGAAGGCATTTGCTGCCGGTGCATCGATGGTGACGCTCGGAAGCATCGCCGTGACGAATCCGGAGCTCTGCAAGGAGTGGATCGGCAAATATGGAGCAGAGAAGATAATACTCGGTGCTGACGTCCGCAACGGCAAGATAAGCATCAACGGATGGAAGGAAGACTCCGAGGAGGACCTCGTTCCGTTCCTGAAGAAATACATCGACATGGGTATCCGCAATGTGCTGTGCACCGAGATAAGCAAGGACGGCACGCTGGCAGGTCCTGCCGTGGAGCTCTACAAGGAGCTGATGGCGGAGTATCCTATGATGCATCTCATCGCCTCCGGCGGTGTTTCTTCCAATAATGATATCACAGATCTTAATAAGGCGGGCATTCCTGCCGTTGTTTTCGGTAAAGCCTATTATGAAGGTCGCATAAACGTAAAAGAACTATGTCTTTAGCAAAAAGAATAATACCCTGCCTCGACGTAAAGAATGGTGAGACCGTAAAGGGCACCAACTTCGTCAACCTTCGTTCTGCCGGTGATCCTGTGGAGCTGGGCAAGCGATATAGCGATGAGGGTGCAGACGAGCTCTGCTACCTCGACATCACTGCCTCTCACGAGGGTCGCAAGACGTTTACCGACATGGTGACGCGAGTGGCTTACGAGATAAACATTCCGTTCACCGTCGGTGGTGGCATCAATGCCATTGAGGATGTGGACCGTATGCTCGGAGCTGGTGCCGACAAGGTCAGCGTGAACAGTGCGGCACTGCGCCGTCCGGAGTTTATCGACGAGATAGCCAACAAGTTCGGCTCGCAGGTATGCGTCTGTGCCATAGATGCACGCATGGATGAGGATGGATGGCACTGCTACGTCAACGGCGGCAGAATACGTGTGGAGCGCACCTTGCTCGACTGGGCTAAGGAGGTGGCAGACCGTGGTGCCGGCGAGATACTCTTCACGTCGATGAACCACGATGGCGTGAAGCAGGGCTTTGCCAACGAGGCTCTCGCCATGCTCGCCGATGAGCTGCCTATACCAATCATCGCCAGTGGCGGTGCGGGTTGCAGGGAGCACTTCCGCGACGTGTTCACACTGGGTCATGCTGATGCAGCTCTTGCTGCAAGCGTGTTCCACTTCGGAGAGATTCCAGTTCCAGATTTGAAACAATACTTAAGAAACGAAAATATCAATGTCAGAATATAGTCACAACCACGAGTGTACGGCAGAGAAGATGCCGGACTTCGCAAAGATGAATGGTCTTGTGCCGGCAATAGTACAGGACGTAGATACAAAGAACGTGTTGATGCTCGGCTTCATGAACGAGGAGGCGTATCTCAAGACTCTTGAGACAAAGAAGGTAACGTTCTGGAGTCGCGGACGCAAGTGTCTGTGGACGAAGGGCGAGACAAGCGGCAACTTCCTCGACCTCGTAAGCATGAAGACCGACTGCGACAACGATACGCTCCTCGTGAAGGTGCATCCTCACGGACCTACATGCCATACAGGTACGGACACCTGTTGGGGAGAGGTGAATGTTTAGTTCTTAATGCATAATTCATAATGCATAATTCATAATTCATAATTGTTTGACAAGTTATAATCATTTTAAGATAATGGAAAATTCAGAGAAAAACCCACTTTTGTTCCTCAGCGAGCTGCAGGACTTTATCGAGACACGTTACAAGGAAATGCCGGAAGGTTCTTATACCACATCACTCTTTAAGGATGGTCTTAACCGCATGGCACAGAAGGTAGGCGAGGAGGCCCTCGAACTCGTCATCGAGGCTACCAACGGTACTAACGACCGACTCATCTATGAGGGTTCAGACATGCTCTACCACCTCATCGTGCTCCTTACATCCAAGGGTCTCCGCATCGAGGATATGGCAGCAGAGCTTGCTGAGCGCCATAACCCTGGTTGGAAGAAACACTAAAGCCCCCCCACCAACCTCCACGAGGGAAGGCTATTGGAATTTGGTAATAGATTGCTAACATAATTTGGGCAGATGTTAATAGAATACAAGAACGTAAAGGTCTCGCACGATGATGGAGAAGAGGTGCTCAACGGCATCGACTTCAAGGCGTCGGCAGGAGAGTTTATATATATAATAGGTAAGGTGGGAAGCGGCAAGAGCTCTTTCCTCCGCACCCTTTATGGCGAACTCGAAATCGATGAGGCTGACAAGGCGCAGGTCTTCGACTACGACATGATGAAGATACGCCACAAGGAGATACAGCAGCTGCGCAGGGAACTCGGCATCATCTTTCAGGACTTCAAACTCCTTACCGACCGCAGCGTAAGCAAGAACCTGGAGTTCGTGCTGAAGGCTACGGGATGGAAGAAGAGCGAGGACATCGGAAAGCGCATCAAGGAGGTGCTGCATACGGTGAAGATGGATGGCGTAGAGGACAAGATGCCTCATGAGCTCTCTGGCGGTGAGCAGCAGCGCATCGCCATAGCACGCTCCCTGCTGAACTCCCCGAAGGTGATTCTCGCCGATGAGCCTACGGGAAACCTCGACCCGGACACCGCAGAACAGATTATCGGTCTCTTCCGCGACTGCTCCGCTACGGGCACTGCCGTAATAATCACGACTCACAACATGTCGCTGCTGGAGAAGTTCCCCGGCATCGTATATGAGTGCGTCGATGGGAAGATGATAGTTCATAATGCATAATGCATAATTCATAATGCATAATGCATAATTCATAATGCATAATTCATAGTTATAGATAATTAAACAAATTTAAAATACAACCACAAGAAAATGAAAGTAATGAAATTCGGTGGCACATCCGTTGGCTCTCCAGAGCGTATGCAGGGTGTTGCACAGCTCGTAACAAAGTCAGGTGAGCCTACATTCGTTGTGCTCTCTGCAATGTCAGGAACAACAAACTCTCTCGTAGAGATCTCTGATTACCTCTACAAGAAGAACCCAGAGGGTGCACAGGAAGTTATCAACCAGTTGGAGAAGAAGTATCTCGGACATGTAGATCAGCTCTACTCTAGGGAGGAGACAAAGGTTAAGACACGTGCGTTCCTGAAGAAGGAGTTCGACTATCTTCGTTCTTTCACTAAGGATACATTCACTTCTTTCGAAGAGAAGATCGTTGTGGCACAGGGTGAGGTGATGTCAACAAACATGGTTGTCAACTACCTCAACGAGCAGGGCGTGAAGACTGTCCTCCTCGATGCTCTCGACTTCATGCGTACCGACAAGAACGCTGAGCCTGATATGTCTTACATCAAGAAGCACATCGCTGACGTGATGAAGGCTAACCAGGGTTACCAGATCTACATCACTCAGGGCTTCGTTTGCCGTAATGCATACGACGAGATCGACAACCTCCAGCGTGGTGGTTCTGACTATACCGCATCGCTCATCGGTGCTGCTCTCCTTGCTGAGGAGATCCAGATCTGGACCGACATCGACGGTATGCACAACAACGACCCACGTATCGTTGACAAGACAGACGCTGTTCATCAGCTCAACTTCGAGGAGGCAGCAGAACTCGCTTACTTCGGTGCAAAGATTCTGCACCCTACATGCGTTCAGCCTGCTAAGTATGCCGGCATCCCTGTTCGCATCAAGAACACCATGGACCCTGATGCCGACGGTACTGTTGTTGACAACGTACTCGTTCGCGGTAAGATCAAGGCTGTTGCTGCAAAGGACAATATCACCGCTATCAAGATCAAGTCTTCGCGTATGCTCCTCGCTACAGGATTCCTCCGCAAGGTGTTCGAGATCTTCGAGCAGTACAACACTCCTATCGACATGGTTACAACATCTGAGGTAGGTGTCAGCGTTACTATCGACAATACCTCTAACCTCACCAAGATAATGGATGAGCTGAAGAAGTACGGTACCGTTACCGTTGACTCTGACATGTGTATCATCTGTGTCGTTGGCGACCTCGACTGGAGCAACGTTGGCTTCGAGACTCTCGTAACAGACGCTATGGCGAACATTCCTGTACGCATGGTTTCTTACGGTGGCTCTAACTACAACATCTCGTTCCTCGTTCGCGAGTCAGACAAGAAGCAGGCTCTCCAGAACCTCTCTGCAAAGCTGTTTAACGCATAAAGGACAAATACCTCAACAACACATGTTTACACAAGAACAAATACAGAAATTCAATGGCATTGAGACACCTTTTTATTATTACGATAAGAAGGTGCTTGATGATACTCTTCAGACAATACAGCAGGAGCTGGCAAAGCATTCTGGATATCATCTGCACTATGCCATCAAGGCTAACGCCAACATCGATGTCCTCAAGGAGATACAGAAGATGGGCTTCGGTGTTGACGCTGTCAGCGGTGGCGAGATACAGCAGGCCCTCAATGCAGGCTTCGATGCTTCGAAGATAGTCTATGCCGGTGTCGGTAAGGCTGACTGGGAGATAAACCTCGGTCTTGATGCCGGCATCTTCTGCTTCAACGTAGAGTCAGAGCCGGAGCTCCAGATTATCAATGAGCTGGCAGCAGCAAAGGGCAAGGTGGCTCGCGTCGCTTTCCGTATCAACCCTAACGTAGGTGCTCACACACACGCTAACATCACTACTGGTCTTGCAGAAAATAAGTTCGGCATCGCTATGGAGGATATGGAACTGGCCATAAAGGAAGCTCAGGAACTCCCTAACGTAGAGTTCATTGGCCTGCACTTCCACATCGGTAGCCAGATTCTTGAGATGGACGACTTCGTGGCTCTCTCAAACCGCATCAACGAACTGCAGGATCGTCTTGAGAAGCAGGGCGTCGTTGTTAAGAACATCAACGTCGGTGGTGGCCTCGGTATCTATTACACTGATCCTGACGGAAAGCCAGTGCCGGACTTCGGAAAGTATTTCGATACCTACGCACAGAATCTCAAACTACGTGAGGGTCAGCAACTTCACTGCGAGCTCGGTCGTGCTGTTGTAGGTCAGATGGGTAGCCTTATCACTAAGGTCCTCTATGTAAAGCAGTGCCATATCAAGCAGTTCGCTATCGTTGACGCTGGCATGAGCGACCTTATCCGTCCGGCTCTCTATGATGCACATCATGAGATTCAGAACCTCTCAAGCACAGAGGCAGAAGAGACTTACGACGTCGTAGGTCCTATCTGTGAGTCAAGTGACGTGTTCGGCAAGGACGAGAAGCTCCCTAAGTGCCATCGTGGTGACATCATAGCACTCCGTTCTGCCGGTGCGTACGGTGAGATAATGGCTTGCCAGTACAACTGCCGCAAGCTCCCTAAGGGGTATCTGTTCTAATACGGTTTTCTATATGGCAATCAGCCGTAAGGCTTATCTGTTCTAAATGGATTACACAAATCTCATAATATTAACTGCGGTGTTACTGATGCTTGCATTGGTAACTCCGCTTTTCAGCCCTTTTTTCAGAGCAAGGAAGCTGCTATGCCTCATGCAACAAGAAGAAAGGGCATTGGATGATTGTGCTATGGAAGAAGGTGAGAAGCCATCTGCTGACGCATCATCATCAAAGCCGGAACCTATCTCCATCGTAATTGTGGAGCACGACAGCGCGTTCCGTCTGGAACAGATACTGCCGAGGTATCTCTCGCAGAACTATGCCGGTGACTATAAGGTTATTGTGGTGATAGACAAGAACGACTCTGAGTCGGAGGATGTGCTGAAAAGGGTAGGGTACAACCCACATCTCTACTACACCTTCCTGCCTACCGCCTCACGATACCTCAGCCGCAAGAAACTTGGCATAACGCTTGGACTTCGTGCCGCAAAGACGGATTGGGTGATAGTGACTGATGTCCATTGTGCTCCGACGTCTGACGACTGGCTGACGCATTTCGCCAAGCACTGCACAAACGATAAGACTCTCGTTCTGGGCATGACGCCATACGAGGATGAGGCTCCTGTATATTACCGCTTCAACCATCTGCGCACGATGCTCTATCATCTGCGTCAGGCACAGAAGGGTATTGCCTTCAGCACAAACCAGTCGATGGTGGCAATACGCAAGAGCGAGTTCTTCAAGCAGAAGGGCTTCAGCGGCAATCTGGAATACACCCGTGCGGAGTTCGATTTCCTCGTAAACAAGTTCGCGGAAGAGGGAAACACCGCGCTTGCCATAGAGCCGGAAGCATGGTTGCAGCAGTTCAATCCGAATCCAAAGCGATGGAGAGGCAGACAGCTCTTCACGCTCGATGCCATGAAGGGATTGCAGCGTAAGGGATGGTTCAAGTTCTGGTCGTACCTCGACAATGACCTGATACATGTATTCAACTTCGTGATGATTTTCTGGATCGTCATTGCATGCCTATGTATATGGGATGAAAGTGAGAAGATACCCGTTAATCCGAACGTAATGATGCATTTCTACATTCTGTTGGCGATACTTGTTGTGGTATGGCTTATCTCACAGATTGTCAGGTTCTTCATCTATCGTCCGGTGCTCAAGGCGTTCACTATCAAGAATCCTGAGTATGAGAATTACTCTTACATCAATCCATTCCTCGCTATACTGCTCGAATGGACGATGACGTTCCGCAACATTGCCCTCGCAATACGCTATAAGTTCTTAGACAAGACGGATTTCATAACGCACAAACTTTGAGGTAATTCATAATGCATAATTCATAATGCATAATTCATAATGCATAATTCATAATTCATAATGCATAATTCTTAGTTCAATTTGAAACTTCTTCACTACATACCCGACTTCACCAACGCTGCTGGACCTGTTGCCAGCAACGTACGGAAGATGTTGCTTTCTACCTCGAAGGTGGCTGAGGTGGTGTTGCTGACATCTACGAAACTGCCTGCCGATATGGAGGAGGCATTGCAGGGGCAGTATGGCGTACGTACCATATATATAAATAAGGTGGAGGGTTTCAATCCGATAAAACTGCTATCTGCATTCAATGAGGTACGCAAGGTGCTGAACGAGGAGAAGCCTGACATCGTTCATGTGCATGGTGCATGGAACTATACGGCAGCACTTGTAGAGCAGGTGGCACGCAAGTTGCACTACATCACCGTAGTGTCAACTCACAGAGGCGTATCTTCTGAAATCATCGGTATAGACTTCTGGAAGCAGAAACTTCCGCGACTGCTTGCCTATCAGATTTGGATGATACGCAACAGTACGTCGCTCATTGCAATCAACGATACAGAGAAAGAGAATATTATTGCCCTCGGCCTGAAGAAACGCATTGAGGTCTTGCCGCAGATTCCAAAGGAAGGCGAGAACCTCGATATGCTGCGTGAAGCCCTGATGGCAATGTACCGTAAGGCTATCGACTCCTTCTATTATCGTTACACGACACCAGCGGAACAGACATTCATGGAGCAACTTGTTGCTGCTGCCATAGTTGATGAGGATGTCAGGATAGAGACACCATCGACTGAAGGCCTGTCGTTCCGAAGACTATCTTTCCTTCTTCATGACGAGGATATTACAGAACTGTTCCTTAGCGGTGTGCATAAGATGCAGGTGTCTATGCCGCCACTTCTGAATGTGTCGGCAACACCACGATATAAGAACCGCAAGGCAAAGCGACTGGGACCGCTTGCCGACGTAACACTCTCGAAGTCAATACGCTTGCCGGAAGAGTCTCTTGAGAGAACTGCCGTGGCTCTTATTGCTAAAGCAAAGACGCTTGGCATAGACCGCCTTACGATGAGACATAAGACAGAACTCTATCGTCTCTTCAGATATACAGACTTTGATGAAGAAAAGGTAGGTAAGGAACTGAAACGCTTAGGTTTGCGCAAGTTCACTGTCAAGCTTCAGAAATACCTTGACAACCTTTTTCACCTTAAACCTGGATATCACATATACTAAACTGCATCGTTTCCCACGGTGTTCCCTTGGGATACTAACAACAGACTAACCAATAATAACAGAGACAATGAAATACGATATCGAACGCGACATACACTACCTGAGACTGCTCTCCAAGTCGTTTCCTAACGTACCGGCAGCTTCTACCGAGATAATAAACCTCTCTGCCATCCTCAACCTTCCGAAGGGTACGGAGCATTTCCTTGCCGATATACACGGCGAGCATGAGGCTTTCATTCATGTCTTGAAGAATGCCTCTGGACGTATCTCAAACAAGGTCAATGAAATCTTTGGAGAGTACCTTCCTGCATCGGCAAAGAAGGAACTCTGCACACTCATCTATTACCCAGAGCAGAAGCTTGAACTGGTAAAGAATCAGATGGACAATATAGACGAGTGGTATCGCATGACACTTCATCAGTTGGTGAAGGTCTTTCGCGTGACATGTTCAAAATATACGCGTTCAAAGGTACGTAAGCACCTGCCGGAGGAGTTCAGTTACATCCTCGAAGAACTCCTGCATGAGCGTAGTGAGGAGGCAAACAAGGTGGCATACGTCAATGTCATCATCGATACTATCATATCAACAAACAGTGCCGACGACTTCATTACTGCACTTGCTAACGTCATTCAGCGTCTCTCTATCGACCAGCTGCACATCCTCGGTGATGTCTATGACAGAGGACCTGGTGCCCATATCATAATGGACAAGCTCGGACAGTACCATTCGTGGGACATTCAGTGGGGAAACCATGACGTGCTTTGGATGGGTGCATGTGCCGGAAACGATGCTTGTATCTGCAATGTTATTCGTCTATCTCTGCGTTATGCCAACCTCCTGACCCTTGAGGATGGCTATGGCATTAACCTCATGCCTCTCGCAACATACGCTATGGAGACGTATGGCAATGACCCATGTACTGCCTTCCAGCCTATCCTCAACCCAGAGAATAAAGATCGATTTGACCAGAAGACACTTCGCCTTATGGCAATGATGCATAAGGCTATCTCCGTACTTCAGTTCAAGGCTGAGGCACAGACGTTCCGCCGTAATCCGCAATGGCAGATGACGGACCGCTGTATGTTCAGTCGTGTTGACTTTGAGAAGGGTACATGCTATATCGATGGCAATGAATATAATATGCTTGACATGAACTTCCCAACGGTAAATCCTGATGATCCAGAGGCATTTACAGAAGAGGAAGAGTTGCTTATGCAGAAGCTTCATCACTCTTTCAGGGTTTCAGAGAAGCTGCAGCGACACATCCGTACTATGCTCTCGCATGGTTGTATGTATGCAATATATAACAACAACCTGCTCTTCCATGCCTCTGTGCCTCTCAATGACGACGGAACACTGAAACAGGTTGAGATTATGCCAGGTGTAATATGCAGCGGACAGCTCATGATGCACCGCATTGGAATGATTATACGCTCTGCTTTCCAGAATGATACACCGGCAGAGGAGAAGCGCTATGCACGCGATTATTTCCTTTATCTATGGTGCGGTAAGGACTCATGCCTCTTCGACAAGTCAAAGATGGCCACCTTCGAGCGTTACTTCATTGCTGAGAAGGAGACACACGTAGAGAAGAAGGGCGTCTTCTTCCGTATGCGTGACGATGATAGTCTTGCAGAGAAGATGGCGGACACCATACTCGATGCATTCGGTGTTATTGGTCCTAACCGACATATCATCAATGGTCACGTACCTGTTCACGTAAAGAAAGGTGAGTCTCCTATCAAGGCCAATGGAAAGCTCATGGTCATAGACGGTGGCTTTGCAGAACCTTATCATAAGGAAACAGGAATCGCTGGCTATACTCTCGTATATCACAGCCGTGAGTTTGAACTTGTTCAGCATGAGCCGTTTACCAATGTTGAAGATGCTGTGCGTGAAGGACGTGACATTAAGTCAACGGCCAATATTGTAGCAACAGCAGGCAAGCGACTTCTTGTTGCCGATACAGACCTTGGCAAGGAACTCTCCAAGCAGGTAGAAGACCTCCGCGAACTTCTCTATGCATACCGTCATGGTTTCATAAAGGAGCAGAAGTAGCATCAGTGTCTTATAGTAAGCCCTTAAGGATTACATCTTAATATCACCAAGTAACCACCAACACCCATCACCCAACACCCATCACCCATCACCCATCACCCAAAATGAAGACATCCCCATTGACATTCGTCCCTATGCTGACGACTCCCTTGTTCCTTTTCCTCATCTTCTGGTTCATCTATGGTCTGCCTACAGACATAATGATCAGTGTAGATTACTTCTGGCTGCAGTTCTGTATGACGCTGATTACCATACTCATGGTACCAGCTGGCTTGAAGTATATAACAAGAGAGCGAACAAAGAAACTCTACTTCTCGCTTTGTGTTACGAGGATGAGTGTCTTCCAGTTGCTCGTTATTGTCAATGAGGTGTTTTACTTCGTTTACACAAATACCGCATTCTTCTATCTCGCACTCATCACGTGGGTGGCAATGCTCTTCTGTTTCCCTACAAAAGAACCTGAAATAATGCCTGTCATGGAAGACGAAGCTAACGAACCTTCCGAACAATAACAAGTTATGAACTCCCTTCGCCTTGCAGCCCTCGAACCTGAAGATCTGGACTTGCTCTATACTATAGAGAACGATGGGGAGATGTGGAGCATTGGAAACACCAATGTCCCATACAGTCGCTATGCCCTTAGGGACTATATCGCCAATCAGCAGTTCGACATCTTCACTGACAAGCAGGTGAGGCTTGTGATAAGGGTAGGGGAACCAGGCGATACGGCAGAGAAGGCTGTAGGACTGATAGACCTTTTCAACTTCTCGCCAGAGCATTCGAGGGCAGAGATGGGACTTGCCGTGCTCAAGGAAGAACAAGGTAAGGGTTATGCTACAGAAGCTATAGGCCTGCTTGCCGACTATGCCCTGAATGTGGTGCATCTGCATCAGATTTACTGCATAGTGCCGGCAGACAATAAGCCTTCGCTTGCAATGCTCAGGAACAATGGTTTCACCAACGAACAGGTCTTGAAGGACTGGATAAGGAGGGGTGAAGACTATGCCGACGCTATCCTTTTGCAGAAATTTCTGTAACTGACACCTTTATTATTAAAAAAGAAGCAAAAAGTTTTGCATTTTCGTTTCTTTTTTGTATCTTTGCAACCAAGAATACAAAATCCAAACAAGAAAACTATATTTCTATTAAACCATATTTAAAATACTATGTTAGAAGAAAAAGACCTAAAGCAGCTTGCAGCCAAGGGCATTAGCGAGCAGCAGATTGAAACACAGTTGAATCAGTTCAAGACAGGATTCCCTTTCCTTAAACTCGAAGCAGCCGCATCCATCGAGCGTGGTATTCTCGCTCCAACCGATG
The DNA here is from genome assembly GCA_945831805.1 of uncultured Prevotellaceae bacterium. GTDB lineage: Bacteria > Bacteroidota > Bacteroidia > Bacteroidales > Bacteroidaceae > Prevotella. Next base: position 28,468 of record CAMADY010000001.1, read on the forward strand.
AGGAGGCACAGGCTTATGTCAAGGCATGGGAGGAGTATAAGGCTTCCGGCAAGAAGATCGTGAAGTTCGTACCCGCATCAGGTGCTGCAAGCCGTATGTTCAAGAACCTCTTTGAATATCTGGATAATGGTGTTGAGACAGACTTCATAAAGAAGTTCCTCGGCAACAAGGATAAGTTCGCATTTGCTTCACAGCTTGAGGGTAAGGACGGACGGGATGCTGTCAGCTTCCTTCTCAAGGATATGAACTATGGCAATCTGCCAAAGGGACTTCTTCTCTTCCATTCATACGACGACGGAGCACGCACTCCTGCACTCGAGCATCTCGTAGAGGGAGCACTCTATGCATCGTCTGCCGGTAAGGTGAATATCCATTTTACTGTTTCTCACGATCATCTGGAGCTCTTCAAGAAGCATATCGCAGAGAACCTTCCTAAGTTCCAGGAGAAGTATGGCGTGCAGTATGACGTTACATTCTCTGAGCAGAAACCATCAACAGATACCGTAGCAGCAAACCCTGACGGCACTCCATTCCGTAATGAGGATGGCACACTGCTGTTCCGTCCGGGTGGTCATGGCGCACTCATCGAGAACCTCAATGAGATTGACGGTGATGTTATCTTCATCAAGAATATTGATAATGTCGTTCCTGACCGTCTGAAGCCAGAGACAGTTCAGTGGAAGCAGGTTATCGCTGGCGTCCTCGTTACTCTCCAGAAGAAGGCATTTGAGTATATCAAGGTTCTCGAAAGTGGTAAGTATGACCACGAGAAGCTTGAGGAAATCATACGCTTCGTACAGCAGGATCTCTGCTGCCGTAAGGCTGATATCAAGGAACTTGAGGATGCAGAACTCGTTATCTACCTCAAGAATAAGCTCAACCGTCCAATGCGCGTCTGCGGTGTTGTCAAGAATGTCGGCGAGCCTGGTGGTGGTCCATTCCTTACATACAATCAGGATGGAACCGTATCGCTCCAGATTCTTGAGTCAAGCCAGATTGATACAACCAACGAGGCTTACATGAAGATGTTTACTGAGGGTACACACTTCAACCCTGTTGACCTCGTCTGTGCTGTTAAGGATGTTAACGGTAAGCCATTCAACCTCCCTGATTTCGTAGATAAGACAACAGGCTTCATCTCTTCAAAGTCCAAGAGCGGTAAGGAACTCAGGGCTCTTGAGCTCCCGGGTCTTTGGAATGGTGCAATGTCCGATTGGTCAACAGTCTTCGTACAGGTACCTCTCGGCACGTTCAACCCAGTAAAGACTGTTAACGACCTCCTCCGTGAACAGCATCAGTAAACTAACGTAACAAATCTCTAACGTAACAACAACTCTACGGAGTTCCCGTGAAAATTAGAAAAAGGGTAAGCAGTTCGTTGCTTACCCCTTTTTTTCTTATGTTTAGAGCCGTAAATGACACTGCAAACCTTATGTCTATAGCCGTAAAAAGACACAGTGATAATCTCGGAGTTATGTAACCGTCCTTTAGAACGTCACTCCGATTGATGCAAGGACGCTATGCCTGTTGGTATTGTCGTTGCGGTGTGCCCAGTCGTAGGCGAGTGATATGTTTGGACGCATGGTTGGATATTGCCTTATAGCGAACTCGTATGAGCATCCTATGTGAGTGACGGTAGCCTTTGCGAGGGACCCTCCGATACCCTTGAAGCCCAGTCCTGCTTTAAGGAGGTTGCTGTTATGGAACAGGAAAGAGCGTGCTACCTCAATGTGTGGCATGTAGCATGTTACGGATGACGTGCCGTATGACTCAGTTGATAGAGGAATGTATGGTGTCTGCTTGGCATAAATCCATGACAGACCACCGGAGATACGCCACAGGAAGAGCTGTGTTCTGCCCTCTATCGTATTCTGTGACCTACTGTTCTCTGAGTTGGCAGGTGATAAGTATGCAGTGTATGTTACCTCACCCTGACGGAGAATCTTGTCGGACATCTTCGTAGGTGTAAAATAGTCGTAATGCTTTACCTCAGAACCGGTTTCGGTGGTAGTCGTCTCTCGATAGTTATTGCGGTTGGTTGTAAGCTGCTCGTCGTTGAGATGTAACTCCAGCCAGTGCAGTGCCGCCCCAGTCAGCTGGCGTGGCAGGGTATATCGCAGTTTCCAATCGAGAATGTTTCCTGAGTGCTCCTCGTGCGATACGGTATATTGCGACTCTTTGCCGTAGAAGCCGTTGCGGTGCAAGTAGGCAAACTCTCCATAGAAAACACCCTTCGTTGTGTTGGCATTTCCCGTGACAGCAACTCCGCAGTATTCGTTGTAGAGAGGCTGCTCGTTTGATTTGTCTATAAAGCCATTTCCACCATAAGTCTCTGTCTGTCCGATGCCCCATGCATAGTCGATGAGTGGGCTGTAGCGGCGATCCGTCGTTCCGTGCATCTCGTAGTTGACGGTCTCCGTGTTGCGTCTGTAGAGGAACGATGCTCCAATGAGCGATGCAGCCTCATGACCTTTGTCCGTGAGCTGTGAGACGTTTCCTGTGTTAGATGAGAATGAGTACGTTAAACCAACGTTTGTGTTGAGGTTCATAAGGGTATTGCTATGACGCAGATCCTTGAACTTGTCGTAGCTGCCTGCAGTGAAGTCTGCCATGGCACCAACAGATAGACTGCCTGTTGTCTGCCATCCGAGAGCTCCTACAGCATGGAAGAGCTTGTACTCCTTACTTCCTGCGTTGGAGAGGGAGTCGTCTGTTATGTCGAACGGTCGCACTTCAAGGTCCAGGCTGAAAGTAGGCGAGGTGAAGAACATGCTGCCATTCATTCCTTTGCCATGCTGTAGGCAGAAGGCTACATTGCCGTATGCCACGAGCCAGTCGTTAAGGCGATAGTATGACCTTACATCGGCATTAATGGTGTTCTGCTGCCTTGCGAACGACATGTCGTTGAGGAATGGCTGTGCAATGCTTCTTGCATCGCCCCATTTATAGCCATACGCTATTTCCGCGTTTGTAATGGCAGAGTCGGCAAATGTCGTGAGGCTTGCAGCATTATGGCTTGTAAGCATTACGTTGCGTGTTTCGGCAAGGCGGAAATCACGCTGTGCAGATACTGTTGTGCAGAGGCATGCGAAAGCGGCAGCCGCCAAGAGTTTGTTTGATATGTTTATAGAGAATATCACCTTATTTTCTTTTTTTATTTTTTGAGGGAGCACTGTGATGCTTCGTAGAAATCATTAGTAGAGTTGTTGGTGTCGAGGTATATGTTATGCCCATCCACAACCTTATCAACCTTACGAATCAGCGAATGGCCCTGCTGAGACGTATGCATTACAGCGCCATTGTCGAGGTCAGGAGTAATGCGCTTCTTGTTGTCGCCCTGCTTGAGTGCATTGAAGGTCTCCACCGCATCGATAACCCATGACCGCTTAACCTTCAGGCATGAGTATGCATTGTTGCCTTGTCTTCCAGAAGGGTAGGTTATGTTTTCGTTGTTGGATGCAAAGTCCTTTGGGGTGCAGCCCTCTGTCCTGAAGACAATGATGGCAGGCGAGGTGTTACTCATCATCCATGCCGTACCGTTTCCGTATTTCACGGCCTTCAGGTACTGGGAAACAGGAATGAGGCTTGATGGAGCAGGGTAGTAGAGTTTGCTGGAGTATGTCTTGCCGTCAGGACCGCTTGATTCTGTATCGTAAAAGCAGAAATAGTCCTTGTTGGCATAGTTGATGGAGTTTGCATAAACAATGGTGTTGTCTATAGCTCCAGAAGTGTTTATCACAAGTTCTGAATATGGCTGAATCTTATGTCCATTCTGGAAATACCAGATGCCATTGAGTGCCGGAATCCAGTCTTCTTCCTCATAGTCCAGTTTGCCGTCAGAGATGAAAGAGTGGGTAGAAGCCTCTGCGTTATAAGGCTCTATCATGCCTATCGCAACATTGTCAAGTGATACTTCGGATGGAGAATTGTTGTAGAGGATAATGCACTTGTCATAGTTGAAAGCACCGGAGTTATCGTTCTTCTGACATCCGCCAGTATATATTTCCTTTATTACCAATATGTTTGTCGTTGTTCTGATGACAGGCAGTGTTATGTTCGTATTTGATGCCTGCTGGTTCTCGCCAACAACGAGATCGGAAACTGAAGCATTATAGACGATGCGTGAATTGAAATTCTCTACTATCTTTGATGTCGATCCCTGATAGATGCCGGCTGGTATGTTGAAGTGTGCTATGCCATCATTGTCGGTGAATGCCATAACCTTGTTTCCTAAGTTGTTCGTCAGTGTCACTTCGAAGCTGTCTTTCTGCTCCAAACCATCCATTGTTAGCTGTATGGAAACAGGGTATGTAGGCAGCTCTGCATCGTACGATGTGCAGGCAGCAAAGAATCCCGACAGTACGATGCCGATGGTGTATAGTGTTATGTTCTTAATATCCTTCATTATAAATGATTTTCGTAGAATGACAGTTACAGTTTCACCCTTACAGACATGCCGTAATAGAACTTCGGGATATAGCCGCTATTGAATAGTGATGCCTCCTGATCCGTCTTGGTGTCATTGATGAACGACATGTTGTTGAGGAAGTTGTTTGCATAAAGCGAAACGGAAAGGAAACGACCTATCTCTTTGGTTACACTGAAGTTACATGAGAAATATGAAGAGAGTCTTGAAGGGTTGAAGAAGTGTGGTGTATTGGATTTTACGATGAGTTTGCTGAGCTGCTTGTATAGTGCAGGGTTATTGTCCTTTGCATCGGTGAGCGCAGCAATGAAGTCATGCTTTACGTTAGGATTATCCCATGTGGAGTAGTATGTAGGATATGCTGCAACATAGCAGTTCCTCTGGTCGGAATAAGGCATTCCGAAGATGTCGTCTTTTGTCTCCAACACAATAGCGTTATTGTTCTCTGCCAACTGTTTCTTGTAATTGAGGAATGTTGACTCTACCTTGAGGGTCATGATGAGGCTGACCTTCGGTATGCGTGCTGTGAGGGTAGCATTGAGGTTGAGTCCTTTTGACAGCATTCCGTTTGAGGCAGATGCCGATGAAGGGGATGAAATGTCGCTGCCGTTGTAGTAACCGATGATAGGTGGCAAGGCAGCATCGGCAGGTGTATTCACGTTGGCACCATTTGGCGCAGCTGCCGTAAAAGTGTTGTCGAGTCCTTTGTAGTGGTAGTAGTTACCATCGAGGCGTAAAGACATACCGATGAGGCGCTCGTTGCTTACGAGAGGCATGTCAAGAATCCACTCTATGCCGTATCTTGTCACAGGACTTCCGTTGACGTACTGATGGTTATACTGGAAGATGTTGTATGTGGAGTATGGAAGTGGCGTACCGTCCTGCGATACTATACCTGTCTGCTGGTCAATAGTGAGGCCTGTGCCGTCAGCCGTTGCTGTAGTATTATATGAAATAGGTGTAAAAAGATACACTTTCTGATAGGGATTCCTCGTCTGTGTCCAGAATCCGGAAACGCTGAGTTTCACACCACGGTAGGTAGCATCAAGTCCCAGGTCCACCTGGTTGGAATACTGCCATTTCAGTGAACTGTTGTATAGTGTCTTTTGAACGTTGGTGTAGTATGCATAGTATGACTTATTGTCAGCATTCGTGGTGGAGTTGAATACCTTTGTGTCATCATATATGTTTGAAGGAAACAGTACCTGGAATGAAGGAAGCTTGACGCTTTTTCCCCATCCGGCGTGGAAGTTTGCCACCAAACGATGTGACGCTGTTGCAGGGTTTAGGTTAATATTGCGGAAACGCATTGTCACGCGAGGTGAGAGCGAAGATGCAGTGCCATACTCAGAGCCGGCTACCGATGTAAGGTCTTCACGCAGTCCTGCTGTTAGTTGCATCTTGCCCATTGTCAGTTTCTCTTCTGCGAAGATGGCTGTGTTGTGCATGGTAGGAAGGTCTTTATAGACGTATGGGCGCCATCCGTCCTTTGCATAGCTGAGGTCTTCGTAATACTCTCCGAGACCATTGTTCCTTGAAGAGTTATGCTCTACACCCAGCATTGCCTTTGATACGATGGTGAATCCCTTTTCGGACTTCTCGCGTATCACCTTTATCCATTCCGCCTTCAGCTTCTGGTTGCCCGTAAGAGGCTTCTGGTCAATGAACTGTCTTTCGTACCAATAGCCTGATGGACCTATGACGATGCCACCGATGGCATTTGCCGGATCATAGTCCTGCGCAAGAGCATAGCCCGTCTGCATGGTGTGGACGAGAGGGGTAGGCGAGCCACTGACATTCGTATAGTTCTCGGTGCGCTTGTCGGCAGTGGAGAAAGCCCCATGCATTGTGATTTTCAGGAGATTGCCACGCTTAAGGCTATAGAGCCATGAGAAATCCATTGAACCTCTCAGCTGGTTGTCTCTTGTCTTGCTGTATGTCTCGGAGAACTTGTCCGGATCCGCCTCGTCGTAGGAACCACCTATGTTGCCAGTCAGTGCAGCATGGAGGGTGTATGTCATGTATCTGTCATTCTCAAATGCCTTTCTGTTGCTGTAGTCGAAGGATGTTGAGAGGATGTTGCGCTGATACTTGTCGTATGGTGATGCCGTTTTCCTGAAGCTTTCCGCATGTTCTAGGGAAATGTTAATGGAACCGGTGGAGTTCTCGTGGCGCTCCATGAAGCCCGACCTGTTGCCGAAGAGGTTGAAACCTTTGTTGAGGGCTACCTGTCGGGTGTATGGATTCAAGGAACCTTCTATAATCCATTGTGAGTAACCCTTGCGCGGCTTCACCTTCAAAATGCCGTTGGCAATGTCGCCGTATTCCACGCCTGCAATGCCCGAAATAATCTCTATCGAACCGATATTGGAAGACGATATGTTACGTGTTGATGAAGACTGTATCTCGTTCATCATCGCATTGTTGTCAAGTCGCATGCCGTCAAACTCTATGGCAGTGCCGAAGGCCGCGTTGCCCCTCTCGTTGTAGCCCTTGTCGTTAATGAAGGAGCCGGTGCGGAGTGACAGGCGTGAGTCGTCGGTGAGATTGGAGTTGACGGTTCTGCCTCCCGGCATCAGCGCCATGATGTCTGACAGGTTTGTAACCTGCGCATGGTCAAGCACATTCCTGTTCATCACGTATGATGTAGTACCGTCCTTCGCCCTTCGTTGCGCAGTAACCTCAACGCCCTTCAGTTTCAATGATTTGTATGTCTCGATAGTGTCATTGTCTGCCAATAGTGTCTGAGCAGATGATGATACGGTTGTTAAAAGAAATATTATGCAATTAGTTGTTTTCTTCACGTTAATCCTTGAATATTTAACCCTTAAACGTCTAATTACTCTTCAAGAAAACAATATTCTTCGGAATCTTTACCCATTTCCCCTTGCTTGCCACCTTGATGGTGCTGCCTTCTTCTTGCGTCAGCATGTATGAGCCGTCCTTCTGTAGTGTTATTGTTGCTTCGAGATCCTCGGAACCGTAGTCGTTGATAATCTCCAGCTTTGCCTTCTTGTCGTCGGGCGATACCTTTGCTCCCATTATGACCCATGCACGTGAGTCCGTTGATTTCTTAAGGTAGCCATAGACCTTTCCAAGCACCTCCTGCCCCGGAATCGTTATTGCCTCTTCGTACAGATTAAGTATCAGTGAGACATCGTATTCCTTGTTGTATATCTGGCATTTGAAGTTCTGCTCCTGAGCTGCCGCTCCCATCAGAATGGCAAAAAGCAGTAGTAATGATATAATAGTTCTTTTAAACATCTTTAATTCCGTTTTTATGTATATTTTTCTTCTTTCGAATGCAAAATTACATAATGTTAATCAATTATTTGTAAAAAAAGTGAAATTATTTTCGTTTTTAGTCGAATATTTTTGATTTTTTTACTAATTTTGCATCAATTAAGTGGTGAGACATCATATTTTAGACCACATTTTATAACAAATAGTTTAACAACATGATTAAACCAGACTATATTTTTGAGTCCAGCTGGGAGGTATGTAATAAGGTTGGCGGCATTTATACCGTACTGTCAACACGCGCCAAGACCCTTCAGGACGCTATGCCCGACCGTCTGATCTTTCTCGGTCCTGACTGTTGGGGTGAAAAGCAAAGCCCATTCTTTATTCAGGATGATACGATTCTTGCCGATTGGCAGAAAGAAGCAGCAAAGGAAGGTATCAAGGTAAAGGTAGGCCGTTGGGATATTCCAGGCAAGCCTGTCGCCATGCTCGTTGATTTTCAGCAGTATTTTGAGCAGAAGGATTCCATCTATGGTCAGATGTGGGAAGACTATCAGATTGACTCTCTCCACGCTTTTGGTGACTACGATGAGTCTTGCATGTTCGCATACGGAACCGGCAAGGTGGTAGAGTCGCTCTACAACTTCCTCGGACTTTCCAGGAAGAAGGTTATCTTCCACGTCAATGAGTGGCAGTGTGGTCTTGGAGCACTGTATGTAAAGAAGGCTGTTCCTGCAATAGGCACAATCTTCACCACCCACGCTACATCCATCGGCCGTTCCATCGCAGGCAACAACAAGCCTCTCTATGAGTACCTCTGGGCATATAACGGTGACCAGATGGCTCAGGAGCTCAATATGGAGTCGAAGCACTCTATCGAGAAGCAGACGGCAACATACGTAGATTGCTTCACTACCGTCAGCGATATCACAGCCAGGGAGTGTGAGGAACTCGTTAAGCCTGTTGACGTAGTTCTGCCAAACGGTTTCGAGAATGACTTCGTGCCAAAGGCAGCTAAGTTCACTAAAGCTCGCAAGGATGCCCGCAGGAAGCTTCTCCAGATAGCCAACTGTCTCACAGGTCAGGAGTTCGGCGACGACACGCTGCTCATCGGCACCAGCGGACGCTATGAGTTCCGCAATAAGGGTATCGATGTCTTCGTTGAGGCAATGAACCGTCTTCGCTTCGACGAGAATCTCAGGAAGCAGGTCGTTGCGTTCATCGAGGTTCCTGCATGGGTAGGCGATGCTCGTGAGGATCTTAAGGAGCGCATCGCTTCCGGCAAGACCTTCGACACAGCTCTTGAGAATCCTGTCATCACCCACCACCTCCACAACGAGTGGGAGGACAACGTGCTTGGCATGATGCGCAACTACGGCATGTGCAATAGCAAGGACGACAAGGTGAAGGTTATCTTCATCCCTTGCTACCTCAACGGCACTGACGGCATCGTTGACATGACATACTACGACGTTGTTATCGGTAAGGACCTTACGGTATATCCTTCATACTATGAGCCATGGGGCTACACTCCGCTGGAGTCTGTTGCCTTCAAGGTGCCTTGCATCACAACCGACCTTGCTGGTTTCGGTCTTTGGGCAAACTCCGTTAAGGGTGCATACTCTGAGATAGAGGATGGCGTTAAGACCATTCACCGCACAGACTACAACTTCTCTGAGGTTGCTGACAGCATCAGGGACACCGTGGCAGAGTTCTCCGGCTTCTCTGATGCCAGGGTGAAGAAGGCTCGCACTGCTGCCGACAAGCTCTCGAAGAAGGCTCTTTGGAGTGAGTTCATCAAGTACTACGAGGTGGCTTACGACAAGGCTCTCTCTCGTAAGTAATAGAAATTTTCCCTCATTGTGCACACGTATATATAGTAAATAATGTACGCGCGAAAGAAAAGAAATAAACAACTTATTAATTAATAAAAAACAACAAATGAAGATTAAAGCTGATTATGCTAACTCCCCAATCTGGAAGGAGTTTAACGTAAAGTCAACTCTGCCAAAGGAGTTGGAGTGCCTCGACGAGATTGCACACAACATGTGGTGGGTATGGAACTACGACGCACGTGAGATGTTCCGTTCCCTTGATCCAGAGGTTTACGAGAAGGTAGGCCACAACCCAGTACAGCTCCTCGAGCTCCTCTCTTACGAGCGTAAGGAAGAGATCGTAAAGGACAAGAAGATCATGGCTGACGTGAAGGCAGTCTATAAGCACTTCCGTGACTATATGGACGTTAAGCCAGACGCAGAGCGCCCTTCTGTTGCTTACTTCTCTATGGAGTTCGGTATCCACAACTCACTCAAGATCTACTCTGGTGGTCTCGGTATGCTCGCTGGTGACTACATCAAGGAGGCATCAGACTCTAACGTAGATATGTGTGGTATCGGTTTCCTCTATCGTTTCGGTTACTTCAAGCAGAGCCTCTCTATGGACGGCCAGCAGATTGCTAACTACGACGCACAGAACTTCAACAGCCTCCCTATCACCAAGACTCTCGACGAGAATGGCAACCAGGTTGTTGTTTCTGTTCCTTACATGAACTATCAGGTTCACGCTCTCGTATGGCAGGCTAACGTAGGTCGTGTTAAGCTCTATCTCCTTGACACAGATAACGATATGAACTCAGAGTACGATCGTCCTATCACTCACGCCCTCTACGGTGGTGACTGGGAGAACCGTCTGAAGCAGGAGATCCTCCTCGGTATCGGTGGTGTCCTCATGCTCGAGAAGCTCGGCATCAAGAAGCAGGTATATCACTGCAACGAGGGTCACGCAGCACTCTGTAACCTCCAGCGTCTTGTTGACTACATCAAGTCTGGTCTCACATTCAACCAGGCTATGGAGGTAGTTCGCGCTTCTTCACTATATACTGTTCACACTCCAGTTCCTGCTGGTCACGACTACTTCGACAAGGACCTCTTCGGCAAGTACATGGGTGGCTACCCACAGAAGCTCGGCATCTCTTGGAAGGAGTTCATCGGCATGGGCCGTATCAACCCGGAAGACGACAACGAGCGCTTCTGTATGTCAACCTTCGCTTGCAACACCTGTCAGGAGGTTAACGGCGTATCCATGCTCCACGGCTGGGTATCACAGAAGATGTTCTCTGGCATCTGGAAAGGTTACTACCCAGAGGAGAATCACGTTGGTTACGTAACAAACGGCGTACACTTCCCATCATGGTGTGCTACAGAGTGGCGCAGGGTATATGACAAGTACCTCAAGAAGGGCTTCTATGACGATCAGTCAAACGAGGATCACTGGCACGGTATATACGACTGCCCAGACACAGAGGTATGGGAGACACGTAAGGCACTGAAGGAGAAGCTCGTTAAGTACATCCGCGAGAAGTTCACAGAGTCTTGGCTCAAGAACCAGGGGGACCCTGCTCGTGTAGTATCACTCCTTGAGCGCATCAACCCTAACGCTCTCATGATAGGCTTCTGCCGTCGTTTCGCTACCTACAAGCGTGCTCACCTTCTCTTCACAGACCTCGACCGTCTTGCTAAGATCGTGAACAACCCAGAGCGTCCAGTTCTCTTCTTCTTCTCTGGTAAGGCACACCCTGCTGACGGTGCTGGTCAGGGTCTCATCAAGCGTATCTTCGAGATCTCTCAGCGTCCTGAGTTCCTCGGTAAGATCATCTTCCTTGAGGACTACGACTTCCAGCTCGCTCGCCGCCTCGTTTCTGGCGTTGATATCTGGATGAACACTCCTACACGTCCACTTGAGGCATCTGGTACATCAGGTGAGAAGGCTGAGATGAACGGTGTTGTTAACCTCTCTGTCCTCGACGGATGGTGGGTTGAGGGTTACCGCAAGGGTGCTGGTTGGGCTCTTAAGCAGGAGCGTACATACCAGAATCAGGGTTACCAGGATCAGCTCGACGCTGCTACTATCTACAACATGCTCGAGAATGAGATTGTTCCTCTCTACTACGATAAGGACGAGAACGGTGTTTCTGCTGACTGGGTGAAGGTTATCAAGAACTCTATCGCTACCATTGCTCCTCACTACACCATGAAGCGTCAGCTCGACGACTACTACTCAAAGTTCTACACCAAGCTCGCAGAGCGTTCAGCTAAGATTAACGCTAACGACTACCAGATGGCTAAGGACATCGCTCAGTGGAAGGAGAACGTAGCAGAGCGTTGGGATGGCATCAAGGTTGTTTCTGCTGACACAAGAGTCCTCAACGAGGGTGTTGACACAGGTAAGAATTTCAGGATGCAGTACGTTATCGACGAGCAGGGTCTCAACGATGCAATAGGTCTCGAGCTCGTTTCTCTCAAGAACGACCACACTGAGACAGACCGTGAGATCCACCGCGTTGACGAGTTCAAGATGGTTAAGCAGGAGGGCAACCTCTACACCTTCGAGATTGAGCTCGAGGCTAACCAGGCTGGTACTTACAAGTCTTGCGTACGTATGTTCCCAAAGAATGAGGCACTTCCTCACCGTCAGGACTTCTGCTACATCAAGTGGCTTGACTAATCCCGTTGCTTCTCAAAGGGTTACACGCGTAACTCCTAGGCTATAGACTATCCCCCATGTGCTCCCCGAGAGTGCGTGGGGGATTATTGTTCTTGTGTCCGTAGAGTGTATGTGACATTATGTTTTTTTGTTTTGTTAAGATTTGGAAATAGTTTTTTATCAGCAAAGATTTGGTGGAAAGGAAACTTTTTTGTACTTTTGCATCTGCATTAAATTAAATAAGAGAAAAAGAATGATTCATCGAATAATATTGTTGCTGACAGCCATTTTCACGCTGATGACGGCTTCGGCAATGCCATACTACGACAAGTCCCCGAAGGCAGACAAGTCGGCTCGCCAACAGGAGAGGAAGGCACTGAAGCAGATGCGTCAGGATATGGAGACCGTAAAGGATAAGGTGAAGCAGGGCAAGGAGTTAGACAAGATGGAGGCTTTGGTAAGAAAGCATCTCTCAGACTCTGCCAATCACGATAATCTTGATCTGCGACTGCTCCTCACCGAGGTGTTGAAGAAGGCTTATGAGATAGGCAACGAAAAGGCTTATCTCAGGGAGAAGCTCGACACTACATGCCTCATGCTGACGGGAAGGCGCCTGTTCCTGGCGTGCGAGAGTCTCGACAGCCTCGACATGCAGCCCAATTCCAAGGGCGTCTCTGCACCTTCATATAGGAAGAAGAACGCTGACTACCTTATGCCTTACCGTAAGAATCTGCTCAGTGGCGCACTCTTCTTCTACGAGAAGGCGCAGTGGGAGGATGCATGGCAGAATGCGAAGGCATATCTCGGTTGTAGGAAACAACCGCTTTTCTCAGTTCACACCCTTGATTCCCAGCAGGATGCGTATGCAGCATACCTTGCATTCATGACGGCCTACAACCAGAAGAATCTCAGTAGGATGGAGGAAGTCTCCGAGGAGGCGATGACGTATGGTGACAGCACTGGCACTACAAGCCGCAGCAAGGTAGGGCAGATGGTGCTGCAGCTTCTCTCAGAGGTATCGCTGAAAGACCTCAACGCTAGCAAATATATCGGCTACATCAAGCGCGGTTTTGAGAACGACCCACATTCGAATTATTTCTTCCCGCGCGTGATAGACTATTACGTGGCTCAGAACCAGCTTGACGAGGCGCTGAAATATGCCGTGGAGGCAATGGAGTCAGACTCCACCAACACGCTCTTCCTGCTTGCCAGGCATAGCGTGCTCATGTCTATGAAGCGCTATGACGATGCACTGCGCTATGGCTTGCAGCTTCTAGGCATGGACGACTCCGTGCCTGAGCCTAACTACAACTGCGGAGTGATATACTACCAGAAGGCACTCAAGGCGTTGAAGCAGAGGGGTAAGACGCTGCGCCAGCGTACTATGGAGGCTCAGGAACTCTTCCGTCAGTGCCTGCCTTACATGGAGCGTTTCCGCAAGCTCAGTCCAAAGGACAAGGTGCTCTGGAAACCCGTGCTCTATGATGTTTACCTGAACCTGAACATGGGGCAGGAGTTTGCCGAAATCGAGAAATTATAGTAGCGTGAAGAGTTTAATATGTATCATGGCATTCTGCTGCCTCTCGCTATACTCCTGCAAGGAGAAGGAGAAGAATGTAGAGACCCCTTGGGGCACTACCGTTCCTACCGATGGCGAGGAGAGCGAAGAGGAGGCTGTATCGCTGGGTGACCGTATGACGCTGGAGGAGATTCAGCAGGGTGGCGAGATGATTATGCTCACCATGTCGGGTCCTGATACCTACTACGACTACCACGGCAGGGGCATGGGCGTGCAGTATCTCCTTGCGGAGAAACTGGCTGAGCATCTGGGCGTAACCCTTAGGGTTGACCTCTGCACCGACACCCTCGACATGCTTCAGAGGCTCCGCAACGGAGAGGCCGACATCATAGTGTTCTCCGTCAGCAAGGAACAGCAGAAAGGCTTCATTGCCTGTGGCATGCAGGACGAGAAGAGTGGGGGAGGATGGATTGTCAGCAAGAGCAGCAAGGAACTCGCTGCAGCTGTCAGCAAATGGTATAAGCCATCGATGTACGATGAGGCAAAGTCTCAGAATACCAAGCTGTTGAGTGCTCCGAAGGTTACCCGCCATGTCTATCCTTCCATGCTTTCGGCGAAGACGGGTGTCATCTCCAACTACGATGCTCTCTTCCGCAAATATGCCCCTACGGCAGGGCTCGACTGGATACTCCTTGCGGCGCAGTGCTATCAGGAGTCATGCTTCGACCCGAAGGCTCACTCATGGGCGGGTGCTTGCGGCTTGATGCAGCTGATGCCAGGAACGGCAGACCAGATGGGAGTATCGCGTCAGCAGATCTACGAACCCGAGGCAAATGTCTCTGGTGCTGCACGTTATATGCGTCTGATGATGGCGGAGTTCAGCGATGTGGGCAATCCTCAGGAGAGGATAAAGTTCGCCCTCGCTGCGTATAACGGAGGCGCAAGGCACGTGCGTGACGCCATGGCGCTGACGAAGAAGAATGGTGGCATAGACCAGCGTTGGAACGATGTCCGCCACTATATCCTCGCACTGCAGAAACCTGAGTTCTACCGTGATCCGGTTGTGAAGAACGGCTACATGCGCGGCAGTGAGACGGCCGGATATGTTGACAACATCATGCAGCGTTGGAGTCAGTACCGTCAGGCTATCCGCACCGGAGGCAGGATTGTCTCTACCGTAAAGAATACCACGCCTACCACATCCTCGCAGCCCGTCTCAGCGTCCATCCTCGATGCTACACCCCACAGGGCTTCCAAGGCAAACAAATGGAGAAAGGAAGAAGTAAAAAGTAATAAGTAAGAAGTATTAAGTAAAAAGTAATAATTAATAATTAATGGTTCTACAGACGCACGTTGACATAGAGAAGGGTTCGTTTGAACTCATGCCATCGGACAGAATACTGTTCGTTGGCTCCTGCTTTGCCGACAACATCGGAGGGCGGTTCAAGGAGCATTACTTCCGTGCTACCGTCAATCCGTATGGCGTGATGTATAACCCGGCATCCATACTGCATACCGTAGAGAGGCTGATGAAGGAGGAGGCGCCAGCTCTGAAAGGTCGTAGCAAAGACATAGGTAGCAACGGTATAGATAACAACAGTATAGGTAGCAACGGTATAGATAGCAACGACATAGGTAGCAACGGTATGGATAACATTGTCAACTCCTACGACGTTGCGGTCTTCACTCTCGGCACTAACCATGTCTATATCCTCAACGAGACGGGCGAGATAGTGGATAACTGCCAGAAGCGTCCTCAGAAGCTGTTTACGGAGAAGGTGCTGTCCGTAGAGGAGTGTCAGGGCTATCTGCAGAGAGCCATAGACCTGCTCAGCGAGCGCAATCCGGACGTGAAGGTGATACTCACCGTCAGTCCCATACGCTATCAGAAGTACGGCTTTCACGAGAGCCAGCTCTCCAAGGCAACGCTCCTCATGGCTGCCGACAACCTGACA
Organism: uncultured Prevotellaceae bacterium; assembly: GCA_945831805.1. Classification (GTDB taxonomy): domain Bacteria; phylum Bacteroidota; class Bacteroidia; order Bacteroidales; family Bacteroidaceae; genus Prevotella. The sequence continues at coordinate 44,093 of CAMADY010000001.1, forward strand.
AAACAATCCTCCCACCACCCATCACCCACCTTCGAAGCATCATCGTCCACCCCCAAACCACCATCACCTAACACCCACCACCCATCACCCACCACCTACTTCCCAGCCTACGAGATAATGAACGACGAGCTTCGCGACTACCGTTTCTACAATCCCGACATGCTGCACCCATCGGCACAGGCGGTGGAATACATCTACCAGCGCTTCGCGGAGACATACTTCGCCAGACAGACATGGCAGTTTGCCGATGAGGCAGAGAAGGTACGCAGGGCTCTCAACCACCGTCCTCTCAATCCCGATTCTGCCGAGACGAAGGCGTTTCAGGCTAAGGCTAAAGCCGACGAACAAGCATTCCTTGCAAAATGGGAGTAGGATTCTTGGGAATAGGGGTCAGCCCCCACCCTCCCGCATTTTCAACAAAACCGAAGACTAAATGGAGATTATAAGACTCGAGAATATAGGCTCTACGAACGACTATCTGTTGTCGCTGAAGACGGACAATGACGTCGTGGCTGTCACCGATTACCAGTCGGCTGGCAAGGGCATGGGCACCAACCGTTGGGAGAGTGAGCCGGGCAAGAACCTCCTCTTCTCTATCCTCGTTCACCCTACGTGGCTGCATCCGAAGGACCAGTATCTTCTGTCCATGGCAGAGGCTCTCGCACTCTACGACGTACTGTCGGAATACACCTCCGGCATCACCATCAAATGGCCTAACGACATCTATTGGAATGACCGCAAAATCAGTGGTACGCGCATCGATGGCAACATAGCCGGGGAAGGCATGAGCGACATGATAATCGGCACGGGGATAAACATCAACCAGGAGCAGTTCTATAGTGATGCACCTAACCCTGTATCACTTTTTAATATTACTCGAACTAAATATGATACCGATTTGATACTTAACGATATAATCTCTCGGTTTGAGTATTACTATAACATGGCTAAAGAGTCTCCTGACGACATACATTCCATGTATCTCCAACGCCTCTACCGCAGGGATGGAACGTATGCATACGAGGATGAGAACGGACGTTTTGAGGCGGAGCTGCTGACGGTAAAACCGAACGGTATCATGGTACTGAGGAGAACCGACGGCACCCTCAGCGAATACGAGTTCAAACAAGTAAAATACATCATTCAATAAAACAAGTTAAATCTAAACAATTATGAAGTTCAAGAGAATTTTGCTGAAGCTCTCAGGTGAGAGTCTTCAGGGTGAGCAGGGCTACGGTATCGACGTCAACCGTCTCAACGATTATGCACGCCAGATCAAGGAAGTTGCGGAGATGGGCGTCCAGATCGGCATCGTCATCGGCGGTGGCAACATCTTCCGTGGACTCTCAGGTGCCGGCAAGGGCTTCGACCGTGTGAAGGGTGACCAGATGGGCATGTGCGCAACTGTCATCAACTCCCTCGGCCTCTCTTCTGCCCTCGGCGCAATAGGTCAGAAGAACCGCGTCCTTACAGCCATCCGCATGGAGCCTATCGGTGAGTTCTACACCAAGTGGAAGGCTATCGAGGCAATGGAGCAGGGCGAGGTCGTTATCATGTCTGCCGGCACGGGCAACCCATACTTTACCACCGACACCGGCTCGTCGCTCCGTGGCATCGAGATCGAGGCTGACGTGATGCTGAAGGGTACACGCGTTGACGGCATCTACACCGCTGACCCTGAGAAGGACCCTACCGCAACGAAGTTCCACGACATCACCTATCAGGAGGTCATTGCGAAGAACCTCAAGGTTATGGACATCACCGCCACCGCCATGTGCATGCAGAACAACCTGCCTATCTACGTCTTCAACATGGACATCGTCGGTAACCTCAAGAAGGTTATGGACGGCGAGGAGATCGGCACCCTCGTCCACAACTAATTGATTTTGACGGCGAGGAGATCGGCACCCTCGTCCACAACTAATTGATTTTGACGCCGCAAAGGTACTGCTTTCTTCGCATACCGAATGCGCTACGATGCGCTATCCTCCTTTGTTAACATCGTTTAACAATAGGTATAAGACAATCGCTATCACATTACGTTGTAAAAGCTATCTGATTACACTGTAAAAGCATAGAGATTACACTGTAATCAGATAGCTTTTACAGTGTAATTGGATACATATTGCAACGCTCTAATCTATAGCGTGTTACAAACTTAAAATTACCTTGTTTCTGGTTGTTTTGTCGCTTTGGGAGTCTTAAAGAATTAACGTCTGTTCACAATGTTATGCAAACAAATGTTAATTTTTTTAGAGGGATGGCCGTTTAGGAAAATTATACAAGGGAATCAGGCACCTTTGCGTAAATTTGGGCGGATACGGAGCACTTGACTGAACGAAACGTTCGGCCAGCGTGTTCTTCTGTTGTCGAACATTTTTTTTACATTTTTTTGTATTGGGGATAATTTGTTATATACTTAAAAATCAAAGAAATATCTATCTTAAATACATTTTTTACATTTTTTATCTAAAACTTTTTTTCCTACGCACGCGTATAAGAAGAGATTTGTATTTTTTGTAAAATAATGTAGATGTAAATTGTAACCTGCTGAAACCTTGTATGTTGCAAAGAAACACATGCTGCAAAAAAATGTAGAAAAAAATGTATTTGCTCTACCTGAATCCAGTTGGTTTGTCCAGAATTGCGGATGTCCTTTAATCTAAGAGTCTTCTGTACGAAAATGTTGCACATATATGCGTTATGTGTGCATTGTGCGGGCGAATATCATATATTTTACGTGAAAAGTGTTAAGTATGTTGAATTTGTTTGGTGGAATGGATTTTTTTTTGTAACTTTGCATTGTTATAACATTATATATCGATAAATGTCAATCTTTGAGAAATATCTAAAGAAGCACGACTTCAGCAGCTATGAGGAGTTCATGGACGGATTCCGCATAGATGTTCCGGTGCACTTCAACTTCGGCTACGACGTCATCGACAAGTATGCCGAGATGGAGCCGGATAAGGATGCCATAATATGGACTGACGGCCACGACGTTACGTACAACGTGACATACGGCGAATACAAGGAGAAGTCCGACAGGATAGCAAGTTTCCTTCAGCAGCTGGGCGTCAGGAAGGGCGACAGGGTGCTGCTGATACTCCGCAGAAGGATAGAATGGTGGTACACGATGGTAGCGCTCCACAAGATCGGCGCTGTGGCGATACCTGCCAACCACCAGCTTTCGGACAAGGATATAGCATACCGCTGCCAGTCGGCCGGCGTGAAGGTTGTCATCTGCTGCGACACGACTTACGTCATGGAGAACGTTCAGAAGGCAAGCTACTTCTGCCGCGACATAGAGCACTGCGTGTATGTCAACGACGGCAACAGCAGCATGGCGATTTCCGATATGTGGATAGACTTCTGGACAGCCGTCAACGAGGCGCCGGAGTTTACTCCGATAAAGAAGGTCAACAAGTCGAGCGACAATATGCTCATCTACTTCACCAGCGGCACTACGAGCCAGCCAAAGATGGTGGTCCACGACTACGCATACCCTCTGGCGCATATCCTCACCGCGAGGTTCTGGCAGCAGCTCGACGGGCAGTCGCGCCTGCTTACGGTGACGGACAGCTCATGGGTGATGGCAGTGTGGGGAATGCTCTACGGACAGCTCCTCGTCGGCGCTACGGTCGTCGTCTATGACTTCAAGGGAAAGTTCGACGCTCACAACCTCCTCTCCGTGATGGAGAGCTGCAAGGTGACCTCATTCTTCTCTCCTCCAACGGTTTATCGCTTCATGCTCAACGAAGACCTGAAGAAGTTTGACCTCTCCTCGCTGCAGCACTGCGTAGTGGCTGGCGAACTGGCGCACCGCCATGTCTATGACGACTGGAAGAGGCTGACGGGCATCGAGATGAAGGAGTGCTACGGACAGACGGAGGTGGGTCTCGTGACGGGATTCTTCCCATGGGTGGAGAGCCGCACGGGCAGCATCGGCAAGGCGAGTCCGCTATACACCATGGAGCTGCTCAACGAAGACCTGGAGCCATGTAAGGTTGGCGAGGTGGGCCATGTGGCAATCAACATCGACAGAGGTCGCCCTTTGGGGCTCTTCAAGGAGTACTTCCGCGACCACGATGCCATGAGCAAGAACAACCACGACGGCTACTACTTCACCGGCGACCTGGCCCGCAGGGACGAGGACGGATACTATTGGTTCGTATCGCGCGCCGACGATGTCATAAAGTCCTCCGGCTACCGCATCTCACCATCCGAGGTGGAGACGGCGCTGATGCTCCATCCGGCAGTCCTGGAATGCGCCGTGACGGGTGTTCCTGACGATGTGAGGGGACAGCTCATCAAGGCTACGATAGTGCTGAAGAAACTCTTCAAGCCTGAGGCTGGCGACAAGCTGGCGAAGCAGATACAGGAGTTCTGCAAGATGCAGACATCCCCATACAAATACCCTCGTGTGGTGGAGTTCGTTGATGAGTTGCCGCGCACCGTGACCGGTAAGATCCGCCGTGTCGCAATCCGCAAGAGTGACGAAAATGGTAGCAGGTAAACAACAACATCTTTTTCTTACATGACAAAGACACTTCATTTAGAGAATGACATAGCCCAGGTGCCGCTGCTGGCCGAGTGGGTGGAGATGCTCGGCGAGGAGCTGATGCTTCCTATGCCGGCGGTCTTCCAGCTTAACCTTGCGCTGGAGGAGGCTGTAGTCAACGTGATGAACTACGCCTATCCTGACGAGAGCGGCATGCCGGTAGAGCTGGAGGCAAAGACTGACGAGTCGTCAGACACCATCTGCTTCGTACTCTCTGATGAGGGCATCGCCTTTGACCCTACACAGCAGGACGATCCCGATATAACGCTCTCTGCAGAGGAGCGTAACATCGGCGGACTCGGCATCTTCCTCGTACAGCAGATGATGCAGTCGGTGGCCTACGAGCGTAGCGGCGGCAAGAACATTCTCACGATGATCTACAAGGTGGAGAGGTAGGTTCGCACTCCTTATTGATATTTAAGCGAGATGATGTTTCTATAATAAAGCGAGATGATGTTTCTATAATATAGCGAGATAGATTTTTATAATATAGCAAGATAAATTCAAAACAAAAAAATTACGGTTATGACACTCGAAATTTCACAGAATGGCAATCAGATGATTGTCAAGCTCATCGGGCGACTCGATACAGCAGCGTCAATGCAGTTCTCTGCAGACATGGAGCCACTGGTAGATAACGCAGACAAGCAGATTCTTCTCGACTGCTCGGAGCTGCAGTTCATCTCCTCTTCAGGTCTCCGTCTGTTCCTCTCCCTCCGCAAGGCAACGATCGCCAAGGGTGGCAACATCACCATCAAGGGCGTATCGCCAGAGATAAAGCAGGTGTTTACCATCACAGGCTTCTACTCACTCTTCAGCTTCGAGTAAATACGTTTCCTGTTGTTCGTTGACTGGCTTACGACCAACCAAACCAATAAGATGATATGAGTTTTGTAAAGACTGAATTCACCGCAGAGGAGAAAATGCACGTCGCGGAGGTACTCCAGCAGTTAGAGGAACTGCGTAGCTATGCGAAGCGTTTCGATGCAGGCGAGAGCCTTAACAACGACGAGTTGCAAGTCTTCGTGGGTCATATCCTTGAGGACGTAGTGCCTAAGTCGGAGCGTCTCGGCATGCACCATGAGCAGAATGAGCTTCAGGACACCTGCGTACGCATTGCCTATCCAGATGACTACCAGAAGCTCAAGCGCCTGCTCCAGGACTCTGAGGCGACGTGCGAGATGGTTTTCAAGACCTTCTCGCTGCCTATCAGGGCAATGCTCGACGACCTCGGCATAGAGTACGACTTCCAGTACCGCATGAAGTCCATCTACAGCATCTGGCGCAAGATGCGCATCGACCACAAGGAGTTCGACGACGTCTTCGACCTCTTCGCCACGCGTATAGTATATAAGGTGCCGGGGCAGACGCTTACCGCCGAGGGCCACGCCAGGCTCTCGTGGGATGTGCAGCATGCTCCTGCTGTCGAAGGACTGCGTCCGGAGGCTGACATACAGGCACTGCTCGACAGGGGTGTTGACATGGAGAAGCTCTACTGCTGGCGTATCTACAACGTCATCGCGATGCTCTACCGCATACACCCCGACCGCATAAAGGACTGGGTGAGCCATCCGAAGCCTTCGGGCTACAGGGCACTGCAGATGACCGTCATGGGACCTGACTGCAACTGGATAGAGATACAGCTTCGCTCGGAGCGTATGGACTACGAGGCGGAGCATGGCTCTGCCGCACACTGGCTATACAAGGGCGAGAAGGCGGTGAGGTAGATGTTAATTCATAATTCATAATTCATAATTCATAATGCATAATGCATAGTTCAATGACGCAAATATAATTTCACAATTAATACATACAACAAAATTTATTATGCAAGACACTAAAGAGAAACTTTTTTCAGAGTTTCAGGCACCAACCACTCAGGAATGGCTTGACAAGATTCAGGTTGACCTGAAGGGTGCTGATTTTGAGAAGCGTCTCGTATGGCGTACGCCTGAAGGCTTCAACGTACAGCCATTCTACCGCAAGGAAGACGTAGAGAAGCTTCAGACACCTGACGCAATGCCAGGTGAGTTCCCATTCGTTCGTGGCAATGAGAAGAACGACAACACATGGTTCGTTCGTCAGGAGATCGACGCTGCCGATGCCGCCGAGGCAAACGCCAAGGCTCTCGACATCTTGAACAAGGGTATCGACTCCCTCTCATTCAATATCCCTGGCAAGGCTGTCAGCGCAGAGTTCGTCGAGAAACTCCTTGAGGGCATCCTCTGCGACTGCGTTGAGGTTAACTTCTCAACCTGCAAGCGCCACTCCCTTGAGCTCGCACAGATTCTTACTGCATACTTCGAGACGAAGGGCTACGACAAGGAGCGCATCGTTGGTTCCATCGACTGGGACCCAATGGAGAAGATCGTGATGAAGGGTAAGGACGTAGAGCCTCTCCTCCAGATTGCTCCACAGCTCGTCGAGGCTCTCAAGGACTATCCTAACTTCCGCTGCATCGCTGTCAATGCCGTTTCGCTCAACAACTCCGGCGCTTACATCACTCAGGAGCTCGGCTACGCCCTCGCTTGGGGTAACGAGTACCTCCAGCAGCTCGTTGACGCTGGCGTTGACGCTACGCTCGCAGCAAAGAATATCAAGTTCAACATGGGTATCTCCGAGAACTACTTCATGGAGATTGCTAAGTTCCGTGCAGCACGTATGCTCTGGGCTCAGATCGTAAAGCAGTACGAGCCAAAGTGCGACTGCGCTTGCAAGATGTGCGTCAATGCCGTTACATCTACCTACAACATGACTCTCTTCGATGCTCACGTGAACCTACTCCGTTCGCAGACAGAGTCAATGTCGGCTGCCATCGGTGGCGTACACTCCATCGTCGTTACTCCATTCGATGCTGCCTACGAGACACCTAACGATTTCTCTGAGCGCATAGCACGCAACCAGCAGCTCCTCCTCAAGGAAGAGTGCCACTTCGGTATCGTTGCTGACCCATCAGCAGGTTCCTACTATGTAGAGCAGCTCACCACCGCTATTGCCGAGCAGGCATGGAAGCTCTTCCTCAAGGTAGAGGAGGAGGGTGGTTTCCTCGCTGCCATCAAGGCCGGCACCGTACAGGACGACATCAACGCTACCAACACCAAGCGTCACACTCTCGCTGCACAGCGTCGTGAGTTCATCCTCGGTACAAACCAGTTCCCTAATTTCACAGAGAAGGCAGAGGGCAAGCAGCCTCTCGCTCAGTGCTGCGGCTGCGCAAGCAACGACGAGACAGCATACAAGGCTGTCAGCGCTACACGTCTTGCTGCCGACTTCGAGAACCTCCGCCTCGCTACGGAGAAGGCAGAGAAGCAGCCAGTAGCCTTCATGCTCACCATCGGTAACCTCGTATGGCGCCAGGCTCGTGCACAGTTCTCTTGCAACTTCCTCGCTTCTGCCGGCTACAAGGTTATCGACAACCTCGGATTCCCAACAATCGAGGAAGGTGTTGCTGCCGCTAAGGCTGCCGGTGCAGACATCATCGTGCTCTGCTCTTCTGACGATGAGTACGCTGAGTATGCTATCCCTGCATTCCAGCAGGTCGGCTCGGATGCCATCTTCATCGTTGCCGGTGCTCCAGCATGCTCGGAGGATCTCAAGGCAGCAGGCATCGAGAACTTCATCAACGTGAAGTCTAACCAACTTGAAACCCTCAAGATGTTTAACGAAAAGTTAGGAATAAAGTAGTACTATGGCTAGAAAAGATTTTAAAAATGTCAATGTCTTCTCTGGCATAGAGAAGAAAGACGGTTCTGCTTGGCAGAAAGAAAACGATATACAGTTTGTATGGAAGACCCCTGAGCAGATTCAGGTTAAGTCAGCATACACCAAGGAAGACCTTGAGGGAATGGAGCATCTCGACTTCACTGCCGGCATCCCACCATTCCTCCGTGGCCCTTACTCTATGATGTACCCATTCCGCCCTTGGACCATCCGTCAGTATGCCGGATTCTCTACTGCGGAAGAGTCTAACGCCTTCTATCGCCGTAACCTCGCTTCTGGTCAGAAGGGACTTTCCGTTGCCTTCGACCTTCCAACACACCGTGGCTACGATCCTGACAACCTCCGTGTTGTAGGTGATGTAGGTAAGGCTGGTGTGTCTATCTGTTCCGTAGAGAACATGAAGGTGCTCTTCGACGGTATTCCTCTCAACAAGATGTCCGTGTCAATGACAATGAACGGTGGCGTGCTTCCTATCATGGCATTCTACATCGTTGCAGGTCTTGAGCAGGGCGCTAAGCTTGAGGAGATGGCAGGTACCATCCAGAACGATATCCTCAAGGAGTTCATGGTGCGTAACACATACATCTACCCACCATCATTCTCTATGAAGATCATCGCTGATATCTTCGAGTTCACATCACAGAAGATGCCTAAGTTCAACAGCATCTCTATCTCCGGCTACCACATGCAGGAGGCTGGTGCTACAGCAGACATCGAGCTCGCTTACACCCTCGCTGACGGTATGGACTATCTCCGCGCTGGTATCAACGCAGGTATCGACATCGACGCTTTCGCTCCACGTCTCTCATTCTTCTGGGCTATCGGCATGAACCACTTCATGGAGATTGCAAAGATGCGTGCCGGACGTCTGCTCTGGGCTAAGATCGTCAAGAGCTTCGGTGCTAAGAACCCTAAGTCAATGGCTCTCCGTACACACTCTCAGACATCTGGCTGGTCACTCACTGAGCAGGACCCATTCAACAACGTCGGACGTACTGCCATCGAGGCTATGGCTGCCGTGCTCGGTCACACTCAGTCGCTCCATACCAACTCACTCGACGAGGCTATCGCACTGCCAACAGACTTCTCGGCTCGTATCGCTCGTAACACTCAGATCTATATCCAGAACGAGACGAAGGTATGTAAGGAGATCGACCCATGGGCAGGTTCTTACTATGTAGAGTACCTCACCAACGAGCTCGTTCACAAGGCATGGGCTCTCATACAGGAGATTGAGTCTCTCGGAGGTATGGCAAAGGCTATCGAGACAGGCGTTCCAAAAATGCGTATCGAGGAGGCTGCTGCTCGCACACAGGCTCGTATCGACTCTTGCCAGCAGACCATCGTTGGTACAAACAAGTATCGTCTAGACCACGAGGATCCTATCGATATCCTTGAGGTTGACAACACTGCTGTACGCAAGCAGCAGGAAGAGGCTCTCAAGGAGCTCAAGGCTAACCGTGACGAGGCAGCATGCCAGAAGGCTCTTGAGGCTATCACAGCATGCGTACAGGACTTCGCCGACGGCAAGAAGTCTGAGAACAACCTCCTCGCTCTCGCTGTTGAGGCTGCCAAGGTACGTTGTACCCTCGGTGAGATCTCTGACGCTTGTGAGAAGGTAGTAGGACGTTATAAGGCAGTAATCAGAACAATTTCAGGCGTGTATAGTGCAGAAGCAAAGAACGACGAGCTCTTCGCTGAGGCTTGTCGATTGACAGAGAAGTTTGCAGAACAGGAAGGACGCCGTCCACGTATCTTTATCGCTAAGATGGGTCAGGACGGTCACGACCGTGGTGCAAAGGTAGTAGCAACAGGTTATGCCGATTGTGGTTACGACGTTGACATGGGACCTCTCTTCCAGACTCCTGAGGAGGCTGCTCGTGAGGCTGTGGAGAACGATGTACACATCGTAGGCGTGTCATCACTCGCTGCGGGTCATAAGACCCTCATCCCAGCTCTCTTCGAGGAACTCAAGAAGCTCGGTCGTGAGGACATCATGGTCATCGCTGGTGGTGTAATCCCTGCACAGGACTACGACTTCCTCTACAAGGCTGGCGTTGCTGCAATCTTCGGCCCTGGTACTCCTGTGGCATACTCGGCTTGTGAGATGATGAAGATTCTCATGGGTGAGGATGCGTAAATCGTAACTACGAAAACTCGAAATCTTGAATTGTTGAGATTTCGAGTAGTTGAAAATTATTAAATCAGTAAGATTTGTATCTAAAGACTCTATCAATACTGAATTATAAGAACATTGAAGCAGCTGACCTGGAGTTCTCCTCCAAGATCAACTGCTTCATAGGCGACAACGGCGTGGGGAAGACTAATCTTCTCGACGCCGTATATTTCTTGTCCTTCACCCACTCAATGTTCGGAAACATCGACTCGCAGATGATACGCCATGAGGCGGACTTCTTCATGCTTCAGGGTACGTATTCACATGATGACGGCGAGACGGAGGAAGAGATCTATGCCGGCATGAAGCGTGGGACAAAAAAGTCCTTCAAGCGCAACAAGAAGGCATACAAGAAGTTGTCGGAGCATATTGGACTGCTGCCACTCATCATCGTCTCACCGGACGATGTGACGCTAATCTCCGGAGGCAGCGAGGAGCGCCGCAAGTTCCTCGACATCGTCATTGCCCAGTACGACAACACATACATCGATTACCTCAACCGATACAACAAGGCTCTGCAACAGCGCAACACCCTCCTGAAGATGGAGGAGGAGCCCGATGCCCTGCTCCTCGCATTATGGGAGGAGGAGATGGCGCAGAACGGAGAGGCTATCCACCAGAAGCGAAAGGATTTCGTGGAACGCTTCATACCTGTCTTCAACGCTATCTATCAGCGTATCAGCGGACAGAAGGAGAGCGTATCACTCAGATATACATCACATTGTGACAGAGGGCCACTCCTCGACGTCATACAGCGTGACCGCCATAAGGACCGTGCCGTAGGCTATTCGCTTCACGGCATCCATCGCGATGACCTCGAAATGCTCATCGACGGTTACCCAATGAAGCGTGAGGGCAGCCAGGGACAGACGAAGACATACGTCATATCCCTGAAGCTTGCGCAGTTCGATTTCCTAAGACAGACCATGAGTGCCACAACGCCGCTGCTGCTGCTCGACGATATCTTCGACAAGCTCGACGCAAAGCGTGTGGAACAGATTGTTCAGATGGTGGCGGGCGAGGACTTCGGACAGATATTCATCACCGATACGAACCGCGAGCATCTCGACAGGATACTCTCAAACAGCACGTTCCACTATCATCTCTATACTGTCTCTGATGGACAGATACAACTGAAATCGTAAGAATGTTCAAAAGACATCCACAGCATCTACAGGATTTGGTAAAGGCGTTTATGCGTAATAATGGACTTGAGACGCCTTATCTGCAGCGTCAGCTCATCGCTTCATGGCCGGACGTTGCAGGGGCTGTCTATGCGCAAAATACCGAAGATCTGCAGATACGCAACCAGACGTTGTGGGTGAAGATTATGAACCCTGCCGTGAGGGCAGACCTGCAGATGAACCGCACCAACCTCGTAGCCCAGTTGAATGCTCAGGTAGGTGCACAGATTATCACCGACATCAGGGTGTATTGATGTCAAATGATAATCAGAATGCAAAAAGTATTTTTATTTAACAGCTCTCGTTGTTTCCTTAACAGAAATTCCTGAACGGACAGTTCGTGCACTGCTTGGTGTCTGCGCAGCGATGGAACGGCGTGTTCTTGTCGAGAATGTGCTCTATAAGCTGGCGGATATTGTCCATGAACTCCTCGCGCAGAGGCATGATGTCATCGATAGGCTGGCGGCTGACGGACAGCTTTGGAGAGAAGTCCGGGGAGTCTGCCTTGACAGGGTAGAGGAGCATCGGCATGACCTTGTGGACGGTGGAGTAGCTGTTGCGTATGATGCATGAGTACAGCATAGCCTGAAGGAAATAGTCTGCATGTCCCGTCATCTTTTCAAGTGAGAAGATTGTAGGGATGTCCTTTATCGTGAGTTTCTCGTAACGGCCTGTCTTATAGTCTATAATACGTATCGTGTCGTCACAGATGTCGAGGCGGTCTATAATACCTCCTACGGTGAATGTCTTTTCGCCGAATGGTGTCGTGGCAACGACCTTGCCGTATGCCTTGTGCTCCAGTCCCTCAATGATGAACGGTGCATTGCGGAGGTCGTAGCGCAGTAGCTTCAGCAGGAAACGGTGAACCATCTCACGGTTTAGAATCTGCAGTCCGCCCATGCGTGGGGTAGGGCGTGAGGAGTCCTTGAGGTTGAAGAGAATCTCGCGGAATGCCTGGTCTATATAGCGCATGAGCAGTGGCTGTGCCGATGGCTTGAGCATATCCTCGATGATGCCTTTCGTTACCTGCTTTCCTATAAAAGGCGTGTAGAGCAGTTCTGCCGCACGGTGGAAGATGTCGCCGAACGCCTTGGCATCCATCTCCTCTTCGTCGTCATCCTTATTGTCGCTGATTCCGAGGATGTGCTTGAAGTAGAACTTCATAGGACAGCGAAGGAATGAGCCGAGTGCCGATGGCGAGAAGAATCCCTTGTCGATGAGCTGCTGAAGCATCTCGTCGGTCTTCTCTACTACGGTTTCGGCTTCGCGTGTCGCCTCGCCCTGACCGGGCTTCAGTGCCTTGCGCGATATTTTTAGCGGACTCTCTGCAAGCATCTGCAGCATGAAGCGTGACATTTCGCCTGACTGCGTGTCGGAGGTGGAACTGTTGTAGGTCACCTCAATGTCGTTGGCTCTCTGGAGGAGTCGGTGAAAATAGTAGGCGTAGATGGCTACCTTGTTGTCTATCGTGGTGAGTCCGAACGACTTGCGTATGGAGTGAGGAATGAACGACGAGTCGCTGACCTTTGCAGGAAGCTTGCCTTCGTTGCATGAGAGAAGAAGCATGTGGTCGAAGTCCAGGTTGCGCGTTTCGAGAATTCCCATCACCTGTATGCCGATTATCGGTTCGCCGTGGAACGGTATCGTGGTGGTCTGGATAATCTGCGTTATGAGCTTCTGGTAGAGCGAGAAGGACCATTGCTCTAGTGGCTGTGCTGCGAGACGGTTGAGTATGGTGTATATACGGAAGAGTGCCTCGCTGATGAGTGGCGACTGCTCCTCCTGCCGCTGTGCTATGAGCTTTACGAGCCATATCAGACGCTGGTTGATCTCCGTGCAGTCGTCAGTGTTGCGAAGGGGAGTGAAGAGCTGAAGCAGGTTCTCGTCTTTGTTAACGTCTTCGTTTTCGTTTTCGTCTTCGTTTTCGTAGTGCAGCGTTTCATCTTCGTTTTCGTTCACAACACAGAGATCGTCGAGGGTAGGGTAGAATATCTTTTGCTTGTTGATGGTGGCATACACCTCGTCAACGCCCGATGAGATGTACCGTGCGAGGGGATGGCGCAGTATAGGGTTGACGGTGCGAAGCTTGTACGTTGACCTCTGCAGCATCTGTGCTACGAGGCTTACGAGCGATGCTACCGAGGTCTGTGCCAGAGGATAGCCCGTTGTGATGTTGACGTGCTCCACGCTCTCGGGAAGGCAGTGAAGCACAGTCTCCAGGAGCGACTCGTCAGCCAGTACGATAGCCGTCTTGCGACCAGCATTGATGCGTTCGGGCGTGAGCCATTCGTGGATGTATCGAGCCTGCAGGTCTTCCGTCGGCGAAGAGATGAAGGTGACGTCCTTCTGCTTTGTGAAGGTGCTGTACGTCGGATGGTCGGTAGGCAGCTCGTTAGGGAACTGCTGGAGATGCTCCTTGATGAAGCGGCCTGCCTCGTTGTCGGTGAGGTAGTAGTGGTCGAAGTCCCAATAGAAGAAGGCGTCCGACGACTGCTTCACCATGGCGAAGAGCTTCTGTTCCACGTCGTTGAGAAGGTTGAAACCGACGAAGATGTACTTTTGTGCGGATGGTGATGCGGTGTCGGCAGTAAAAAGTGCATTACCTTCTATCACGCTACGGTAGAGAAGTCCCTCGTAGGCTATGCCTTGTGAGAGGAGGCGCTCGCGATAGTCGCTATAGATGTCGCCGATTTTGTTCCATAGCTGAAGGAAACGCTGCTTGAGACGACTGTCATGGTCGTCGGTGAAGTTGCGGAAGAACTGTTTGAGGACTTCTATCTGCTCCTTTTCGAGGAACGTCCAGTCGTCCATTTCGTGGATGTTGCTAAGGAGGATGAAGACCTTGTCGGCAGGAGCGAGGTGCTTGTCGATGTCGTCGAAGTCGGAGAGCATCATCTCACCCCATGGGTAGAACTGGTCGAGGGTCTCCTGCGAGCCCGTAACCTTGACGTAACTCTCGTAAAGTTGGCAGACAAGCGTTATTCTATCTGCAAGGGCGAGGGTGGAGTTTTGGCAGAAGAGTTCGCTGATGGTGGTGTAGCGAGGGCTCCATACAGGACCGTCACACTGCTCTGCAAGGGCGGTGTTGAAGAATAGTGATGCTCGTTTGTTTGGGAATACGATGGTGAGCTGTGCAAGGTCTGTGCCGTGCTTATGTAGAATGTCTTTTACGACAATGTCGAGGAATGTGGTCATTGGGTGATGAGGGTTGTTGGGTTCGTTCGTTTTGATATATTGCCCGGGTATGTGTAACCTATTTATTTCAATGATGTTGCCGGGGTATGTGTAACCTATTTTATTTCAACAATCTTATTGAGGGAGACGTACCATAGGTAACCCCTGACGTTAGGCATGTTCATCTTCTGGAGGAGATGCATGTAGTCAAGAACCTGCGCACGGTATGGGTCGTGAGGCACACCGAACTTGAAGTCGATGACGATGGTCTCGCTGCCATCGGTGATGACACGGTCGGGACGATGCTCTCCTGATGGCGTTATGATGGTACACTCGTTATATACCTTCCACCTTGGTGAGAACCAGTCTGCCACCTGCGGATCCTTGAACTTGTCCATGATATCATTGACGATCTGCTGGTGCGTCATGTCTTCGCCATAGAGCGTGCCGTCGAACTCCATGCGACGCAGCGTAGGCTCCAGGTCGTCGAGGGTGTTGATGAGCGAGAACACCTGATGCATGACGGTTCCCATGCGGATGTAGCGCTGGCGGTCGGTCTCGTCGATGCTGTCGTCGGCAAAGCGTCGGCTGTCGTTGCTCTGACGGAACTCCGCAGTGCTCTCAACGGAACGGAAGGCGACGGGGATGTTGGTGACGTTGGGCTCGAAGACGTTTGCACTCTCGGACGACTCTTCATGAGCGGACTTCGTGATTGGAAGTGAGCCGTAGATTACCTCGATGGCTTTTGCATCGTCTTTTTCATACTCATGTATATGAACCTCCTGACCGTCAATCTCTGATGGCAGCAGCTCTATTGCCTTGCTGAGCATCTGCGAACGGTTGAATTTATCCGTGGTGTTCTCTCCTATTATGAATAAGGAGTGGCAGGCACGCGTCATTGCAACGTAGAGGAGGTTGAGGTTGTCAACGACATTCTGCACGTATTCTTCGTGTCCGAATGGTTCGAAGACGGTGTTCTCGAACGATTTGCTGCTCTTGTAGTCAACGGGAATGACAGGAAGCTTGCTGAAAGGTTCCTGCGTCGGCGTGGTCCATATCGTCGTTGCCACCTCCGGGTCACCATTCCAGTTGAAGTATGGCAGTATGACATGCGAGAACTCCAATCCCTTACTCTTGTGGATGGTGAGGATTCGTACGCCGTCGGACTCTGCTGCCTCAATGGTCTTGGAGGAGATGTCGTCGTCCCATGCCTCAAGGAAGTCTTCGAGGAGTGGTGACTTCTCCGTGGAGAACTTCTGGAGACTGTCGAAGAATGCCGTGAGGTATGCGCCCTGGTCGGTCATTTCGTCAAGGCGGAATATGCCGATGAGTCTCTCCGCAAGGTCGTGCAGTGAGAGTGCGGACAGCTCCTTCGTGTAATTGGTGAAGAGCAAAGGGATGTCTGTTGCAAGGTCATGGCGGAGAGCCATCTCTGAGAGCATGTCGGAAGGGTTGAGAATGATTCGCATGGCATTGATGACGATGCGTACTGCCAGTGAGGCATCAAGGCGGAATGCCTCGGCAGAGACGATGTGAATCAGTCCGTCGCTCTCCTCTTCAATAAACTTCGCGAGGGTCGGAATCTGCTTCTTCTTGCGCATGAGGATGGCGATGTCCTTCTGCGGAATGCCTTTATCGACAAGGTCTTTTATTAACTCAAAGGTCTTTTGCTGCATGAGGGCATTCATATCGTCGGTGAGTTTCTGTGACGGCAGCATGTCGATGTGTACTAGTCCCGTGGTACCGGCGTGGTTGTCGGGAATGAGCTGCTCGACATCGGCGTAGGCCTTCTTTAGACTTGCTGCCTTCTCTGCATCAAGTTCAGCCAGTGCCTCCACCTCAAGGTCGGCAATGAGGCGCAATATGGTGTTGTTGAAGTTTATGACGTTGCGGCAGGAACGCCAGTTGGTCTTCTTTGGCTGATGGTCAATCTCACCCTCGGAAAACTCCTTGTCGATGTCGTTGAGGAGTCGCCAGTCACCGGAACGGAAACGGTAGATGCTCTGCTTGACATCACCTACGATGAGGTTCTGGTTGCCATGGCTCATGCAGTCTCTCAACAGCGTCTTGAAGTTTGCCCACTGTATGGTGCTGGTATCCTGGAACTCATCTATCATGACATGCTCCAGATATGCTCCGATCTTCTCGAAGATGAAGGGTGAGTCATTCTCGCCGATAATCTCGTGGAGCATGCTCTGTGTGTCGCTGAGCATGAAGCGCTGGGAGGCCTCGTTAAGGTCGTGCGCGGACTCCTCAATCTTGTGTAGGAGGCTCAGGTCGTCGAGGTGGCTGAGGGTGAGATGTGCCGACTTACAGAATATGACATCCTTCATTCGCTGCTCCTCCGTCTCGCGCATTGTCGGCATAAGGTGACGCTCCGCAAGAAGTGAGATGGCTTCCTTCTTCTTTGAGGTCTTGGTGTACCATTTCGTGGCATCGTCCATGGCGTTCTGCATGGTGCTGGTGAAGAAGTCGTCTGCGTCGAAAAGTCCCTTTGACAGCTTGACGAAATAACCTATAGGACCTGTTGACTTGCGTGCGAAGTCATCTACCTCTATGCTCTCGCCAGTTGTATTCTTCTCTGCATTAACGCAGAGCTGCAACATCTTTGTACCTAATGAGATATAATGCTTTCTCAGTTGCTTTACTTTAAGTATCAGCTGCTTGCGGAAATCGTTGATGAAATCAGGATTGCGAAGCACATCGTTGAGCTCCTTGCGCTTCATCTTGTAGGTCTCTTCAAAGATTGTGGTTCCGAACTTCTTGATGTTGGAAGTGATGTTCCAACGGCCTTTCTCATCCATGTTGTATTCTATGTAACCCATGATGGATTTCATGAGTTCGGCATCGTCGGGGATGGAGTCGATGAGGCTATCGACCGCCTCGCTGACAACCTCCTTCGTGTTGAGACCCACACGCAGATTGGCATTGAGCTGGAGTTCCCTGGCAAGATTGCGGAGGACGCTCTGGAAGAAGGTGTCGATGGTCTGAACCTTGAAGAAATGATAGTTGTGGAGAAGGTTGTGAAGGGCACGGCGGGCATTCTCGGATACCTGCTTCTCTGACAGTTGGAGGGAGGTAGTCACCTCCTTCATGTAACCCTCGGAAGAAGGCAGCTGCTTCCATAGGCCGTAGAGCTGCGAGAGAATACGCATCTTCATTTCTTCTGTAGCCTTGTTGGTGAAGGTTACAGCAAGGATGCCCTCGTATGCCCAAGGGTTGTTGATGAGGAGCTTTATGTATTCTACGGCAAGGGTGAACGTCTTACCACTTCCGGCACTAGCCTTATAGACGGTGAGTGTAGGATTGGTGGAGGCTGAGGATGGAAAAATGTCTTTCGCCATGTATCGATTTGTTAGAAAACGGGTGTTTATTTATTTAATTCTTCTTAAAATTATGGCAAAGGTAGGTATTTTTTTTGGAAATACCATATTTTTTTGTTACTTTTGCACAAATTTTAAATTAAAATGCTCAAATTCTTGTCTCTTGGCAGCGGGAGTAGCGGAAATTGTTACTATCTCCAGACAGCCAGTGACGCTCTGCTGATAGATGCAGGTGTGGGTGTGCGCAATGTGAAGAAATTCATGCACTCGTACGGTCTGTCACTCGAAAGCGTCAAACATATATTGATTACTCATGATCATGCTGACCACATCAAGACCGTCGGCGTGCTCAGTTCGGAATATGGTATTCCTGTCTATGCAACGAAAGAGGTTCACGCAGGCATCCAACGCAACTATTGCGTGCAGAAGAAGGTTCCGGAGAATAACGTAAAGGTGATGGACAAGGGAGAACGCACAAAGATTGGCGACTTCTATGTCACATCGTTTGCTGTGCCTCATGACAGCTCTGGCAATGTGGGATACCGTATAGAAGCCGAGGGCGTGACGTTCTGCCTTATGACCGACGTGGGACATGTGACGGAGGAGATGCAGCAGTTCATCGGCGAGGCGAACTACCTCGTGCTGGAAGCGAACTACGATACCGAGATGCTTAAGAACGGACCTTATCCGCAGCATCTGAAGGTAAGGATTGACGGTCCTACGGGACATCTCTCAAACAAGGACTGCGGCGAGGCTATTGCCAATTTTGCCACCAGCGAACTGAAGCACGTATGGCTCTGTCACCTCAGCGAGGAGAACAACCATCCGGTGCTTGCACTGAAGACAGTGGAGATGACGCTGAGGGGATATGGCATTATTGCAGGAAAAGACTTCCTCGTGGAGGACCTGAAGCGCAAGACACCATCTCGGATTTTCGAACTGGTTTAAACCTTGATGCGGACAGGGCGTCATAGAAATAAACAGACAGGGAAAGCGTAGCGCTTCCCGCTTGAAGATTGATTCCTATAATATTAAATAAGGAGAAAAGAAAATGAAACAGAAAATACTGATGATTGTTGCCCTCCTGGGCATCACTCTCGCATCATTTGCCCAGAAGGCAGAGATACGCTTTGACAAGACAAGCCATAACTATGGCACGTTCTCAGAGGCTAATCCTATCGTGAAGTGTACATTCACATTCACCAATACCGGAGATGCTCCGCTGATTATCAATCAGGCTGTGGCATCGTGCGGATGTACAGTTCCTAAATATACCAAGACTCCGGTGAAGCCAGGAGAGAAGGGAACCGTAGAGGTGACGTACAATGGTAAGGGCAAGTTCCCTGGTCACTTCAAGAAGACGATCACGGTACGTACAAACGGTACACCGGAGATGGTTCGCCTGTATATAGAGGGCGACATGACGGAGGCAAAGTAAAAAATGCTGATTACCAAGTGATAATACGTAAGGTAATTAGTATTTAAGGAAAAAACTTATTAGTTATTTGCATGTTATCATTTACAGACATAGAGAAAAAGAAGATAGTGGAACTCGTTGACAGTCTCCGCAATCTTGTTGGGGCGACGCTACTTCCCGATGATGAGGAGAAGTTGCGTCGTCTTATTTATGACGCTATGGAGAAGGGAGTGATGGAGCGTGACGTCTTTGGACTCAATCCGCTGCTAATGTCACTCCAGACTGCATATATAGCGGTGGAAGAGATAGGGTTGAGGCGTGACGGCCTGATGGCTACCATCATCTATCCGCTCATCAGCAAGAGTAAAGAGGCTGATGGAGGGGAAGGACTTGCCATGGATACTGTCGAGCAACTCTTCGGACCAGGTGTCTCTGCTATCCTTCGTGGACTGCTAAGGGTTCAGGAACTGTATAGGAGAACGCCTGTCATAGAGTCGGAGAATTTCAGGAATCTACTGCTTTCGTTCGCAGAGGATATGAGGGTGATACTCATCATGATAGCAGACCGTGTGAACGTGATGAGGGAAATCCGTGATACGGAGAATATGGAGATGCAGCGACGTGTGGCAGAGGAGGCAAGCTATCTCTATGCACCTCTGGCGCACAAGCTCGGACTCTACATGCTTAAGAGTGAGCTTGAGGATCTCTCGCTGAAGTATCTGGAGCATGATGCATATTATATGATCAAGGAGAAACTCTCGGCAACGAAGAGGGTTCGCGACAGGTACATCCAGGACTTTATAGGTCCTATTCGCGAGAAGCTGGAGGCTGTGGGCCTGAAGTTCCACATGAAGGGACGCACGAAATCCATACACTCCATCTGGCAGAAGATGAAGAAACAGAAGTGTGGCTTCGAAGGTGTCTATGACCTCTTTGCCATACGTATCATCCTGGAGTCTGAACCTCAGAATGAGAAGATGGAGTGCTGGCAGGTGTATTCCATCATCACGGATATGTATCAGCCGAACCCGAAAAGACTTCGTGACTGGCTCTCCGTTCCGAAGAGTAATGGCTATGAGTCGCTACATATCACGGTGCTTGGGCCGGAGAATAAATGGGTGGAGGTGCAGATACGCACCGAGCGCATGGACGAAGTGGCTGAGAAAGGCCTTGCGGCGCACTGGCGTTACAAGGGGGTGAAGGCTGGTGGCGGTATGGATGAGTGGCTCTCGGCAATCCGTTCTGCCCTGGAGGCTGGCGATGACATGCAGGTAATGGACCAGTTCCGTAAGGACTTATATGAGGACGAGGTGTACGTCTTCACTCCGAAAGGTGAGATAAAGAAATTCCCTGCTAATGCCACGGTGCTGGACTTCGCATACCTCATACATTCTCGCATAGGAAACCAATGCGTGGGAGCTCGCGTGAACGGAAAGAACGTGACGATACGTGAGGAACTGCATTCGGGTGATACAGTGGAAATTATCACCTCGGCATCACAGAAGCCAAAGCGCGATTGGCTGGGATGGGCTACCACCTCTCATGCTAAATCAAAGATACGCCATGCTCTATCAGAAGCACAGGCTCAGGAGGGCATGTTCGCTAAAGAACTACTTGAACGAAGGTTCAAGAATAGGAAGATTGAAATCGACGAAAGTCTTATGCATCAGCTTATTAAGAAAATGGGCTATAAGGATGCGTCAGACTTCTTTATCGCTATTGCCAACGAGCAACTCGATGTCCTGACTGTAATTGATAAGTATCTTGAGATGCGCGACGGAACGGCTGTGGTGAACGGAGTAGCGGTAGGACAGGACTCTGTTACACCACGTTCGGCTTCGGAATTTGTCATGAGGGACAATACGTCGGAGGGTGGCAATGATTCAAAGCGTCTTTCGTCGGACGTCCTTGTGATAGACAAGAATATTAAAGGACTGGACTATCAGTTGGCAAAATGCTGTAACCCGATTTACGGTGACGATGTCTTTGGCTTTGTGAGTGTTTCTGGTGGTATTAAGATTCATCGAAACGACTGCCCGAATGCTACCGACATGCGTCAGAGATATGGATACAGAATACTTAAGGCGCAATGGAGCGGAAAGGGTTCCGAACAGTATGACATCACATTGCAGGTGGTAGGAAACGATGATATCGGCATCGTCAACAACATCACTTCCGTTATTTCAAAGGAGGAGCATATCTCTATCCGTGGCATCAATATAGACAGTCGCGACGGCTTGTTCAAGGGATCTATAACGGTAAAGGTCGATGACAATACGAAGCTTGAAAGCCTGATGAAAAAAATACGTGGTGTGAAAGGCGTGCGTCTTGTACAGCGTGTTTGATGGATTATAGGTGCGGAATGAGTTACAAAAGGATGATTTTGCAACTCATTTCGCATTTTTTTTTAATCCAACTGTGAAAAAAACTAAAAAAACAAAGTTTTTGTAAAGTCTGCTTTGCAAATTGAGGAATTTTATATACCTTTGTATCTGAAATGAAAAATAGTGGTAGTAACCACTTGCAAAATACCAAAGAAATGGAAGAATTCTATCGCACTCATAGATACCTCGTCGAAAACTTCAATGCACCTGTAAGGAGGGGATTGATGGATGAAGTGGATTGGAGTGCAAGAATGATAGGTATCAAAGGCACTCGTGGAGTCGGAAAGACAACGTTTCTGTTGCAATATGCCAAGGAACGCTTTGATGTCAATGATCACAGATGCCTCTATATCAACATGAATAACTTTTATTTTCAGGGAAGAGGTATTGCAGACTTTGCTGGAGATTTCTACAGACAGGGAGGTAGGGTGTTGCTCATAGACCAAGTCTATAAGCAGTTTGACTGGAGTAGGGAGCTGCGCAGATGTTATGACATGTATCCGAAGCTGAAGATTATCTTTGCTGGTTCGAGTGTCATGCGTCTGAAGAAAGAAAACCCTGAGCTGGGTGAAATAGTAAAGAGCTACAACCTCAGAGGATTCTCGTTCAGGGAATATCTGAATCTCCGTACCGGATTGGACTTCAGATTTGTCTCACTCGACGATGCGCTGAGAAACAGGGAGCATATCATTGACGACATACTGTCAAAGGTTGATCCGATGCCGTATTTCCATGAATATGTGAAGCATGGATTCTATCCTATCTTCATGGAGCACGATGACTTCAAAGAGAATCTCCTCAAGTCAATGAATATGATGACCGAGGTTGATATTCTGATGATCAAACAGATAGAACTGAAGTATCTTACGAAGATCAAAAAGTTGTTCTACCTCCTCGCTACGGCAGGACCTGTAGCACCGAATATCAGCCATCTCGCTGAGGAGATACAGACAAGCCGCGCTACGGTGATGAACTACATCAAATACCTTGCTGATGCTAGACTCATAAACATCATTTACCCTGTAGGTCAGAAGTTCCCTAAGAAACCTACTAAGGTGATGCTGCATAATCCGAACCTCTATCAGGCTATTATACCGATTGACTTCCATCAGCAGACTCAGATGGAGACCTTCTTTGTCAACACTATGTGGAAAGACCATAAGGTGAACCAGACTGGCAAGGAACAGTTCTATACCATCGATGGAGAGAAGCATTTCAAGGTATGTACCGCAAGGGATATTCCGAGACTCGGTAGCAACGGTACCATCTATTGCCAGTATAGCGACAACTCGTATGGTCCAAAGACGATTCCGCTATGGCTTCTTGGATTTGTTTACTGATGACGAAACTATAAAAACAACGTGATGCTCATCCTTTATAATAATATAAGGTGTAGTGTCTGTACGAAAAGAAAACTAACAAATAAGGAAAAACTAATATACTTATTATATTAACTTTATTATCTTAAATAACAAAAATGGCTAAAGAAAAAAAGTTTATCACTTGTGATGGTAACGAGGCTGCTGCTCACGTAAGCTATATGTTTACTGAGGTTGCTGCTATCTACCCAATCACTCCATCATCTCCAATGGCGGAGCACACTGATGACTGGTCTGCACGTGGTCGTAAGAACATGTGGGGTCAGGAAGTTCTCGTACAGGAAATGCAGTCTGAGGGCGGTGCTGCGGGTGCAGTTCACGGTTCTCTCCAGGCTGGTGCTCTGACAACGACCTACACTGCTTCTCAGGGTCTTCTCCTCATGATTCCTAACATGTACAAGATCGCTGGTGAGCTCCTTCCATGTGTATTCGACGTTTCTGCTCGTACACTCGCTTCACACGCTCTCTGTATCTTCGGTGATCACCAGGACGTAATGGCTTGTCGTCAGACAGGTTTCGCTATGTTCGCTTCTTCATCTGTACAGGAGGTAATGGACCTTACAGCCGTTCCTCACCTCGCTACTCTTGAGACAAAGGTACCATTCGTTAACTTCTTCGATGGTTTCCGTACTTCTCACGAGTATCACAAGATTGAGGTAATGGACATGGAGGATATCAAGGCTATCACACCAATGGAGTTCGTTGAGGACTTCCGTAACCGTGCACTCACTCCTGAGCGTCCTGTTACACGTGGTACTGCTGAGAACCCTAACGAGTTCTTCACACACCGTGAGGCTTGCAACACATACTATGACGCTATTCCTGACGTAGTAGAGAAGTACTGTCAGAAGATGACAGAGATCACAGGTCGTGACTATCACTGCTTCAACTACTATGGTGCTGAGGACGCAGAGAACGTAATCATCCTTATGGGTTCTGCTTGTGAGGCTGCTAAGGAGGCTATCGACTACCTCCAGTCTCAGGGTAAGAAGGTTGGTATGATCAACGTTCACCTCTATCGTCCATTCTCTGTTAAGTACCTCCTCGCTGCTATGCCTAAGACAGCTAAGAAGGTTGCTGTACTTGACCGTACTAAGGAGCCAGGTGCAGAGGGTGAGCCACTTTACCTCGACGTTAAGTCTGCATTCTACGATGTAGAGAATCGTCCAATGATCGTTGGTGGTCGTTATGGTCTCGGTTCTTCTGAGGTTACTCCAGCTAAGATCATCTCTGTATTCAACAACCTCGAGCTCCCACAGCCAAAGAACCACTTCACCGTTGGTATCGTTGATGACGTTACAAACCTCTCTCTCCCTGCAGTTGAGGAGATGGCTCTCGGTGGTGCTTCTATCCAGGAGTGTAAGTTCTTCGGTCTTGGTGCTGACGGTACTGTTGGTGCTAACAAGAACTCTGTAAAGATCATCGGTGACAACACTGACAAGCACTGTCAGGCTTACTTCTCATACGACTCTAAGAAGTCTGGTGGCTTCACATGTTCTCACCTCCGTTTCGGTGACGAGCCAATCCGTTCTACATATCAGATCACGACACCTAACTTCGTAGCATGTCACGTTCAGGCTTACCTCAACATGTACGACGTTACACGTGGTATCCGTGAGAATGGTTCATTCCTCCTCAATACAATCTTCGAGGGCGAGGAGCTCGTTAACTTCATCCCTAACAACGTTAAGAAGGTATTCGCTGAGAAGAACATCAAGGTTTACTACATCAACGCTACAAAGATTGCTCAGGAGATCGGTCTTGGTAACCGTACCAACACTATCCTCCAGTCTGCATTCTTCCGTATCACAGAGGTAATTCCTGTTGACCTCGCTGTAGAGCAGATGAAGAAGTTCATCGTTAAGTCTTACGGTAAGAAGGGTCAGGACGTTGTTGATAAGAACTACGCTGCTGTTGATCGCGGTGGTGAGTACAAGCAGCTCGCTGTTGATCCAGCATGGGCTAACCTCCCAGCTGACGCTCCTAAGGAGGATGATGCTCCAGCATTCGTTAAGGAGCTCGTTCGTCCTATCAACGCACAGGCAGGTGACCTCCTTAAGGTTTCTGACTTCGTTAAGCACAACACTGTTGACGGTACTTGGATGAACGGTACTGCTGCTTACGAGAAGCGTGGTGTTGAGGCATTCGTTCCTGTATGGAATGTAGAGAACTGTATCCAGTGTAACAAGTGTTCTTTCGTTTGTCCTCACGCTGCTATCCGTCCATTCGTTCTTACTGACGAGGAGAAGGCTGGCTTCAACGGTCAGACTCAGGACATCAAGGCTCCTAAGGCTCTCGCTGGCATGCACTTCGTTATCGCGCCAGCTCCACTTGACTGTCTCGGATGTGGTAACTGTGTTGACGTTTGTCCTGGTAAGAAGGGTGAGAAGGCTCTCACAATGGTTCCTTACAACCCAGACGCTCAGGAGATGATCGACCTCGCTGCTGGTTGGGACTACCTCGTTAAGAACGTTAAGTCTAAGCAGGATCTCGTTGACATCACACAGTCTCCAAAGAACTCTCAGTTCGCTACACCTCTCTTTGAGTTCTCAGGCGCTTGCTCTGGTTGTGGTGAGACTCCATACGTCAAGCTCATCTCTCAGCTCTTCGGTGACCGTGAGATCATCGCTAACGCAACAGGTTGTTCTTCAATCTACTCTGCTTCTATCCCATCAACACCTTACACAACAAACGAGAAGGGTCAGGGTCCTGCATTCGACAACTCTCTCTTCGAGGACTTCTGTGAGTTCGGTCTTGGTATGGTAATCGGTAACAAGAAGATGAAGGAGCGCGTTGCTAAGCTCTTCCAGGAGGTTATCGAGATGGATCAGCCATCTGCAGAGTTCAAGGCTGCTGCTGCTGAGTGGATCGAGAAGCGTGAGGATGCTGCTGAGACAAAGCGTCTTGCTGCTATCCTTAAGCCAATGATCGCTGAGTGCGCTGCTAAGGGCTGCCCAGTTTGCGCTGAGCTCAAGACTCTTGATCACTACCTCGTTAAGCGTTCACAGTGGATCATCGGTGGTGACGGTGCTTCTTACGATATCGGTTACGGTGGTCTCGACCACGTTC
>CAMADY010000002.1 GCA_945831805.1 uncultured Prevotellaceae bacterium
GTCGTCAGCGAACCAAAGGGTTGATAGTACAAACAGTTACAAAACTAGGATATTAACCGCAAAACCACCAAACCACAAAACCGCAAAATTATCTCCAAAATGTTTGGAAGTTTAAGATAATTGTTGTAACTTTGCACAAAATATCCGTTAATGATGGAAAGAGAATTTGCAAAATGGATACTCGATATAGCCAAATACGTAGTGACAGCGTTACTGTTGTCTAATATTTTTGGTAATTTATCAGATGATGGTATTTATGCACTTGGTGCAACTGTTGTTTTCATGTGTTTAGGTCTTGGTCTTTATATATTGAGAAGACAGGATAAAAAGGACAAACAACGTGAAAAGAATCGTAACAAAAATAAAAATAGGAGGTAAGATGATGAATGATCCAGTAACAAGAATTTATTTTGTTTATGCACTTATAGCATTTATAGCAATTTCGGGTTTCATTTACGTCAGATTCTTCGACAAGGACGAAGAAGACTTGGAGACTGCATAAAGAAAACTATATAGACATAACAACACTAAACAATGGAAAAGAAAATTCCTTACAAGACCTATCTCGCGGAAGACGAGATACCTACCAAATGGTACAACGTGCGCGCTGACATGAAGGTAAAGCCAGCACCACTGATCAATCCTGGAACAGGTCAGCCACTGACCATCGAGGAGATGAACCCTATCTTCTGTACAGAACTCAACAAGCAGGAGCTTGACAACGATACAAAGTGGTTCGACATTCCGGAAGAAGTGTTGAACTTCTACCGCATGTTCCGTCCATCACCACTCGTACACGCAGAGTTCCTTGAGAAGGCTCTCGGCACACCAGCCAAGATATTCTATAAGTTCGAGGGTAACAACACCTCTGGTTCACATAAGCTCAACTCCGCAGTAGCGCAGGCTTACTACGCAAAGGCACAGGGACTCAAGGGCGTAACGACAGAGACAGGTGCCGGACAGTGGGGTACTGCCCTCTCTATGGCAACACAGTTCTTCGGACTCGACTGCAAGGTGTATATGGTAAAGTGCTCGTACGAGCAGAAGCCATTCCGCCGCGAGGTTATCCGCACATACGGTGGTAACATCGTTCCTTCACCATCCATGACAACAGAGGTTGGTAAGAAGATCAACGCAGAGCACCCTGGCACTACAGGTTCACTCGGCTGCGCTATCTCTGAGGCTGTAGAGGCTGCAGTAACAAACGAGGGCTACCGTTACGTTCTCGGTTCAGTGCTCAACCAGGTGCTCATCCACCAGACCATCATCGGTCTTGAGGCTCAGGCAGCACTGAAGAAGCTCGGCATCAAGCCAGACATCCTCATCGGCTGTACAGGCGGTGGCTCAAACCTCGGTGGCTTCGCATCACCATTCCTTGGTGAGATGCTCCGTGGCGAGGCAGACTATAAGATTATCGGTGCTGAGCCAGCATCATGCCCATCGTTCACACGTGGCGTATATGCTTACGACTTCTGCGACACAGGTAAGATCTGCCCACTCGCTAAGATGTACACCGTAGGCTCACAGTTCATACCTTCTGCTAACCACGCCGGCGGTCTCCGCTTCCACGGTATGTCACCAATCCTCTCTGAGCTCTACCATCAGGGTCTCTTCGAGGCACGTGCCTACGAGCAGACACAGGTCTTCGAGGCTGCAGAGATCTTCGCACGCGCTGAGGGTATCCTACCAGCTCCAGAGTCTTCTCACGCTATACGTGCTGCCATCGACGAGGCACTGAAGTGCAAGGAGACAGGCGAGGAGAAGGTTATCGTCTTCAACCTCTCGGGCACAGGCTACTTCGACCTCATGGCTTACCAGAAGTTCAACGACGGCGAGATGGGCGACTACATCCCTACCGACGAGGAGATACAGGCTGCTCTCGCACAGCTTCCAAAGGTTGGCGCATAAAACTACGGCATGTCACCTACACGACAAGCAAAAGCCATACATCATTAAATAGGAAATGTTGCAATGATTATATTTTATAGTCGTTGCAACATTTTTTTTATGTCCATACCATAACTAATCTTATTCACTTTGCATTGTAATCTCCATATAGCAATATTCGGGTATTTTTCATCAAGAACAACAATATTCTTTGATATGTCAGGAAAAAGCAGTACCTTTGCACTAGCAAAAAGCAGTCTCCATGCCTTTTCGCATAGCAAAGATATAGAAAAATATATACAATAGTCAGTTAGTTAATATAAAAAAAAGAAACAGAAGATTATGATTTTAAGCAACCTCCAGGAAGACTTCCAGGGAACAGTCTGGAAGCGTGAGATTGATGTCCGTGACTTTATTCAGCACAACTATGAGCCATACGATGGCGATGAGTCATTCCTCGTTGGACCTACCGACAAGACCAATAAGCTGTGGGCTAAACTCTCCGAGATGTTCAAGGTAGAACGCGAGAAGGGCGTTTATGACGTAGAGACCCGTATGCCTCAGAGCATCGACGCTTATGGACCAGGTTACATAGACAAGGACAACGAGGTGATAGTAGGTGTGCAGACTGACGTCCCTCTTAAGCGAGCCATCTTCCCTAAGGGAGGCATCCGAATGGTAGAGGCAGCCCTAATGGCCTATGGCTATGATCTCGATCCTCTCACAAAAAAGATCTTCACGAAGTATCGCAAGACGCATAACGAGGGTGTCTTCTCAGCTTACAACGACGACATCAAGGCAGCACGCCATGCACATATCATCACCGGTCTGCCTGATGCTTACGGCAGAGGACGTATCATCGGCGACTACCGTCGTATTGCGCTCTACGGCACAGCAAACCTCATTGCCGAGAAGAAGCGCTACCACAAGCGTATAGATATTCAGGAATATACAGAGGAGATAACGCGCCATCGTGAGGAGGTTACCGATCAGATCAATGCTCTCAAGGAGTTTGAGCGCATGTGTGCCGCATACGGTTTCGACGTGACACGCCCTGCACAGAATGCTCGCGAGGCAGTTCAGTGGACATACTTCGGTTACCTCGGTGCTGTAAAGGATCAGGACGGTGCCGCAATGTCTATCGGTCGTATATGCACCTTCCTCGACATCTACATCCAGCGTGACCTCAAGAAGGGACTCATCACTGAGTCTGAGGCGCAGGAGATGATAGACCAGATGGTTATGAAGCTACGCATCGTACGTTTCCTTCGTACACCGGAGTACAACGATCTCTTCTCTGGAGACCCTATCTGGGCTACTGCTTCTGTAGGTGGTATGGGCATCGACGGACGCAATATGGTAACAAAGACCGACTACCGACTCCTCCATACCTTATATAATATGGGTCCTTCACCAGAGCCAAACATCACTGTTCTGTGGTCAGAGCGCCTGCCAAAGGCATGGAAGAAATACTGCGCAAAGGTCAGCATGGACACAAGTGCAATACAGTACGAGAACGATGACCTCATGAGACCGGAGCTCGGTGACGACTACGGCATTGCTTGCTGTGTATCACCAATGAAGATTGGTAAGCAGATGCAGTTCTTCGGAGCACGCGCCAACCTCGCTAAGTGTATGCTCTACGCTATCAACGGCGGTCGTGACGAGATGCACGGCAACCAGGTAGGACCATGCTTCAGCCCTATCACAGGCGACTATCTCACATACGAGGAGTTCTGGCCACGCTTCGATGCTATGATGCGCTGGCTCGCAAAGACCTACGTCAATGCGCTGAAGATTATACACTATATGCACGACAAGTATAACTACGAGGCATTCGAGATGGCTCTCCACGACGGAGATGTTCAGCGCACACGTGCTACGGGTATTGCCGGTATCTCGATTGTTACAGACTCTATCGCCGCAATGAAGAACTGCAAGGTACGTATCATACGAGATGAGACAGGACTTGCCGTTGACTATGAGATAGAGGAAGGTGAGTATGTGCCTTACGGGAACAACTGCGATGAGACTGACCAGATTGCTGTTATGCTCACGGAGAAGTTCATGGAGTACCTCCGTCAGCATCGCACTTATCGTGACGCTATACCTACCCAGTCACTACTTACCATCACATCCAACGTTGTCTATGGACGTAACACAGGCGCAACACCTGACGGACGTAAGGCTGGAGTACCATTCGCACCAGGCGCAAACCCAATGAATGCGCGTGACATGAAGGGTGCCGTAGCGGCTCTCGCTTCGGTTGCTAAGCTGCCGTTCCATCACTCTAAGGACGGTATCTCTTACACATTTGCCATCGCTCCGTCGGCTCTCGGCACTGATCGTGAGATGCAGGCTGACAATCTTGTTAATCTCATGGACGGTTACTTCACACCAGATGGAGGTCAGCATCTTAACGTCAACGTCTTCGACCGTCAGCTACTACTCGACGCTATGGAGCATCCGGAGAAGTACCCACAGCTCACTATCCGCGTAAGTGGCTACGCTGTGAACTTCGTTAAGCTCACCCGTGAGCAGCAGCTAGACGTTATTAGCCGTACTATTAACAACTGTATGTAACAGTATTTCCCTTCTCCTTCTCCATCGAAGGGGAGGGGATTTTTTACTTACCTTTTTCATTATGGATGAGAAAGAAATATTAAAGGAAGCCTCCTCTCCGAGAGGTTTGGTGGGGGTTATTCACTCTCTTGAATCCTTCGGCACGGTGGACGGTCCCGGAATTCGCTTCATAGTGTTTATGCAGGGCTGCCCGCTGCGTTGTCTGTTCTGCCATAATCCCGACACATGGCAGGTTGTCAGCCCGGAAACAGGCGAATCCGTAAGGCTGGATGAACAGTCGGAAGCCAGTCAAACTTCCTCGTCCATATCCAAGGGAGGGGGTAAAAGGGACGGTTATTACCGCTGGACACCTCAGCAGACGATAGAGGAGGTGCTCAGATACCGTAACTTCATCAAGACGGGAGGGCTGACGGTGTCGGGTGGTGAGCCGTTGATGCAGTCTGACTTTGTGCGCGAACTCTTCATTCTTGCACACCAGAATGGCATACAGACATGCCTCGACACCAGTGGAGCGATATGTTCCGAAAAGGCATTCAGCGTTCTTGACCATACAGACATTGTGCTGTTGGACATCAAGACGATGGATCCGGACCTTTACCCGCGTCTCACTGGCGTGCAGCAGAAGAACAACCTGCTCTTCCTTGACGAACTGCAGCGACGTGGCATACGCACATGGGTAAGGCATGTTGTGGTTCCGGGGCTGACGGATAGCGACGAATGGCTGATGAGGCTGCGCGATTATGTACGGCAATATTCTGTTGTTGAGAAGGTTGACATTCTGCCATACCACACTCTAGGTACATTCAAATACGATGATCTTGGTATTGACTATCCGCTGAAAGGGGTTCAGCAGCTTACTCCTGAGCGCACGGCTGAGATAAAGGCGATGTTCGATTGATTCGTTCATCGCCTCTTTTGTTTGTTAATGACATATATGTCAATATACTTCCTAATAATTATTATTGGTGTCCGATAAAATGTTTGAAGACGATTTTATACCGCTGCGCTCGGCTACACGAATTATCCACGAATTTTTCATAAAAAATATTTTCTCATTGTTTCAATAAAAATAAGGGTGGAACTACTCGTAAATATTTCGTCTCATAGATACCGCCTCCAAATCGTTCTCACTTTTTTTACAATCCTGTCTGGCAGTTTTCCCAATCTTCAATTCGCAGTCCGGGGATTCTATCGAAGTGCTTGATATTGTGGGTAACAACTGTAAGGTTATGATAGAGTGCAGTACTTGCAATGAGCAAATCCAGATCATCGAGACGGATGCCTTGCAGTTCAAGGCTGGCACGTGTCTTGGCGTAAACATTAATGACTGCTTCATTGACAGGAATTGTGGGGAACAGTTCTCTTGTCTTCTCCACTTCGTTCTTCTGTCTTGCGTCTTTACCCTTGTATGCTCCTACGAGAAGTTCTCCTATGGTGAGGGTACTGATGGCGCATTGTTTTCTTCCTGCGACCAATATGGCTTCGCGGATACCATACTTATTTTTGAACAGGCTTATCAAGACATTGGTATCAAGTAGGTATTTCATGCGGAATAGTTTACCAAGGTTCAATAATTTGACGGTTACTAACACGACTATCGTGCAGTTCATCAGCTATTTCGTGGGCACTGCGGGGATCCTCATCCCAGCCTCCGTCGTCAAAACAGTCGAAGACATGCTCTTCGTCGATTTTTTCTTCCTGCATAGTTATGCTTGGCATTGAAAGTATGAACTCCAAATATCCGTACATCTGTTTCTTTAATGCCTCAATATTGATGTGCCGCGTCTCGGGCACTTCGAATGTCATGGTTACAGTACACATAATTCTTCTCCTTTATTTGTAATCTGGCTACAAAATTACATTATTTATTTTAATCCACCAAACATTTCCGTGTTTTTTTACAAACTCCCTGTTAGGGTACGCATGCAATGAGAATATGATGTAAAGAAGTAAAAAGACAAAAACAATAAGCATCAAACTACGATGTAATAACTATCAAACTACCCGGTAGAAGCATAGTTGCTACCCGGTAAAAGCATAACTATTGCGCTGGGGAACGCAGAAAATCGCCATTTCGCTGCACGGTCCTGATTTTTCAGAGCTATGTTTTTTTCTGCGAAATGACCGCAATGGCATGCTGATGGGATATCTACGTGCGACATACTCCAACAACGCAGTTCTTGGGATAGATGCTTGCTGAAAGGATGTTTTTGTGTTATTTTTCTTTAATTATTATGTAGTTTGCAAACTTTTTTGTAACTTTGCAAAAGAAATAGAAAAATCTTACGCAGGTAAAAAAATGTCACAGATAGAGATACGTACCATCAGTACGTTGAAGGAGATAGGCCGATTCATCGACTTCCGTACGGAGCTGTACAAGGATGACCCTTGTGCGGTGCCATACCTTTTCATGGATGAGAGGGATACGCTCAACCCGAAGAAGAACCCTTCGTTCCAGTTCTGCGAGGCAGAGTACTACATGGCGTACCGCGACGGTAAGGCGGTGGGTCGTGTTGCTGCCATCATCAACCACCGCGCCAACGAGAAGTGGGGTCGCAGGAACGTGCGATTCGGATATTTTGACTTCATTGACGACATTGAGGTGTCGCGCGCACTCATCGAGAAGGTGAAGGACTACGGCAGGCAGAAGGGCATGGACACCATCATCGGTCCGATGGGATTCATCGACATGGACCGCGAGGGCATGCTCATCGACGGCTTCGACATCATGGCAACGATGCACGCCAACCATAACTTCCCGTATTATCCGCAGCATATTGAGAAGTTCGGTGGCTTCGAGAAGGACAACGACTGGGTGCAGATGCTCATACAGGTGCCGCAGGAGGTGCCGGAGAAGATGGCGAAGATAACTAAGATGATAGGCACGCGCTATGGCATCAAGGCACGCAAGCTTACGAAGAATCAGCTGCTCGACGGTGGCTACGGACATAAGTTCTTCGACGTGCTGAACGAGTGCTATAAGGACCTCTACGAATACTCCAGGCTTTCCGACGAGCAGATTGACAAGCTGCTGAACGACTATCTCGGCATTGCCGACCTCAACCTCATCACGTTCATCTTCGACGAGCGCGACACAGCGGAAGGTCCTGACGGAAAGCTGATAGGCTTCGGAGTGAGCTTCCCGTCGTTCTCCAAGGCTCTGCGCCAGACGAAGAACGGCAAGCTGTTTCCGTTCGGATGGCTGCATCTGCTGCGTACGCTGAAATGGCACAATACGGACACGGTGGATCTGCTTCTGATTGGCGTGCTGCCGGAGTACCGTGCGAAGGGTGCCAACGCTATTCTCTTCGACGACCTCATACGCTGGTACGTTAAGTACGGCTTCACGAGGGCTCTGACGCTGGCGATGATGGAGACTAACGATGGTGTCCTCTCCGCATGGCAATATTTTGACGCAAAGGTGGTGAAGCGATTGAGGAGTTATAAGAGCCCCCTCTAAATCCCCCCGAGGGGGGACTTTCTTAAGTTACTATTATCCAGTTATATTTTATGGCAGAAATATCAAACGAACAAGACATATTACAAAAAGTCTCCCCTCGGGGAGATTTAGAGGGGGCTCCCGTCACCTACGACGACTCCAACATCCGCAAGCTCTCCGATGTTGACCACATCCGTACGCGTCCGGGAATGTATATTGGACGCCTCGGCGACGGCTCGCACGCAGAAGACGGCATCTATGTCCTGCTGAAGGAGTCTATCGACAACTCCATCGACGAGTTCCGCATGAACGCAGGCAAGCGCATTGAGATAGAGATGTACGACAACAAGGCTATCTCGCTGCGCGACTACGGTCGTGGCATTCCGCAGGGAAAGATGATAGAGGCGGTGAGCCAGCTCAACACCGGCGGTAAGTACGACTCCAAGGCGTTCAAGAAGTCCGTCGGAATGAACGGTGTGGGTATCAAGGCGGTGAACTTCCTCTCTACGAAGTTCGAGGTACACTCATACCGCGACGGAAAGGTGCGCAAGGCAACGTTCGAGAAGGGCATCCTCGTAAGCGATACTACGGAGCCTACGGAGGACGAGACGGGTACGTATATCTTCTTCGAACCGGACGATACGCTGTTCAAGAACTACGGCTTCCATAACGACATCGTGGAGACGATGCTGCGCAACTACACGTACCTCAACAGCGGTCTCGCCATAATGTTCAACGGAAGGCGCATACTGTCGCGAAATGGTCTGCAGGATTTGCTGAAGGACCAGATGACGTCAGATCCGCTCTATCCTATTGTACACATGAAGGGCGAGGACATAGAGATTGCCTTCACACATACTAACCAGAACGGTGAGGAGTACGACTCCTTCGTCAACGGTCAGCATACTACGCAGGGCGGTACCCACCAGTCGGCGTTCAAGGAGCACATGGCGAAGACCATCAAGGAGTTCTACGGCAAGTACGAGTATTCCGACATCCGCAACGGACTCGTCGGCGCCATTGCAGTGAACGTCGAGGAACCTATCTTCGAGTCGCAGACGAAGATAAAGCTCGGCTCTACGCACATGGCACCGGAGGGCGTGCTCGTAAACAAGTATATCGGCGACTTCATAAAGACGGAGGTCGATAACTTCCTGCACCGCAATCCCGACATTGCGGAGATTATCGAGACGAAGATCAAGGACTCGGAGCGTGAGCGCAAGGCGATGGCGGGAGTGGCGAAGCTGGCGCGTGACCGTGCTAGGAAGGCAAACCTCCACAACCGCAAGCTGCGCGACTGCCGCATACACTTCTCCGATGCTAAGAACGACCGTAAGGAGGAGTCATGCATCTTCATCACCGAGGGTGACTCTGCCAGCGGTTCAATAACGAAGAGCCGCGATGTTAACACGCAGGCGGTGTTCTCTCTGCGCGGTAAGCCGCTCAACTCCTACGGACTCACCAAGAAGGTGGTCTATGAGAATGAGGAGTTCAACCTCCTGCAGGCTGCCCTCGACATTGAGGAGGGTCTCGACAACCTGCGCTACAACAAGGTCATCGTGGCTACCGATGCCGATGTCGATGGCATGCACATCAGGCTCCTGACCATCACGTTCTTCCTGCAGTTCTTCCCTGAGCTGATAAAGAAAGGCCACGTCTATGTACTGCAGACGCCGCTCTTCCGTGTCCGCAACAAGCGTACCAAGGTAAAGAACAAGCAGGTGGTGCAGGCAGAGGACGAGAAGCTGAAGGCGCGTGGCGAGAAGACCAAGGACTACATCACGCGCTACTGCTACTCCGAAGAGGAGCGTCTGGAGGCTATCGAGGCGCTCGGACCTGATCCGGAGATAACGCGATTCAAGGGTCTCGGTGAGATTTCGCCGGATGAGTTCGCAGGATTCATCGGTCCCGACATACGTCTGGAGCAGGTAACGCTGCAGAAGAGCGACGAGGTGGAGAAGCTCCTCGCATACTATATGGGCAAGAACTCCATGGACCGCCAGAACTTCATCATCGACAACCTCGTAATAGAAGAGGATAGGCCGGAGGAGGAATAGACCCCAATAAATCCCAAGCCCCCTCTAAATCCCCCCGAGGGGGGACTTTCTGAGATTACCTTTTCTAAGAAAAAAACATTATGGCAGAAATATCAAGCGAACAAGACATATTACAAAAAGTCCCCCCTCGGGGGGATTTAGAGGGGGCTCCGAGGGTCTGCTTCCTCGCCCCGATGGAAGATGTCACCGATATCGGATTCCGCAAGCTCTGCAAGAGGTTCGGTGCAGCGATGGTTTATTCCGAGTTTGTGGCGGCGGAGGCACTGGTGCGCAGCATCAAGGCCACGGTGCGCAAGCTCACCATCAGCGACGACGAGCGACCTGTCGGCATACAGATCTACGGCAGGACGGTGGCGGATGTCGTGGAGGCGGCACGCATCGTTGAGGCTGAGGCGCACCCAGACGTCATTGACCTCAACTTCGGTTGTCCGGTGAAGAAGGTGGCAGGCAAGGGTGCCGGTGCCGGTATGTTGCAGAACATACCGCTGCTGCTCGATATGACGGAGGCAGTTGTCAATGCCGTCAGCACGCCCGTAACCGTAAAGACACGCCTCGGATGGAACGCTGAGAACCTCGTATTCACAGGCGTTGATGACATAACGGACAAGGCTGCCGTTGATGCAAGCCTCTCGAAGATATCTACACCGGTAGGCGGTTGGCAGGGCAGGGACCTCGCAGACCATCTCTTCGACCGTGGCATCAAGGCACTGACCATCCACGGCAGGACACGTGCACAGATGTACACCGGTGAAGCTGACTGGA
Source organism: uncultured Prevotellaceae bacterium (assembly GCA_945831805.1). Classification (GTDB taxonomy): domain Bacteria; phylum Bacteroidota; class Bacteroidia; order Bacteroidales; family Bacteroidaceae; genus Prevotella. The sequence goes on from CAMADY010000002.1 coordinate 10,729, forward strand.
CGCTTATCGGAAAGGTGGCAGAGAGACATTCTACCATCATTGGCAACGGCGATATCACCACCCTCGACGAAGCCGACAGGGCATTCGAGCAGTACGGCGTCGATGCGGTGATGATAGGTCGCGCCACATTCGGACAGCCATGGCTCTTCTCACGCGAGGCAACGGAGACGCTCACCGTAGCCGACAAGATAGACATCCTCCTGGAGCTCCTGCATCTCAACATGGAGTACATCGGCGATGAGTACAAGGCAATACTCCACACACGCCGTCATCTCGCTGCAACGCCTGTCTTCAAAGGAATACCGAACTTCCGCGAGACACGCATCAAGATGCTCCGCGCCGACAAGGTGGAAGACCTCACGCAGATTCTTAACGAACTAAAAACAAAACTATAGATAACCTGGATTTTCTAGAGAAACTAGAATGACTAGAAATATTGACAAAAAAAAATTACAATAAATGGAAAACGTAATTTCAAAAGCCTCCCCTCGGGGAGGTTTGGAGGGGGCCATGGAGGGGGCTGTTTCAGTAATCAAAGTCGGCGGCGCTGTCGTTGAAGACGCACAGCAGCTTGCTGCACTCCTCGATAACTTCTCCGCCATTCCTGGCAAGAAGATCCTCGTGCATGGCGGCGGACGCCGTGCTACGAAGGTGGCAGCACAGCTCGGCATCGAGAGCCACATGGTCAACGGCCGACGCATAACGGACAGCGAGATGCTCTCCGTCGTTACTATGGTCTATGGCGGACTCGTAAACAAGAACCTCGTAGCACAGTTGCAGGCAAAGGGTGTCAACGCTCTCGGCCTCACCGGTGCTGATATGGACATCATACGCTCACACAAGCGTCCGCTGAAGAAGGTTAAGATGGAGGACGGCACGGAGCAGATGGTTGACTTCGGATATGTCGGCGACGTGGACTATGCCAACGGCGAACGCCTCGCAGAGCTCCTCAACAGCGGCGTCATTCCAGTCGTTGCACCTCTGACGCACGATGGCGAGGGCAACATCCTCAACACCAATGCCGACACCATGGCGTCAACCGTGGCGAAGGCGCTGGCACAGTATTTTGACGTGACGCTAATCTATTCGTTCGAGAAGAAGGGCGTGCTCTCAAACCCTGACGACGACGACAGCGTCATCCCTACCATCACCCGTGAGTCATACGACAAGTACGTTGCCGACGGAACAATCTCCGGCGGCATGATGCCGAAGATAGAGAACGCATTCGAAGCTGTTGAGGCAGGCGTGAAGCGCGTCATCATTACCCTCGCTACAGCAATAGACGGAAACCACGGAACGGTGATTTCCTAATTGAAAATTGAGAATTGAGAATTGAGAATTGACAACCATCCATGACATACTCTCCTACAAGAACCAGATGTACCGCCTGGCTTTGCGCATCACGCTGAACAGTCAGGAGGCGGAGGATGTCGTGCAGGACGTCATCATAAAGCTATGGAACATGCGCGAGAAGCTCTCTGAGATCGACAATCTCGAAGCTTTCGCCATGAAGATGGCGCGCAACCTCGCCCTCGACCGACAGCGCATGAAGGTAAACCATACTGAGGATATCAGCGGAATGGACTTCCCATCCTCTGCAGCATCGCCAGAGGCTGCTATAGAGCACGACGAGCGCGTGCAGTCAATACGCTATGCCATGGCGCTACTGCCCGAGAAGCAGCGCTCATGCATGCAGCTGCGAGACTTCGAGGGCTACAACTACAAGGATATTGCCGACATGCTACAGATTACCGAAGACCAGGTGAAGATAAACATCTTTCGCGCACGTCAGGCTATAAAGAAACAACTGTTGGATACAAAACAATAAACATAACATACAAGTATGAAATATGCACTCGTAACAGGAGGCTCACGCGGCCTCGGAAGAGCGGTATGCAAGGACATTGCAAAGCTCGGAATACCAGTAGTAGTAAACTATCAGAGCAACGAAGAGGCTGCCAAGGCTGTCATCAGCGAGATTGAGGCTGAGGGCGGAAAGGCAGAGCTCCTGCAGTTCAACGTAGGCAACAAGGCAGAGGTCGATGCCGCTATAGAGAAGTGGGAGGCAGCGCATGCCGACGACTACATAGCATACCTCGTCAACAATGCCGGCATACGTCGCGACAACTTGATGTACATGATGCCGGAGGAAGACTGGCACAGCGTCATCAACACATCGCTCAACGGATTCTACTACGTAACATCAAGGCTCCTGCCTAAGATGGTTATGCGTAAGCACGGCGGTCGCATCGTCAACATGGCATCGCTCAGCGGACTCAAGGGACTGCCGGGACAGACCAACTACAGTGCTGCTAAGGCGGCGCTCATCGGTGCTACGAAGGCTCTTGCACAGGAGGTCGCTGCACGTAGCGTCACCGTCAACGCGGTGGCACCAGGCTTCATAGAGACCGACATGACCAAGGAACTGCCTGTTGACGAACTCAAGCAGACCGTTCCGATGAAGCGCTTCGGAAAGCCGGAGGAGGTTGCGGCTCTCGTGAAGTTCCTCATTTCTGACGAGGCAGCCTACATCACCGGCGAGGTGATATCAATCAACGGCGGTCTCTACACATAAACGACACCATACTACTTAAAATAAAAAAGCATAGTGATCATAACACGTCACTATGCTTTTTTTTTAATGTGTAGAACTTACTTCACAAGGTACTTTCTGCCGTTGACGATGTACAGTCCGTGGCGAGGATTCTGCACCTTGCGGCCCGAAAGGTCGTAGATAGTCCCTGGAGCCTTGCTTACAAAAAAAACAGAATTATTTATGATTTATATGTTGTATCCCTCCTTTTAGGGTTTTTGCAGATATAGTATAGCCTCTGGACCTTCGTTGAAGAGCAGGTCGAGGATGGAGAGGTCGGGTATGAAGCCATGCCTGCGCTGGAACGTCTGGTAGTAAGGTGATGGGTGTTCTTTTAGTCGCTCCGCTTTGTAGAAGCACCGGCTGGAGTCGCTTAGCGGGGTGTTGGGTGATGGGTGGTAGGTGGTGGTGAGTACGATGTCTTTCGTGATGCCTAATAGCTCGAACATCTTTCGGGTGATGGCGAGGTCGTAGTCGAAAAGGCTCTCCCAGCGCTCCGTGAAGAATGGCTGCACCTCGTCGGCGTAGTATTCGAAGAATGGCGACATGCCGTAGGCGGTCTTCAGTGCCTCCCAGTGCTGATGGCGCCAGTTGCCGTGGTCGCTGACCGCCACGTCCCTTATCTTACCGCCGCATGGCACGCTGACGGGAACGGAGAGTGTCTGCACACCGTTGGCCGTGGCTATCTGCATGCGGTTGCGGAAGGTCTGCTTCGTGTAGCTCTCGCATGCCTCGATGACGGCAGGACCATCATTCTGCACCACGTCCCGATACCATGAGATGGGTCCGAAGTATGTTATGTTCTTTATCAATTTCTCTATTGGCTAAGCATTGGTTGAACCTTGACTGTTGCTCCTCAGCTTCAGTCGCTTGATGTTGAAGCGGCGGTACATTATGAAGACGGCTATGATGTTATATACTACAGCCTGTATGCAGAGCGCACGGAACTCCGGTATGACGTCGCCGATGCGTGCTCCCATGCTGCTCATGCGTACGATGCCACGGATGGCGAAGGTCGATGGTATGATGTCGCCGACGCCCTGCCAGAAGCCCGGTATGGCACTCTGCGGCCACGACAGTCCGGACATGAAGAGGAACGGCACGGAGGTGCAGACGGCTGTCAGCATGACGTTCTCGCGGTAGCGTATCATCTCGCTGCCCACGATGCCGAAGCCGATGCATGCCATGAGGTACGGCGTCATGAAGACCATCCAGTCCCATAGGTGTGCCATCATGACGAAGCCGAAGATGCGTGGCACTACGAGGGAGGTGTAGGCAAGCATTACGGCGTAGATCATGAAGTACGTCAGGCCCTTGCCGAGCATGGTGGAACCGACGCTCTTCATATCACGGAAGTATGTCTCGCGCTCGGTGCCGGCACGCAGTCCGAGGCAGAGGAGTATGGCCTGCTGTATGATGAGCACCAGCACGCCAGGCAGTATGGAGTTGCCATAGCCGCCCGTGACGTTGAAGACCTGTATCTCGTCAACCTTCAGTGGGGCCGACGACAGCTCCGCATCGCGCTTCGTCATAGGCTGCGCTATCTGCGCGCTGATCTGTCCGCCCATAACCATGCTGACGGTCTGCACGGAAGTGTAGATAGCCTTGTACGTCAGCATGTAGCTCATGTCGCAATAGACGGAGACGACGGCCTGCTCGTGGCGACCTGCCTTCTCGTCGAAGTCTGCTGGCAGATAGACGACGCCGTAGGCCTCGCCCCTGCCGACGTATTCCTTTGCCTCCTCAAGGCTGCCGGCATAGTAGCTCACCTCGCAGTCTGGCGTGGCGTTGAGCTTCTGAAGAAACTGGCGGCTGAGGGAGGAGTGTGAGTTATCGACAGCAACGACGGGCACCTCGCGTACCACCTCGTTGTTGTATATCCAGGAGTAGAGGACAGGGTACGCCAAAGGCAGCACGAAGCAGAAGAGTATTGCTCCCTGATCCTTCAATATGGCGCGTATCTCATGAATCCATACCTCAAAGACGTTCTGTATGTACTTATAAATATTCAATTTGAAAATGGAAGATTTAAAATTGAAAATTGAAAATGTAAAATGTAAAATGGAGAATGTAAAATGTAAAGTTATGATTACCTTATATCCCTTCTCTTCTGGTCGAATCGGCTTCCCCCCTCGGGGGAACGGGAGGAGGGGCTCCTCGGGGGGACGGGAGGAGGGGCTTTACTCTATATACACCCCACTCCTCATTGCATTCGCTATTCTGCTGGAGAAGCAGAGCGGAATGAAGGCGAGGATGATTAGTGCCAGGATGTGCAGCTGCACCACGGACAGCGGGAAGGTGTTGAAGATGCAGAGCTCATAGATCATGTAGTAGTGGCGCAGGGGGAACAGCCATGAGACTGCCTGCAGCGGACCGTCCATGGCGAAGACCGGGAAGGCGCTGCCCACCATCGAGAAGCTCAGCACGCCGATGAGCGAGCAGATGCTCATGCCCATACGCAGGGTAGGGCAGAAGCCGAAGATGGTGAGGCTGAGGCCCTGCGTGCCTATGACGGTGAGGAATCCGAGCAGGGCGAGGCGCTTATAGCCGCCAGCGGCAGGGAATCCGAGGTAACCGTAGAGGTAGGTCATCAGTATGCACATCACTATACAATATATTATGGTATGGGGAACAACCTTGCCGAGAACAGCCACCAGAGGGTTGTCGTCGGCTGTCTGCATATATTCCTTCGAAGTGCCGAACTTCAGTTCCGTACCGAAGCTGAACGCCGTGATGAGTAAGATGAACAGCAGGAAGCAGGCCGGGATGAACGGATTGCTAAGATATACGTTGTAGTTGACGTAGGGGTTGCCGATGTTGTGGGCATCGAGCGTGATAGGCTGAAGGACGGCTTTCTGCAACTCCGCACTGACACCCTTCGCCGTGAGTGTCGCCTGAGCCACGCCGGCCTTCGCAAGCGTAGCTACCGTCTTCAGGTCCTTGAAGAGCAGCGAGCCCGACGACATCGTGGTGCTGCTGTAGAAGAACTCTATCTTTGGCTGGCGCTGGGCAAGCAGGTCGTTCGTCATGTCCTTAGGGAAATGCATGAAGGCGTAGATCTCACCCTGCTGCATGGCATGGCGCGCATCATCGACAGACGGATACTGCGCCACCACCTTCGACGACTGGAAGCTGTCGAGCATGCGTGTAAGCTTGCGCGAGGTGGAGCTGTTGTCGTTGTCAACAATGCCGACAGGCATATCCACGGGCACGCCGTCCTTCATCAGTGTGGTGAAGAAGAGTGCGCAGAGGCAAGGCATGACAACCATGCACATAAGGTATATCTTATGCGAAAAGATGATGCGGAACTCCCGCAACGCTACTGCTATGAACGACTTTACCATTATAAAATGGAAGATTTAAAATGGAAAATGGAAAGTGGAGAATGGAAAATGGAAAGAGGAAAGTGGAAAGAGGAAAATGGAAGGAGGAAAGTGGAAAGAGGAAAATGGAAAGAGGAAAGTGGAAAATGGAAAGTTATGATTACCACCTTATCCCTTCTCTTCTGGTCGAATCGGCTTCCCCCCTCGGGGGGACGGGAGGGGGGGCTTCTCGGGAGGAGTGACTCCTTATTCCTTTATTACCAGCGACATTCCTGGGCGCAGGCCCTCGAACTTCTTCACTGGGCGAGCCTTCACCTCGAAGGTCTTGAGGTCATACTGGCCGTTGCTCTTAGTGGCCTTCCATGTGGCGAAGCTGCCCTGGTCCTTGATGTTGCTCACCTTCATCTCTATGTCCTTGTTGAAGGCAGGGATGAATGCGGTGAATGTATCTCCGACCTTGATGCCGTTGAGGCAGTCCTCGCGTACATTAAATACTCCCCACATATCGTCCATGATGCTGATCGTCATGATAGGGCTGCCGGTGCCTACAAGCTCGCCGACCTTAGGGTAGATGTTCGACACCTCACCGTCCATCTGTGCCACCTGCACCGTCTCGCGGATGTATGAAGACACCTCCTGTACTACACCCTGAGCCTGACCGAGCTTTGCTGCGGCAGCGGTCTTCTCCTGGACGCGGGCACCGTTCTTCGCCATCTGATACTGGCTCTGCGCTGCCTGCTCCTGGGCCTCGTAAGCCTTGAACTGGGCGTAAGCCTCGTCGCGCTTCTGCTCGCTCACCACGCCCTCGTCGAAGAGGCGCTGAACACGCTCGTACGACTTGCGGTAGATCTCAAGACCGGCCTTCGCCTGCTGCCACAGCTCGTAGGCACCCTTGATCTGCTCCTGGCGAGCACCGGCGTTTGCCATGTCGCTCATGGCAGCAGCGGCGTTCTCAACGCTCTGCGCCTGAACCTTCTTCGCCTCTACCTCTGGAGCATCCAGAATGACGAGGGTGTCACCCTTGTGTACGAAGTCGCCCTCCTTGACACGAATCTCAAGGATGCGACCAGGCACCTTACTTGACACGCGGTATTCCGTGACGTCAACCTGTCCTTGTATGAAATCCTCTTCAGTGCCTATCGTCAATGCGCCGATGACACCTACTATGATGATGATTGCTGCGAAGCTCAATACTCCGAGCAAAACGCTCTTATGCTGTTTCTTTTCTACGTCTGTCATAATTATTTCGTCAAATTGAAAATGAACTTTTTTTGAAAATGGAAAGAGGAAAATGGAAAGAGGAAAGTGGAAAGAGGAAAGTGGAAAGAGGAAAATGGAAAGAGGAAAATGGAAAGAGGAAAATGGAAAGAGGAAAGAGGAAAATGGAAAGTTATGATTACCACCTTATCCCTTCTCTTCTGGTCGAATCGGCTTCCCCCCTCGGGGGGACGGGAGGAGGGGCTCCTCAGGGGACGGGAGGAGGGGCTCCTCGGGGAGGCCTTACCTCTGTCCCAAAGCTTTCCTCAGTCCTGCCTCGCTGAGCTTGACATCTATCTGTGCGTCAATCTTCTGCGACTGCGCCTGGAACCAGGCAGTCTGCGCTGCCATCACCTCGGTGGTGCTCATCACACCCTCCTTGAAGCCGACCGTTGCGCAGCGCAGGTTCTCGTCGGCCTGCTGGATATGCTTCTGGGCAGCCACGAGCTTCTTCTCTGCAACCCTCAGCTTCATGTCCGACTGCGAAATCTGAAGCTCCAGCTTCTCCTTCGTCTCGTCCAGCGTCATCGCTGCGATGTTTGACGACAGCTTCGACGCACGCACCTTGTACATGGCGTCGCCCCAGTCCAGCACTGGCATGCGGAGCATCACGCCCACGTTCCATACACCGCCGAACTTCCTCTCGTAACCGTTATATACGTTAGGGTTACTGATGAGGTAGCCACCGGTCAGCGCTATCTGTGGCAGATAAGCCGCACGCGCTATCTTCGTCTGCTGCTTCGTTATCTCGACAGCGTCTGACAGCAGGCGTGTCTCAGGGCGGTTCGCTATAGCCTCGTCGATGTCGTACTGGCGCGTCACGCTGCCGTTGCCGAGGTTCTCACTGCCTTCGTCGGCAAGAGTCACGTCGCTGTCAAGAGGCAGTCCGCAAAGCTGGCACAGCAGCATGCGGGCAAGGCTTAAACCGCTCTCTGCCTGCGTCTTCGACATCTCCGCCTCATTGACGCGGACGGAGACCTTCAGGCCGTCGGCACGGGTCGCAACACCCTCCTTGATCATCTTCTGGACATCCTCGTCGAACTTCGAAACGAGCGACAGGTAACTGTCCGCAAGCTTCTGCTTGTGGTTAAGCGAAACGACGAGCCAGTAGGCCTGGTCGATGTCGTAGAGCACGTTCTGCTCCGACAGGTCCGTCTTCTCGGCAGCAATACGCTCGGAGATCTCCGCCATCTTGTTGCCGGCAATGATGGCACCACCCATATAGATAGGCTGCGTAAGCATCACGCTGCCGACGAACATGTTGCGCGTGTCGGTGCGGAAGGCGTCGCGGATGTTCTCGCCAAGAGCATTGCCGTAAGCCTCAAGCTGCTGCTGACCTGCCGCCTTGACCTGTTGCAGAAGGGGCGTCATCTGCTGAAGCTTCTGAAGTAGCTCCGGCGTGAGCACACCAGCGTCAAAAATTTTCTGGACACCAGCCTGGGCTACGCCGTTGATGGCACCCACGGCGTTCGTTCCGATGTTTGAGAGGGCCGTCTTCTGACCATCGTTAAGAAGCGAGATCTCCCTGCTCATAAGGAGGTAGGCACCAGAGAGGTCCACGTGCGGTAAGTACTTTGTCCTTACGGACTTACGTACGTTGCGCGCCACCTCCTGCTGTGCCCTCGAAATGCTAAGCTGCTTGTTGTTGCGCAGAGCCATCGCGCGACAAGAGTCGAGCGTCAGGGTCTCGGCAGAAGCAACGGCACATCCCAACAATGTCAGGCACAATGCGATAATCTTGTTCTTGTTCATTACTACAAGTCTTGCTTTTTTTCTTCTTTACTGTAAAAATGAAACGATAATTCTATTTCAAATTGCAAAATTATAACAAATTTTCAAAAGCACAAAATAAATCAGCCAAAAACGAAAAAAAAAATCAACAAGAAAAGGAATTTGTAACACAAAATTTCCGTTTCGTTATACTGTTTCGGGGTATTTTGCACTCTTTACCATTATTTTCCTTGCACACCCAGATAACTTTTACTACCTTTGCATACACTTTTTAATCTACGCACGCATCGCATGCACTCCTGCGCAAGGCACTCAGCCCCTCCTGCGATACAAAAACTAACAAACGAACTCAATGTCAGACATCATAAAATACGAAGAAGTAGAACGCCGCATCATAGAACTACGCGGACAGAAAGTCCTCCTCGATCGTGACGTAGCAGAACTCTACGGCGTTGAAACCAAACGCATCAACGAAGCCGTAAAGAATAACCCCGAGAAATTCCCTGAAGGCTATGTCATTCAGACCACGAGAGAAGAGTCTTCAGCTCTAAGGTCGAAAATTTCGACCTTAGAAGCATCGGAAGGGCAAGGACACTATTCAAAATTCAACTACAAAGCCTTTACCGAACGTGGTCTATATATGCTAGCGACCATACTCAAAGGCAAGAGAGCAACACAAACGACTCTCGCAATAATTGAGACCTTTGCGCAAGTAAGGGAAATGGCGCGCACAATGGAGGCCCTGCAAAATGTCACCGATGGAGGAGCACAACAACAAGACCTCTTACAGAAAACGGGTGAGATACTTGCAAACGTGGTTGGCACAAATCTAACTACCACCACCACTGAGACGGAAATAGAACTCAACTTTGCCGTAGTTAAGATACGACACAAGGTAATAAAATCCGTATAAAAACATCTGTGTCCTCTGTGACATCTGTGGGACAAAAATATAAAACTAAATAACACTCAAAAATGAAAAAACTAACAAAACTACTCAACAACCAGGGACAGGCATGCCCATACCTCTCCCGGCAAATGATGAGCCTCTTACTCCTCCTGCTCACAATCATCGCAGGAAGTAATAAGGTATGGGCGGAAAATACGCTATTCACTACGAACTTTGGAGAATCCAAATGGTCTAGCTACTCATCAATTTCTAATGGAACAACAGCTAATGGTATTACTTTTATTGGCAATATGACTATTAGCAATGGTCAACTAAACGCTGGTTCTAATGATAGATATTTAGCTATTCCTGTTACAAATGTAAATGGTAATATTACAATTTCTATTGAAGGATCATCTAAGTTCAGATATAATGTTATAGAAGGTGAAGAAACAAGTGAAAAACCAGGTTCGTTTGATAATAATGATTCTCAGACTATAACAAAAGAAAATCTTGTTAGAAGTAATTATGTTATTTGGATTAAACCTACAGATTCTTCTAGAATATACTCTTCTATCACTATCACCACTCCTGAAGGTGGCGCTCCTTCTCCTGTTTCAGGCACGTTCTTCTATTTGAAGGACGTGAAGACAAATGAAACACCAGTTGGTGCTGGAGAAAAAATGAATCTTACGTCTTTTGATGCGACAATAAAAGGTGGTTCCGTTTCTGTGTATAACGGACATAGTACTACGGGATCTCAGATGTTGTATAATAACTCTATTAAAATCAATAGTAGCGGAAATAGCCGTGTTGAGATAACATTAGATAATGCACTCGCAAATGGTGATATCATTACTATTGATGAAGCAAAGAACTATTACATCTCAAAAGATGGAACGAAAGGAAGTATAACTACAACTGATGGAAGTTATACAGTCGGTTCTCAGTCTGACAATCTTAATGGCTCTACTACTCTTTATGTTTGGAATAATAAAGATGATAGTTCTACAGCAAACACTATTTATAGCATATCTATCAAGCGTGGTAATGACCCTAGAGTAACCTTTGACGCTAACGGTGGTGAAGGTTCTATGCCTGCACAGGAGATTATTGCTAATGAGGCAACAAACCTGACTGATAATACATTTACAAAGGCTGGCTATACCTTCAAGGGATGGAATACTCAGAGTGATGGTACAGGTACAGCATACGCTGATGGCGCATCTATCAACATTGATACAGACATTACTCTCTATGCTCAGTGGAAATCTTCGGCTTGCGAGATAACAAATGTAACAGCAGGTGTCGCAGAAGATCAGAAATACGAGAGTTCATTTGATGAAGCAACAAAGACATACACTGTCCTGATTCCTTTTGAGGATAGAGGTATAGTTTCTGGTGAAACTGACTATTATGATTTCGCTTATACTTTGTCTGCTGGTGCAAATGTTAATGACGCAAACAAGAGAAAGTCTTGCCCTACTACTGCAGGTGGTAAGAATACTTTGACTCTTGTTGTAACAGCGGAGGATGGTGTAACACAGAAGACATGGAAGTTAGTTCTTGAACGTGGTGCAGCTCCTATTGTTGCTCATACAGTATCGTTTGATGTTGATGGTAAGGGTGGTACTGTTGCAAACATGCAGGAATCAGCGCCAGAGACAGGTATAACCCTTCCTAAGGTTACACCTATTCCTGACCATACATTCCTTGGCTGGGATTCTAACAATGATGGAACAGCAGACCTCTTTGCTGGTGATCCATACAAACCATTGGCAGACATTACTCTCAAGGCAATCTATCGTGCAGAAAGTGCAACTGTTGGTGCAGCTAATTCTCAGTGGTGGACAAACTTCTCTGAGTTCTGTCAGTTGAATAAGGACAATAGCATTGGCTTCACATTCACAAATAACGGTGGTAATGATAATACCTATGAAAACTGGGTAATGATTGTTACGGACAATGCAGAAGGCCATGCTCTTGACGGCAATCCGAATGTTGGTAGCAACGAACTTTACCTTCTCCGTCCAGACGGGAACGCATGGGGTAATGGTGCAACAGGAAGAACATCACAATTGTATAAAGACAAAGGTAACGGAGAATATGGTGAAGTTACTGTAGATGGTGGTTCTGCAGAAGCAAAGACTGCATTCATCAACGCAATGAAGAATGCAACTGTGGATCTTCGCATCTCTTACGAAGACCAGTATATCTATACTATTGCGAAGATTACAAGTACGAACGGAAACTACATTCTTGTTGACAAGAGTGGAAGTATTGGTTCTGCTGAAAATGTTTGGATTTCTTTCACAACAGAGAAATCATATATAACATTTACAGGACAGAAGACAAACCAACCTTCTGTTAAGGTAACAACAGCTCATACAGGCGAAGGCTCTACAGCTGCTAAGATTGCAGGTGGTATTCAGCTTTTCCCAGACAGACCTATTGCAAATGGAACAGAGGTTGTATTCCAGGCAACACCAGCTGCTGGCTATTCTCTCGTAAACTGGACTGATGCCGAAAGCAATGAAATAAGCACACAGACAGACTTCACAAAGGCTATAGAAGCAAATGTAACATATACAGCAAACTTTGCACAGACATATAACTATTCTGTTGTTGCAAAAGCTGGTGCTGTAGAATTGAAGACAATTAAAGAGGGTTCTGTTGTAGCAGGTTCAAACGTTACTGTGCATTATCCTAAGTACATTCTTAACGAAGGTACAATGTATGAGATTGCAAAGAATGGTAGTCACCCAGATTATGGCGTTACATTCACACCTGACGCCGACAACTATGTTAAAGAGATTACCTATACTGCTTCTGCACTTGAAAATGTAGTATATTATACAGAAGCAGAGGATTTGAGGTCTTATACAACATGCGCTACCGGTAATGGTTCTGCTGTAGGTTCTAATGGTAAGGTGGCGCGAGGCACAAACAACAATGTCACAACTCTTTCTCCTGGTAAATATAAGATTTGGGCAAAGGGAGTTTCCAATTCATCTCGTACAGCAACATTCACAGTAGGCTCAATCGATGTTTTCTCGTTTGCTTTCAACGGAAATTATAATGAGCAAACTTCAGACGAATTTACTGTTAATACAGAATCAGTTTTGAAGGTTAGTACTAGTGGTTCAGATAGTGACGGTCTTGACTGTTTTTACATTATCCGAACAGGTGATGCTGTTACATACAACGTAACTCAGGCTACAAGCACTGGTGGCTCTATCAAGTCAAGCGTTAACCTTACACAGCCTGTTCCTGCTGGCACAAATATTACGTTTACTGCAACTGCAAACTACTGGTATCAGGTTGAAAACTGGTATGACGAAGCACCAGACCCTGATGTACAGCTTGCTGGTGCAGTGAATACATGCGACGTAACAGTTAATGCTGATATGAACGTAAAGGTTAACTTCATACGTTATTATAATGTAGCAGTCACAACAACTGCTGGTGGTACCGTTGCTTTGAAGAATGAGGCCGGTACAGAAGATATTGCAGCTGATGCACCATTGAAGAGAGGTACTAAGGTTAAAGCAATAGCTACGCCTGCTTCTGGTTATCATTTCGTTAGATGGGAGGCAAATGGAGTTGAAGTATCTAACTCACAGGCAGAATATCAGAAGAAGGTAGAAGAGTACGCAGGTGCTAATGCAACACTCATCACTCTCAACGCAGTATTTGAGGAGGATGCAGTAGCTGTTGCTGTTCCTACAGCTGATAAAACAAATGGATCTTCTATCAATCTTGGTGATAAGATTACACTGTCTGCAGAGACAGGTGCTACCATTCATTATATCTGGGCAAGCGTTTCAGGTCTTTATACTACAGTAGCAGACATGCAGGCAGAATCTGATCGCTTGAAGTCTTCTACAACAAACACTATACAGACATCAACCAATACCGTAGGTTCTCGTTTTCTCTATGTTTATGCACAGAAGGGTAACTGGACTAGTGACGTTGTATGCTTTAACTATACAGCGCAAATCCTCGCTGGTGAAGCAACTGTACTTGAGGTGCGTGGTGCTAGGCATACTGGCGATGCTCCATATTACTTCACAAATAGTGTGAATACAACGGATGTGAAGTTCGAACGTAACGACAACGACTACAATCTGGATGCAAAGGTATCTCCCTTAGCTGCTGACCAGGCTTCTTCTGCGATCGGTGTAGGAGTCCCTAAAAAGGTTGATGGTGATTATCCAATTACGATTAACCTCAATTCAACATCGGCATCAAAGATTGTTGTTGCTGTAAATGGTGTTGGTGCAAGCCGTACTATTAGTAAAATTGAAGTTGATGATGAACAAGTTAATAGCTGGACACAAACACCTTCTTCATTCGGTAATACAAAGCCTAATACAACTCGCGTTGAAATTTCAGGTCTGAACATTGCACAGGGAAGTAAAGTTACGATACATTTCAGTAACTCAACCAATGTTTATTACTTCGAAGTTTACTCTACATCGCAGATTAACGCTCCGAAGATTAAGGACAATGGTGACAGAAGTGCTACTATCACAAGTAAGACAGATGGTACTACTATCTATTACAAGACTTACACAGAGAAGCCTGTATCAATTCCTTCTAAAGATGAATTGACATCAACTCTTACAGATGGTAAGACTGCAAAGGTAGAAAGCACAAGCTATGTTTATGCTTATGCCGAGAAGAATAGTCAGAAGTCAGACATCACAGAAGGTATCATCAATGTAGCAACTACTCCAAGTCTTTCTTGCCGACCTGTTGCTGTAAATTTGAGTGTTGACGATCCAAACTTGTCAAATACTCAGCAGATTGCTACAGTTGCAACAATGAACAAGGAGGTTGTAACTGGTAACTACACTTATAGCTACACTAGCGATAAGGAAACTGTTGCTACAGTGAGCAACACTGGTCTTATCACAGCTGCTGGTGCTGGTTCTGCAAAGATTACTATCACTGCAAAATCTGGTGATGACGTAGTTGCTACAGACGAGGTAATCGTTGTTGTTACAGACAAGGATATGATTACTCCTGAGTTTACATGGAATGGTACTCAGTTTGATGTCGTTGTGAACAATAAGTTCAACGACAAGACTCCAAAGGCATACAAGGAGGTAACACTTAATGCAGAACAGCGCTTTGTTGACATCACTACTGGTTATAACATAACTTACTTCAGCAGTAATGACAATGCAAGTGTTGATAAAAATGGTGTCGTTACAGGTCTCAAGATTGGTCAGGCTACTATAACTGCTGTATTCATTGCAAAGGATGAATATGCAGGTTCTTACAACCCTGGTATTGCAACAATCATTGCAAACGTAAAGGTTGGTGGTGCAGTTCCACTTAATGTGGAGGTTTCTAACAATCCACCAACGATAGACCTCTCTACTGCATCTCTTACTTATCAGTCAAAGACTCCAACACTTGTAGCAGCTCAATACACACCTCTGAGCAACAGTGAGTGGTTCGCTACATATGAGTCTGATAACTGGAACGTAGCAACTGTTGACGTAAATGGTCTTGTTACTGCTCACAATGTAGGTGAGGCACACATTGTTGTTGCTTACATGCCAAATCAGGATGGTCAGTATGCAGAAGACTTCAATGCCTTCGTACATACCTATACTATTAGGGTCGTTGATCCAACACGCTTCATTATCACTCAGGGATATGGCTACGATGAATCGACAGGGCATTCTACCATATTCCCATTGTCAACTGTTACAGACAATAACAAGTACGTAACAATGACATTCGGCGGATGGCGTGGCGTGAACGGTACTGATGAAACATATTATAATAGTGGCAGTAAACGCGATGAAGGAACAGAATATAATGGAGGCCGTGACTATTGGGGTGGTAAAGGCGATGCAGGTAAGACTGATGCTGCTGGTGCGAGCCCTGACTATCCATACGCTGTAACATCAAAGAGCGGTGGTAACCCAATATCAGAGACTATAGGCAAGGGTTATAATCCAACAAATGCAACCCAGTTCTCTGTTCCTTGTCGTGGTGCATACCTCATGTACGAACCTTCTGTTGACGGTGTTCTTACAGTAAACATTCTTCAGAATGGTGTTCTTGATGCAAAGGACTTTAGTAAAGCTTCTCCAGGACGTCTTGTTTACATCGTGGATGAGTTTGGTCATGTGGTTAATCCTACTGCTTACGGCATGGCTTCTGACGTTAGAAACTGGAAGATTGGTGACAAGGCAGATAATGGTAATCTGTTGACAGAGGCAATCTACAAAGATGCTCTCTCTAAACTTGGTCTTCCAGAGTCTGATTATACCTCAGGTACTCATGCTCCAGGCAATGTAGAATCTGTAATTCCATACAACCAGGGCTATGCAGTACTCCGAAAGGGTCCTTCATTCTATACCTTCGATGTTAAGGCTGGTAAGAAGTACTACATCTTCGGTAATGGTACAAAGAACGGTTTCTATGGATTCAAGTTCGTTAAGTCAAATAGCTTCTCTGCTACAGACGTAACTATCTCTACAGAAAGTGGCGTGTCTAAGGTTAATGACGGTGCAGACTTGACTATGAATGCAGCTATTGCAAAGTATAACGACAAGCCTGTTGTAATCAGGGAATATGACCGCAACTTCACTGCTGGCATTTGGACTCCATTGGTATTGCCTTATTCAATGAACGACATTCAGGTTAAGGCTATCTTCGGTGACGGTGTTGACATTCTCTATGTTGACGACGTTCAGGGACAGACAATCAAGATGTCTCACCACTTCTATAAGACAATTGTTGCTGGTAAGTCTTGTCTCATCAAGCCTTCAAAGGCTGTTATGTCTCTCGCTACAACAGATATTACTAAGGATGGCGTAGCTTATCCATACGTGACATTCTCTAATGCAGCCATCACAGGCTTCTCTGACTACACCTCAAGCAAGCAGGAGACTAATTTTACTTGGTCTGCATCATATGATTCACAGGCAGTTACTGGTGGTGACTACTACATCAGTACAAAGGATGGTAACTTCACACGCTTGGCTGCTGGTAAAAACTCTACTTTGAAGGGTTGTCGTGCATTCCTTAAGAAGACGAATCCAGAGGCAGAGCCAGTGGCTCTCTCTGTCAAGATGTCAAGTTTCATGGATGACGAGGACGTTCCAACAGAAATAGAGATGGTTATCGTTGATGAAAACACAGATGAAATAACTGTTGTTACTAAGGACGACATCATCTATAATCTGGTTGGACAGCCAGTAAATCGCAGCAGTATGAAGTCTGGTGAGGTTTATATCGTGAATGGTAAAAAGTTTGTTGCTAACTAATCGAATGGAGGACTAGAAAATGAAGAAACAATATGTTTTCCCAACTGTCTCCTTCGAAGAAATAGAGACGAACGGTATCATGGATATTAACACCAGTGGTGGTACAAATGTTACTACAGGTGTGACAGGTGAAAGCTATGGAGATAAACCTGATGTCACCGAAGAAGAAGGAGATGGTAGTGACCTTGCCAAGAAAGGCTCCTTCATCTGGGACGATGAGTTCTAGCCTCATCGCTTGCTAGCTACACATTATTTATATATATAGGCATTCAGCCACACTTCTTCTTTAACAGGGGGAGTGTGGCTGAAGTCGTTAGGAGCCCCTCCCCTGCCTTGCAGGCATCCCCTCCCGAGGGCGGGGAATAGTGGCTTGCACAAAATATCGCAGGAAATGTTTGGAGGTTTGAAAAATAATTTGTAATTTTGCAAGCAGAAACATAAAAGAGTTGAGAATTATGACAGCACTAACATTACAGTTTGAGGAAAAGATGTTTACTCATCTTAAAAGGAAAGCAGATGACATTGGATATAGTATTGATGCCTATATCATGTATCTGCTTGCTGCTGACTTTGATAAGACAGAGGAGAAGAAGTCTGAAGACAATATAGACACTTTGTTAGGTTCTATGCAGTTTCATAGTGGGGTGGTGCCTGTTACGGAGAATGGTAAGTGTGCCGTAGCAGAAATGAAATATCTATAGGCTATGAAGGTTTTTATAGATACGAACGTACTTTTGGATTTCATGTGCCAGCGTGCACCTTTCTACAAAGAAGTGTACGCCATTTTCAGAAAGGCGGCATTGCATGAGATAGATATTGTAGTCAGTGCTCTGACGATTGTCAATACACAATATACTGCGAGAAAGTATGGTCTTTCTTCGGAGGATGTGTGTTCGGCTATCAGAAATATCCTGACTCTGATTTCCGTTTCTCCTATAGATGGTGAAATGGTGAAGCAGGCATATTCTATGCCCGACAAGGACAAGGAGGATGTCTTGCAGTTCTTATCTGCAAGGTCTGTTGATGCAGACATTATTGTCAGTCGCGATAAAAAGGGATTCTTAAACTCTCCTGTACCAGTGTTTACTCCTCAGGAGTATCTTGTTCGTGAGCCTTGATAGATCTTTGCTCCACATCTTCATCTGGAAACGATGAGTTCTAACCTCACCATTTGTTAGATACACATTATTTATATATACAGGCAGTCAGCCATACTTCTTCTTCAACAGAGGGAGTGTGGCTGAAGTCGTTAGGAGCCCCTGCCTTTTGGGAAAAGGGGTCATGGGATAAAAAGAAAAATTAATGGGACTATCTACAACTTGACTCCCATTAAAGAGACGCTTCGCTGAAACGAAAATTAATCGCAAATTAATCGTGAATTTTTCGGAAATTATTAAATCATATGTCAGTTTGCCGCGTATTGAAGCAAGCGTCATCGGTCTCTATCGTTTCCGCTTAGCGCAGTCAGGGCAGATACCTTTGATGATGTACTCGGCTTCGCGAACCTGGAAGCCTTCGGGGATTGGAACTTCGGGTATCTCGACGCTCTCCAGACAGTAGGTGTGATGGCAGACGATGCAGGTGAGGTGGACGTGACCGTGGTGATGATGGTGGTCGGAGCAGTGGCAAACGCAGTATTTCTGTATGCCGGAGCCATCGTCTATAAGATGCAGAAGTCCCTTTTCCGCAAACAGTGTCAGTGTGCGGAAAAGGGATGAGTTGTCCATAGTGGGCAGTACGCCCGCCATATCGAGAAGCGAGAAGGCTCCGTTCATCTTTGCGAATGCCTTCATCACGAGGATGCGGTTGGCGGTGACACGGATGCCGAGGCTTGTCAGGGTTTCTTCGTAGTCTGTGTGAGTCATGTATTTTCTCTTCGTTCTTCACTCATAACTTATATTACAGTGGGTATTCGTCGAAGGCGAAGAGTACGGTTGAGAGGTATCGTTCGCCGGTATCTGGGAGGAGGGCGACGATCTTCTTGCCCTTGTTCTCCGGACGCTTGGCGAGGAGCTGTGCACCGTATGCTGCCGCACCGGAAGAGATACCGACGAGGAGTCCTTCCTGCTGTGCGAGCTCACGGCCAGTGCGGATAGCATCATCGCTGTCGATGTCGAGAACCTCGTCAATGAGGTCGCCGTTGTATGTCTTAGGAACGAATCCCGCACCGATGCCCTGTATCTTATGAGGACCGCTTGGCTGACCGTTCAGCACTGCTGAGGTAGAAGGCTCCACGGCATATACCTTTATGTCAGGATTCTGCTCCTTGAGGTACTTCGCGATGCCGCTGACGGTGCCGCCGGTACCAACGCCAGCCACGAAGATGTCTATATCGCCAGCGGTCTGCTTCCACAGCTCAGGACCAGTCGTAGCATAGTGCTTTGCTGGGTTTGCGGGATTCTCAAATTGCTGGAGTATAACGGCGCCAGGTATGGAGTCGCGCAGCTCTTCGGCAGCCTTGATGGCACCAGCCATTCCCTCCTTGCCGCTTGTCAGTCGCACCTCTGCACCATACGCCTTCACGAGGTTGCGGCGCTCGATGGACATCGTCTCAGGCATTGTCAGTATGAGGTGATAGCCCTTTACGGCACTGACGAGTGCGAGGCCCACGCCGGTGTTGCCTGATGTAGGCTCAATGATTGTAGCGCCTGGCTTCAGGATGCCCTTCTGCTCTGCATCCTCTATCATGGCGAGTGCGATACGATCCTTCACGCTTCCGCCTGGGTTGAAAAACTCCACCTTTGCGATGATTGGTGTCTCCAGTCCTTTCTGTGCTGAGAACTTATTGAGTTCGAGGAGCGGTGTGTTGCCTACCAGCTCCGTAAGTGATTTTGCTATTGCCATAGTTTTGTTCCTTTCCTTATTTTTTTGTTTGTGTATTTATCTTTGTCTTGTTTCGTTTGCAAAATTACAAAATAATCTTGATATCTGACAGAAAACATCAGAAAATTTATCAGAAAATTTAATTTCTCCTTTTTTCTCGAAGCGGAGGGGGTGCAAGGACTATTGAGCTGAGTGAGGGGCTCCTTATATTTGCGCAAACGCCTGATCGAGGTCTGCAATGATGTCGTCGATGTGCTCCACGCCGATGGATAGGCGGACGGTAGCAGGCGTGATGTGCTGCTGTCCGAGCTCCTCTGGCGAAAGCTGCGAGTGTGTCGTTGTGTAAGGGTGAATCACGAGTGACTTCACGTCAGCCACGTTAGCCAGCAGCGAGAATATCTTCAGCGAGTCGATGAACTTCCAGGCTTCCTTCTCGCCGCCCTTTATCTCGAAGGTGAAGATGGAGCCGGCACCCTTCGGGAAGTATTTGTTGTAGAGCTCGTGCGATGGGTGAGAAGCTACGGCAGGGTGGTTAACCTTCGCCACCTTAGGATTGCTCTCAAGATACTTCACCACCTTCAGCGCATTCTCCACGTGGCGCTCAATGCGGAGCGGGAGAGACTCTACACCCTGAAGCAGAATCCATGCGTTGAATGGGGATATGGTGGCACCGGTATCGCGGAGAATGACAGCACGGATACGTGTCACGAAGGCTGCTGCTCCTGCCACGTCAGCGAAGATTGCGCCATGGTAGGATGGGTCGGGCTTTGCTATCGTCGGGTACTTGTCGGCATTAGCCTTCCAGTCGAACCTACCACCGTCAACGATAACGCCGCCGAGCGATGAGCCGTGGCCGCCGATGAACTTCGTGGCAGAGTGGACCACGATGTCTGCGCCATGCTCAAGAGGGCGTGCCACGATAGGTCCGAAGGTGTTGTCAACGATGAATACAATGTTATGTCTGTGTGCTACCTCAGCCACGGCATCGAGGTTCGTGACGTCAGCGTTAGGATTGCCGAAGGTCTCGGCGTAGATAACCTTCGTGTTCGGCTGGATTGCAGCCTCAAGAGCCACCGGGTCGTTGACATTGACGATGGTGTTCGTCACTCCCTGATTGGCGAGAGTATGGGTGATGAGGTTGTAGCTACCACCGTAGAGATTGTCTGCCGCAACGATATGATCGCCTGCCAGCACGATGTTCTGAAGTGCGTAGGTCACGGCAGCAGCACCGCTGGCTACTGCAAGTCCCGCCACACCACCTTCGAGGGCAGCCACACGCTCTTCGAATACCGCCTGTGTGGAGTTCGTCAGACGGCCGTAGATGTTTCCCGCATCACGAAGTCCGAAGCGGTCGGCAGCGTGCTGGGAGTTGTGGAACACGTATGATGTGGTCTGGTAGATAGGTACTGCACGTGAATCTGTTGTCGGGTCAGCCTGTTCCTGGCCTACGTGGAGTGCGAGTGTCTCGATGTGAAGTTTGTTCTGTGTACTCATAAGTCTATTCCTTTCTTTTAAAGTTATTGTTGTTTTCTGAGTGCAAAGTTACAACATTTTGAAAAAGATTCCAAGAAGTTTTGAAATTTCAGAAAAAAACACTAACTTTGTACCCGAAAACAAAAAAGAAACGCCTGAAAGAGGTATTCGGAAGTGGTATTTTGCAGAATAATATTCTACAGACCGCAGAATGATAGAAAAATCGTCTATGAAACATGGTAAAACAGAGATAAAATGAACGGCAGTCTCGACGAAATAGATGTAAAGATACTTTCTCTGCTGCAGGATGACTCCCGCCTGACGAACAAGGAGCTTGCAGCAAAGATACACCTCTCGCCAACGCCTACCTTCGAGCGAGTCAAGCGCCTGGAGCGTGAGGGCTACATACAGAAGTACATGGCGGTGCTCGATGCGGAGAAGATAAACCGCGGATTCATAGCCTTCTGCAACCTCAGGATGAAGCAGCACTCCTACGAGAATGGCACGCGCATCATGGAGGCGGTGCAGGAGATTCCTGAGATAGTGGAGTGCTACAACATCTCCGGCGACTACGACTTCATGCTGAAGATATACGTCCAGGACATGAAGAGCTATCAGGATTTCGTGATGAAGATTCTCGGAGAGCTCGACTGCATAGGTTCCCTCAACAGCTTCTTCGTGCTCGGTGAGGTGAAGAACTCGCACCAACTGCCTATATAGTGCCTGTTTTCCGGCAGCCTATACGATGCTTTTTGTCAGCTGCCTGGATAAAGATGCTTTGCCTGCAGACTGTACGAAGTCGTTCGTCTGCACTCAGACAATGTTTCGTTAGCACTCAGACAGTGTTTCGCCAGCACTCAGACGATGTTTCGCCAGCACCCGGACAACGCAGAACCGATAATGATATCACTACTATATATATAATATTGTATAATAAAAATGCAACGCTTACTTCAGATAATAGTGGCGTTAGTCATGGCACTTGCCATACTTCCAGCCCGTTCACAGATGCGCATGAACCTCGGCAACGACTCTCCTTTGCAGAAACTCGCCATAGCGCACATGTACATTTCGAACCTCTACGTTGATAGCGTTGACGACAAGAAGCTTGCCGAAGATGCCATCCGCGGCATGATAGAGAAGCTCGACCCGCACTCCGCCTATTCCACACCGAAGGAGGTTAAGGCGTTCAACGAACCCCTGCAGGGCAACTTCGAGGGTGTCGGCGTGCAGTTCAACATGCTTGAGGACACGCTCCTCGTCGTCCAGACCATCACCGACGGTCCGTCAGAGAAGGTCGGCATCCTTGCCGGCGACCGCTTCGTTAACGTCAACGACACCGCCATCGCTGGCGTGAAGATGTCGAAGGAAGACATCATGCGCCGCCTCCGTGGCCCTAAGGGTACTAAGGTAAGGATCGGCGTGAAGCGCAGTGGCATCAAGGACATCATCTACTTCACCGTAACTCGCGACAAGATACCTCTCAACACCGTCGATGCTACCTACCTGATACGTCCCGGCGTGGGCTACGTACGCCTCGGCAGCTTCGGTGCCACGTCGCACCAGGAGGTCGTCGATGCCATCAACAAGCTGCGCAGCCAGGGCATGCGGGACCTCATCCTCGACCTCCAGGACAATGGCGGCGGCTACCTTAACGCTGCTGCCGACATCCTCAACGAATTCCTTGAGGAGGGCGACCTGCTGGTATATACGCAGGGTAGGGTGATGAAGCGCCAGGAGTTCAGGGCTCGCGGCAACGGCATCTTCCGCAACGGACGCATCGTGGTGCTGATAAACGAGTTCTCGGCATCGGCATCGGAGATTGTCTCCGGAGCCATACAGGACCAGGATCGTGGCATCGTCGTGGGTCGCCGCTCGTTCGGCAAGGGTACGGTTCAGCGCCCTGTTGACCTTCCCGACGGCTCTATGATACGCCTCACCGTAGCCCGCTACTACACACCGAGCGGCCGCTGCATCCAGAAGGCTTACGAGAAGGGCAGGAAGGACGACTACGACCACGACATAGACAACCGCTACAAGCACGGCGAGTTCACCTGTGCCGACAGCATTCACTTCGCCGACTCGCTGAAGTACAAGACTCTGAAGCAGGGCAGGACGGTCTATGGCGGTGGTGGCATCATGCCGGACTACTTCGTGCCGCTCGACACTACGCGCTATACGAAGTACCATCGCGAGCTCTCCGCAAAGAGCGTCATCATCAATGCCAACCTTCGCTATGCGGAGAAGAACCGCAAGGCGCTGCTGAAGAAGTACGGCAAGGACGTGGAGACGGGCTTCAAGGCGTTCAATGCGGACTATCAGGTGCCTGAGGCACTGCTCGACGAGATCTTCGAAGAGGGCAGGAAGCAGAAGGTGGAGCCAAAGGAAGGCGAGGATCTGGAAAAGACCCGCCGACAGATTGCGCTGCAGCTAAAAGCCTTAATAGCAAGAGACTTGTGGACGATGACGGAATATTTCCGTGTCATAAACGAGGAGAGCGATGCCGTAAAATGTGCTTTAGAGCAGCTTAAATGACGAAAAGCGCTTGATTTTCGCTAATTTAATGCACAATAATACGAGTTTTGTGCACAAAGTATTACAATTTTATCAAAAAAATTTGGTCAATTCGAATAATTAGAGTAATTTTGCACCCGAAATCAGAGGTGTGCACCATAAAGTGCTCTTCGCAAGGTGTATTCACGATGGTTTCATGAAGCTTAAAATCAGACAATTCATTATTAATTAAATTATCAAAACATTATGTCAGAAATTGAATCAAAAGTAGTAGAGATTATCGTTGACAAGCTGGGTGTTGACGCAGCAGAGGTAAAGGCAGAGGCATCTTTCACAAATGACCTCGGTGCAGACTCTCTTGACACTGTAGAGCTCATCATGGAGCTTGAGAAGGAGTTCGGTGTAACAATTCCAGACTCTGACGCAGAGAAGATCCAGACTGTAGGTGACGCTATTGCTTACATCGAGAACGCTAGCAAGTAATCCTTGTTGACGTTACGATAAAAATATCATGGGTGATGAGAGGTGGATGATGTTCACCCTTCATCACCTTATTTTTTTATTTCTAACAGATAAGATTTTTTTATGGAATTAAAGAGAGTAGTAGTAACAGGCATGGGCGCTGTTACACCACTTGGTAACTCTGCAGAGGAGACATGGCAGAACATGCTCAACGGCGTTAGCGGCGCTGCAGAGATAAAGCAGATTGATGCTACAAGATACAAGACACAGTTCGCTTGTGAGGTGAAGGACTTCGACGCTTCAAAGTGGATTGACCGCAAGGAACTTCGTAAGATGGACAAGTTCTGTCAGTTCGCCATGGCTGCTGCACAGATGGCAGTAGAAGACTCTGCAATGGATCTTGAGACAGTCAACAAGGACCGCGTCGGCGTTATCTTCGGTGTTGGCATCGGCGGTCTCCACACCATGCAGGAAGAGCTCGAGTATTACTCAGACCACAAGGACACTCCTAAGTTCGGTCCTTTCTTCATCCCAAAGATGATCGGCGACATCGCACCTGGTCAGATCTCCATCAAGTACGGTTTCCACGGACCAAACTACGCAACGACATCTGCGTGTGCTTCTTCAAGCAACGCTCTTGCCGACGCTTTCAACCTCATCCGTCTCGGTAAGGCAAACGTAATAGTAAGCGGTGGCTCTGAGGCTGTCATCACAGACCCGGGTCTCGGTGGCTTCTGCTCTATGCATGCCCTCTCTACCCGCAACGATGAGCCACAGAAGGCAAGCCGTCCGTTCTCTGCAAGCCGCGATGGCTTCGTAATGGGCGAGGGTGCTGCCTGCCTCATCCTTGAGGAGCTCGAGCACGCTAAGGCTCGTGGCGCAAAGATATACTGCGAGATGGTTGGTGCTGGTATGTCGGCTGACGCTCACCACATTACAGCTTCTCACCCAGAAGGTCTCGGTGCGAAGATCGTAATGTCTGAGGCTCTCGCTGACGCTGAGATGAAGCCAGAGGACATCGACTACATCAACGTTCACGGTACATCAACTCCTGTTGGTGACATCTCTGAGGCTAAGGCTATCAAGGATCTCTTCGGAGACGCTGCCTACAAGCTCAACATCTCTTCTACCAAGTCTATGACAGGTCACCTCCTCGGTGCTGCAGGTGCCATTGAGGCTATGGCTTGCGTAAAGGCTGTTCAGGAGGATATCGTTCCTCCAACAATCAACCACGAAGATGGTGATGAGGATCCGGAGATTGACTACAACATGAACTTCACCTTCAACAAGGCTCAGAAGCGTGAAGTACGTGCTGCTCTCAGCAACACCTTCGGATTCGGTGGACATAACGCTTGCGTAATTTTCAAGAAGTATGCTGAATAATATCCTTGACAGAATAAAGCTCCCTTTCCGCAAGGAGAAGGAGCTTTATTCTGCTTTATACGATATCCTCGGTTTCTACCCACGCAACATTACCTACTACAAGCTCGCGCTGATGCACAAGAGTCTCGGCCACCGTGCTACGGAAGAGGAGATAAGGGCTCTCGAAGGCAAGGGCAAGCGTAAGGGCAAGGGCGGCAAGGGCAACCAGAGGGGACGTCTCGGAAAGCATATCAACAATGAACGCCTGGAGTTCCTCGGCGATGCCATACTCGATGCAGTGGTGGGCGACGTGGTATATCAGGAGTTCCCGGGAAAGCCGGAGGGATTCCTTACCAATGCACGCTCGAAACTCGTGCAGCGTGAGACTCTCGGAAAGCTCGCCAAGGAGATGGGCATCACCAGACTAATCCTCGCCAGCGGACGCACGGCAACACACAACAGCTATATGGGCGGCAATGCCTTCGAGGCACTCGTAGGGGCTATATACCTCGACCGTGGCTACAAGGCATGTCAGGAGTTCTGGACAGAACGTATCATGAAGAAGTTCCTTAACGTGGAGAAGATAGCGTATAAGGAAGTGAACTTCAAGTCGAAACTATTGGAATGGTCGCAGAAGAACCGTGTCACACTGGAGTTTCGCCTTGAGGATCAGTCGCAGGACAAGAATGGCTCGCCTATTTTCGTGCATACCGTTGTACTCGAAGGCGTCGATGGCTGCAGGGCGGAGGGATTCTCTAAGAAGGAGAGTCAGCAGAAGGCTTCCGAGATGACGCTGAAGAAGCTACGCTCCGACAACAGGTTCCTCGACAGCATCTTCGCCGCAAAGACGGCTCGCACGCAGATGGATGAAGACCCTACGATGGCCGTTCCTGACGTAGAGCAGAAGGAAGAGGAAGGACTCGTTGTGACTCAGGCGCGGCAGACCGACATCGCCGGACAGGCAGAGGACAATGAGGCTCCTGCCGCTGTTTCTGAGACGGAGCAGATAATAGACAGTATGAACCTGGATGACGTGAGCCACGATATGGCTGGCGAGTCAAAAGAAGACATAATAGCCAAGGCAGAAGCTGAGGCATACAAATAAAAACAGACATTATGAAAATAGCACTTATAGGATATGGCAAGATGGGCAGGATGATAGAGCAGATAGCTCTCTCCCGCGGCCATGAGATAGTAAGCATCATCGACATCGACAACCTCGACGATTTCGAGTCGCCAGAGTTCGCAAGCGCCGATGTAGCAATAGAGTTCACCAACCCAAGCGTAGCTTATGGAAACTACCTCCGTGCATGGAAGGCTGGCGTGAAGGTTGTCAGCGGCACCACGGCATGGCTCAAGGAGCATGGCGACGAGGTTCGCAACGCATGTGCCAACGAGGGCAAGACACTCTTCTGGGCGTCTAACTTCTCTGTTGGCGTGGCTATCTTCTCTGCCGTAAACAAGTATCTGGCAAAGATCATGAACCAGTTCCCACAGTACGACCCGAACCTTGAGGAGGTACACCACGTTCATAAGCTCGATGCACCTTCCGGCACTGCCATCACTCTCGCCGAGGGCATCATCGACAACCTCGACCGCAAGAGCCGCTGGGGACTTCATGAGACAGCCTCTGACGTGCTCCGCATCGACGACATACGCCGTGGTGAGGTGCCTGGCATCCACTCTATCACATGGGACAGCGAGGCTGACTTCATCAAGATAGAGCACTCCGCATACTCCCGTCAGGGCTTCGCTCTCGGTGCCGTCCTCGCTGCAGAATACACAGCGCAGCACGAGGGACTACTCACCATCGACGATATGTTTAAGTTCTAAGGCAATGAAACGTAAAAACGAACCAAATATGAAGGTGCAGTGGGCGAAGTTCATCGTGGCTATCGTCCTCTACATCGCATTCCTCATCTGGCTGAAGAGCTGGCTGGGAATCATCGTCATACCATTCATCTACGACGCGTACATCTCAAAGAAGATACGCTGGGACTGGTGGAAGGACTGCGAGAACCCGCTGCGCATGATTATGTCGTGGGTCGATGCACTCGTCTTCGCACTCGTGGCAGTATATTTCATCAACCTATTCTTCTTCCAGAACTACGTCATTCCTTCCAGCTCACTGGAGAAGTCACTCCTCACCGGCGACTACCTCTTCGTAAGCAAGGTAAGCTACGGTCCGCGCATACCGCAGACACCGCTGACGGCACCGCTGACACAGCACACGCTGCCTATCGGCGACATCAAGTCGTACATCGAGTGGCCGCAGTGGGACTACCGCCGTGCGCCGGGTCTCGGAAAGATAGAACTCAACGACATCGTTGTCTTCAACTACCCTGCTGGCGACACCGTCGTCTCCGACATGCGCTATCAGCCACAGGACTACTACCAGATGTGCTATGGCTACGGACAGCAGATACTGCGCCAGAACGGTGTGGAGGCAAACCTCGACTCTCTGCCACGCACCATGCTCCGTAAATACTATGCCCTGGCATACAATGCCGGCAGACAGTACATTCTCAGCAATCCGGGCGAATACGGTAAGCTCCTATGGAGACCGGCAGACCGTCGTGAGAACTACGTCAAGCGCTGTGTGGGACTGCCTGGTCAGACGCTCCAGATAAAGGACCGCATCATCTATCTCGACGGCAAGGCTAACAAGGAGCCGGAGAATGTGCAATACACCTATTATATAAAGCTGAAGAACCCTCTGCCAGAGGAGCTGATGCACGAGATTGGCGTAACGCAGGAGGACATACTGCAGCTTAACCAGGAAGGATGCATGCCGCTCACCAAGAAGGCTTATACTGCGCTAGCGAATAGAAAGGACCTCGTGGCATCCATACGCCTCAATACCGACCGCATTATCGGCGACATGTACCCTCTCGATGGCAACTACGGCTGGACACGCGACAACTACGGTCCTATATGGATTCCGCAGAAGGGCAAGAGCGTCAAGCTGACACTTGAGAACCTGCCTATCTACGAGCGTCCTATCCGCATCTACGAAGGCAACGACCTTGAGGTGACGGACAACGGCAAGATCCTCATCAACGGCAAGGAGGCGAAGGAATACACCTTCAAGATGGACTACTACTGGATGCAGGGCGACAACCGCCACAACTCCGCCGACTCACGCTACTGGGGCTTCGTACCAGAGGACCACATCGTGGGCAAGCCAATCTTCATCTGGTGGTCAACAGACAAGGACCGCCACGGCTTCATCGACGGCATCCGCTGGAACCGCCTCTTCAACATGGTTGACAACATCAAGTAACGGCAATGCGCTTCTTCGCAATATCCGAGATTTCGCATTTGACCCGTTTGTAATTCTTCTTAAAAATATAAGATCGTCCACACCTGTCTGTGGGCGATTTTTCTTTGTGTCCCACACCAAGGTTAAAACAACGTTAAATCTGGGGTGGGAGAGTGGAATATAGGATATTTTAGTACTTCAAGAGAAAAATATACGTAAATACTCATTTTTTTGTATAAGAACGCTTGTTTTTTTGAGGAAAATGTGTAACTTTGCAGAAGAACTCGGGTGGAAAATGTGTGGAATATGACAAAAACTCGGGTGGAAAATGTGTGGAATGCAACAAAAACTCGGGTGGAAAATGTGTTTTATCCACTAAAAGCTTATACAAAAACTGTGTGCCAGTATGTACAAAAGAAAGATAGAAAACAAACTCCAGGCATGGTTGGACGATCCGTCACACAAGCCTATCGTAGTGAAAGGTGTTCGTCAGTGTGGCAAGACAAGCAGTGTAGTTGATTTTGCCCGCAAACACTTCAAGTATGTGGTGTATCTTGACTTCCGTGAGCATCCGGATTATAAGAAGTTCTTCACTCCCAATCTGGAGGTGGACTCAATCATCATGCGTATCACTGCATCAATGCCAAGTGCAGAGATTGAACCTGGAGAAACATGCTTTGTGTTCGATGAGATTCAGGATTGTCCTCATGCAAGAGGCTCCCTCAAGTATTTCCACCTTGATGGCAGATACGAGGTGATGTGTACAGGTTCACTGCTTGGTGTCAATGGATATAAGACAAAGGAGGAAGAACAAGAAGAAAAGGAAGCTTCAATACCTGTTGGTTTCGAAGACATCATCAATATGTATCCTATGGACTTTGAAGAATGGCTGTGGGCTAATGGAATCAAAGATCTGCATATTAATTATCTGAAGAACTGCCTGTCAGAAGAAACTTCTGTTGATGAAGCTTTGCATAATCGTTTCCGCAATCTGCTACATCAGTATGTCGTAGTAGGAGGTATGCCAGAAGCCGTATCTACATTTATTGAGACAAAGCTGATTGGCAAGGTGCTTGCTGTGCAGAAGCGTATCATTGAGGAATACAAAGCAGACATGCTTCAGTATGCTCCAGCTACAGACAAACCAAGAATCCGCGAATGCTTTGAATCTATCCCTGCTCAGCTAGCGCGCGAATACAAGAAGTTTACCTATACCGTGGTTCGTCCAGGAGCACGTGGACGAGACTATGTCGGTAGTCTGCAGTGGATTGAGGATGCAGGCATTATCCGTAGGTGTTACAATACGGAGATTACCGAACTGCCCCTTGACGGCAATAGAATACAAGGTGAGTTCAAAGTCTATATGGCAGACATCGGGTTGCTCGTCGCCATGCTTGAAGAGGGAACTCAGTCAAGCATCCTGGCTGGCGACCTGCTTAGCTACAAAGGTGCCATCTTTGAAAACCTCGTTGCAGATATATTGGGCAAAATGGAACGTAAACTGTATTACTATCACAAAGACGGAGGTATAGAAATAGATTTCCTTATACGTTACAGGGGGAAGTGTGTGCCAGTGGAATGCAAAGCCACGACAGGCAATGCTAAATCCCTGACTACTGTACTAAGGAATCAAGACAAGTATCATGTTGATATTGCGCTAAAGCTGGGTGATTACAATATCGGCAGAAAGGGCAATCTCCTCACGCTGCCAATGTACATGGCATTTCTGCTAACTGAAGTGTAGAATATACACCTACATCCCCAAATTTAAAACAACGTTAAAATCGGATAGTTTTACTTATAAAGGAAAGAAGAAAATGTAAATATCATTAGAAAATTCTTCTTTTTCAACGCAATTGCATTGCTTTTTAGATAAAATTTGCTAAATAATAATTGTTTTGGTGCATAAATTTCTTTCAATTAAAGAAAATTGTGTATTTTTGCAGTGTCCTTTCGAATCTGAGGCTCCTGAATGGAGATAAGGAGGAATTTGGACACTTACATAATAGATTAGCGATTACGCGCTTGGTTCTTGACACCTTGAAACTTCGCAACTTTCGAAACTGTCAGAGAAGAAGCAACGTAGATGCTCATGGGTATGTTATATCCGTGCATGCGATTCGCCTGTCTTACATTTTTGGTGAATCTGATGCCGTATGCATACAGCGTGGGTTTCGATGTTGCTCGTTTTGACAGTAAGGGCAATGCGAAGGCCTCAAGGTGTGGAACGGGTAACGTATAGCTCCACGCTTTTTTGTTTTGTGAGAAATCTAGAATTATAACAATTTATGAATTTTCATAAGATGGAATCAAAACAAAATTTGGTTATGCCTTCCCACAATGAGTCTATCGAAGAAAAAAGGATTCGGTATGAAGCAAAGAAAAAAGCAGAAAGACTACAACAGATCAGCAAGATTCTTGAAGGACATGAATATGCACTTCCTGCAAAGTATTCTGAAGATCAATACCAATCAAAAGTGATTCAACTGCAAAGTGGGCATCATTTGGTTTTGGCAGGTGCAGGTTGTGGCAAAACAGATGTGCTTGCTGAACGTATTATGTATGCTATAAACCATGGCGTAGATACGCAAGATATGCTTTGCCTTACTTTTACAAACAGGGCAGCACGCAACATGCGCGACAGGATAGAAATAAGGACAGGGCTTGGAGATATGGTATCTTTGTTTGTCGGCAACATACACCGCTTTTGCTCTACATTCCTATATGAGCAAGGTGTTATCTCGCAGACTTCAAACATACTTGATGAGATTGATTCCGAGTCATTGATTAAGGACTTCATGAGTCAAATAGGTTTCGTCGAACTGACAGAGAATGATAATGGCATAGAGTGCAATTGGGTGACCTGCTTCAAGGTTCAGCATCTCGTTTATCAACTTCGCCAAAAGCATAACAAAGAGATTCTCCTCAATACGGATTCTCTGAAACCTTATATAAAACATGTAGCAGATAAGTATCCTTCACCAAGAGGACACTGGTATGATTATGTCGACTTGTATGATAACATAGAACAAGAAAGCTACAGCAGTGAGAGGATAAGGATTTTCATTGAAGAATGCAAAAAGGCGAAAAGAGAAAGAAGGAATATACCAAAACCACCACTGGATGAACTTGTCAAAGGCATCTTGAAGGTTGCAAAACTATACGAGGAATACAAGCGAGACAATGAACTTCTTGATTTTGATGATCTGCTGCTAAGAGGATACGACTATCTATTTGAAAACAACAAGACCATCAAGAAGTATTCATGGATTCAGGTTGATGAGGTTCAAGACTTAAACCGCCTTCAGCTGAAGATTATTGACTTGTTGACAGATACGTCACGCTCAAATGTCGTAGTGTATCTTGGCGATGAGCAACAAGCCATCTATTCTTTCATGGGAGCAAAGTTGGACATAATGAATTATCTGAAAGACGAAAAATGTAAAGGAGAGTCCATAAGATTGTTCATTAATTACCGTTCACCTAAATACCTACTTGACGTATTTAATCACTTCGCAAATTACGAATTAGATACAGATGTGAGCCTACTTCCTCAAGCTCATAACAAAGAAATGGACGACCATGGAGGTAGACAATTCTTAATAAGTAATTATGCGAATGAAGAAATAGCAAATGTTGTCGCAAAGGCATTAGAACTTTATTCTGAGACAGAGAGGACTGCAATACTTGTACCTTACAACAAAATCGCAAACGATATAAGTGAGAAGTTAGGTAAGATAAAGCACTTCAAGATTTCAGGACAGGACGTGTTCTCTACTCGTGAAGTACAGACACTCCTTGCACATTTCAACGTTGTGAACTTTGAGAGGAACTTCCTGGCATGGACACGACTGATGACAAACATCGGCGTATTCAATACACCAAAAGCATCTCGTGACTTCTATCGCGAGATGGATAAGTGTTTTCTTACACCTGAAGATTTCCTGAAATATGATGGACAGAGTTACATCGCAAGCTTTGTTCGTGATTACGAAGGAGAATTTGTCATATTCGACACCGAAACAACAGGACTGGACATATATAACGATGATATTGTGCAGATAGCAGCGGTAAAGCTGAACAACGGATTAATTGTTGACAAATGCAACATTATCATCCAAACAGACAAAGAGATCCCGGAGTTCCTTGGAGATATAGAGAATCCGCTGACAAAAGAATATGCCGAAAGAAAGCAAAAGTATGAGAAGGAAGGTCTTGACAAATATGAAACAGAGGAAGGCATAAAGAAATACTTTGTCAACAGAGCCGAAGGTCTCAAGGATTTCCTTGATTTTGCAGAAGGTTGTCCTATCTTAGGTCACAATGTAGAATACGACTATCATATCTTGGATTATAATCTAAGACGCGATTGCAACATACACAATATAGGAGAACTGTTCCCGACTTACTATGACACGCTGAAGATAATGCGCATCGTAGAGCCAGGCTTGATGTCCTACAAATTAAAGAATCTGCTTGAAAGACTGCATCTTGAAGGTGACAATTCTCATCTTGCAGATGCAGATATTCTTGCAACGAAATCTGTTGCAGATTATGCAAGACGCAAGTCTTTGTCGGTCATAAAGGAACAAGGAAAGTTCATTGATAGATACAGCCATCAGATAAACACTCTTGTCAAGAGGTACCAGAAGTATTATCTGCACACACAAGAGATGCTGTATGACAAACAGAACGACTTAAGTGTTCCTGCACTGGTTAGCGAGATGGAATATCTATACAATGGATTGCTGGCAGACGGTATCATAGAACCTATCGAGAAGTATCAGCATATTAAAGAATTCCTTGCACTTGATGCATTGCAGAACGATATGCAGTCTTCTCTTCATGAGTTATTGAATAAGCATATCATGGAGATAAACACCTTCAAAGAAGCAGACCTAAGTGACAGTTCTACGATAAAAGAGAAACTGTTTGTGTCAACTGTCCATAAAGCAAAAGGACTGGAGTTCGAGAATGTCATTGTGGTTGGCGTAAACGACGGAACATATCCTTTCTTTCCTAATATAAACAAGAACGACAAAGATGCTATAAAGGAAGATGCACGAAAGTTATACGTTGCTATCTCAAGAGCAAAAAAACGCCTGTATATTTCTTATGCAAACAGAAGGCGAGGAATCAGCGCACGAGGAAAATCTTACGATATGGAGATAAAAAAATCATGTTTCCTTAAGCATGTCTCAATTTTCTTTGGAACAATAAATATACGGATTGAAATATCAGAAAATATCATTAATAAGTTCAAATATGGAAAATAACAAACAAAAAGAAGAACGTCTGTATTACAACATACAGGCTATTGAGATTTGCAAAAAGCATGGTGTTGAATACAAATATTCTACAAGTAATGACTTAATCAAGGATTATCTCAAAGTAGAGGATGTTCCAGAAGCAATAGGTGAACTGAAAGCCCTCAACTGTTGGACGAAAGTCAAGCAGGTGAGCGAGGAAAAGGAGTTAACTGATGAGGATGGAAAGCCAACAGGTGAAAAAGTCACAAAACTTTACATCAAGTTTGAAACAGATGTAAAACATTTGTAATACACTACCTTCTGATGAAAGGAATGTGTATCACACAATTGAAGTCTCGATACACATTCCTTTTTCTCTTACTATAATTCTTTCTCAACAGAAAAAACAAATTTCCTCAGAACCGAACACTCTTGCCCTAAAACTCCGCATGAATGCTAGGGTTGTGAGGGTGAAGGCCTGGCGGGAAACATACACCCAACCATCACCTACCTACACCCGAACAGTACATTTTGCCTCCCACAAGTGTATCCGTCTCCATGTCTATCTATTGCTCAGTTCTTAGATATATTGTGATCTTGATGGATTATTGCTTGATTTCAATGATTGTGTTCTTTTTGCATTTATTAACATAATTAGGTGTAACTTTTTTGTGGGGTTGCGCGTCATTAGGATAGAACGTACCCAAAAAGTATAAAAAAGACAATGGACTATAAATATATCGAACAACTGGTAGATCGTTACTTCGCTTGCGAGACATCGCTGGAGGAGGAGCAGATTCTGCGCGTATTCTTCGCTCAGGAGACGGTTCCGGTGAGTCTGTTGCAATACCGTCAGCTGTTTGTTGAGCAGACGGAGGCGAAGCATGAGGTGCTGTCGGATGTTTTCGATGAGCGCATACTTGCCCTCGTTAATGGTCAGCAGAAGGCTGAGCCAAAGCGTGTGAAGGCACGCATCATCTCCATGCCGCAGCGTCTGCGCCCTCTGTATAAGGCTGCCGCTTGCGTGGCAGTGGTTCTCGCTCTTGGTCAGGCAGCACAGATGCCTTACAGCGAGCGCGAGGCAGAGCAGGAGAACATCGCACGCTCTATGGTGAAGCCTGACATCCAGAAGGATGAGAACGCCGTAGCTAAGAGCGACTCCGCTGTAAAGGAGAAGACGGTGACGAGCACTGAGGTGCTTTCCAACTAAGGTAATAATTTCTATGCTTTAAATATCCTATCAATCATTAAAACAATCTGCTCACACTCTTGTGAAAGAACTGTGGGAATCCTTGCAAACAACGGTTTGTAACGAAAAGGGAAGACATCGAGAGCAACGGCTCTGCAATGTCTTCCCTTTTTAAGTTTTCTATGAGTTACAGCTGTCCTGACTCAACGAGTCTTACTACGCGCTCTGTCAGTCGGTCTTTGCCCTGTGGGTCGTACTCCTTCTTCAGCGATGCACCGAACATCCACGCGAAGGTCTGGTAGAAGACGGCGCGTGTGTTGCCGAGGAATGCCTGTATGAGCTGGTACGATGAGGAGTTCGTCTCTCGGTAGATGAGCTTTATCAGCAGCTTGCCCTGCGAGTATGTCAGCTTCTTCATACGCGGAGTATATTCCGCCTTGATGCTCTTCTCCACAATCTTCATGTGTTCCTTGCGCGCCTTGTTGTCGGGCAGCGTCTGCATGTAGTCGTAGGTTTCGAGAACCATGCGGTTTACCTCCTTCGCTATCGGCAGCACCTTCTTCACGTTATAGACGAGTCGGTTGTAGGCATTGCGCTGGCGGTCGTTCTTGAACTCCATCGGTCCATAGACATAGACGTTGTTCATCTCGACGTACTGTATGCTGTCGCTGCCTTCGAGCACCTTGCCGACGCGCACCATCGGCACGAAGGTGGGGCTGTCCATGTCGATCTTGCGGTCCTCAGGGTTTATCTTCCTATGCTTCTGAGCCACCGCCGGGAGACTGCTGAGGGCGAGCATTGCAAGCAGAAGAATGATAGTTGTTTTTATAGTGAGAAATACCTTCACGTCTGTACCTTTTTTATTATTTGCGCACAAAAGTAATCATAATTTTTCATTTTTCAAGTGTTTTTCTTCTTAAAATAATTAAATATAGTGTGATTTTTTTTGACATTTAGGTATTTTAGTGTAACTTTGCACTAAAATTACGCAGACGAAGTGCCTGAAAAGTGCTTGCGTCGTGCAAAAAGATACAATCTCAATGAACAAAAAAAATATCTTTATGCGTTGCCTCATGATGGCGACGATAGCATTCTCGCTGTGTGCTTGTGACGGCAACAAGTTTCATGTTAACGGCACCATCGGCGATGCCAAGGACTCCGTACTCTACTTCGAACACATGAGTCTCGACGGTCCTGTGGTGATGGACTCCGTGAAGCTCGACCAGAATGGTGAGTTCTCGTTTGCCGGCGACGGCGTTGCTGCTCCGGAGTTCTACCGCCTGCGCATAGCAAGCAACATCATCAACGTCAGCATCGACTCCACGGAGACCGTCAGCTTCAAGGCGAAGTACCCTACGATGGCTACGGACTACGAGGTTGAGGGCTCTGAGAACTGTAAGAAGATCAAGGAACTGTCGTTGCTGCAGATTCAGCTGCTGGGCCGTTCGCTCGCCATAGACCGCAACAGAAGTCTCGGTGTGGAGCAGGTGAAGGACAGCATCAACATCCTTATGACGCAGTATAAGGACTACGTCCGCCAGAACTATATCTTCAAGGAGCCGCAGAAGGCGTATGCGTATTTTGCACTCTTCCAGACTCTCGGCAATATGCTTATCTTCAATCCTCGTGAGTCGGAGGACGATATCCGCACGTTTGCTGCCGTGGCAACGTCGTGGGATACGTACTATCCTGAGGCAGAGCGCGGCGAGAACCTCCACAACATAGCTATCGAAGGCCTGAAGGTGATACGCCATAACCGTGTTAAGATGATGGGACCTGCCGTGGACGCTGCGAAGGTTACGGTGTCGAACATCATCGATGTGCCCCTCATCGACAACAAGGGACGCCAGCGTTCGCTGAAGGAACTGGCAGGAAAAGTGGTGCTGCTGGACTTCCATGCCTTCGCATCGGAGGGCAGCACGAAGCGTATCATGATGCTGCGCGACCTCTACAACAAGTTCCATGCTCAGGGATTGGAGATATACCAGGTGTCGGTTGACCCGGACGAGCACTTCTGGAAGACGCAGACGGCGGCACTGCCTTGGATCAACGTACACGATCCGGATGCGCTGGAGTCGCAGTATCTCGTAAGGTATAACGTGCAGTCAATCCCTACCTTCTTCCTTATTGACAAGACAAACACGCTGCATAAGCGTGACGTACAGATAAAGAACCTCGACGATGAAATACAGTCACTCCTCAGATAAGGCTCCGCGCGGGGTGCTGCTCTTTGACTTCGGAACGGTTCTCATAGGGCTCTCGAAGGAGAAATGCATCGCGGCGCTGGAGAAGATCGGTTGCGGAAAGATAGCATACTACGTCGATGAGTGCCGCCAGGAGGACCTCTTCCATGAGCTTGAGATAGGCGGAAGCATAGAGGCTTTCTGCGAGGAGGCACGCCGGCAGTCGTCGTTTACGGACGAGACAGGCACCGAACATCCATGCCCTGCTACCAATGAGGAGATCTGCAGGGCGTGGAACGAGCTGCTGCTGACGATTCCGATGGAGAAGCTCCGCATGATAAAGCATCTGCATGACGACCTCGGATACCGCACTGCCATTCTCTCCAACACGAACTACATCCATTGGGAGCACTCCTTGAAGCATGTCTTCACCGCCGACGGACTGACGATAGACGACTATTTCGACGATATCTTCCTCTCCTGCGACCTGCAGATGGTGAAGCCGGATGCGTGCATCTATGAGGAAACGGCAAGGCGTCTGTGCGTTGAACCGGGCGAGATATTCTTCATTGACGACAGCAGGAAGAACATCGATGCTGCCATTGCGGCGGGATATTATGGGCTCTATGACCCGAAGGGCGACAAGTGGATGTACCGATTGTCATTGCTCGATGAGGAGAATGACCTCTTTTCATTGCACAACCGCAAGGGTAAGGCTGCGATAATCGGCAACTTCGACGGCATCCACGAGGGACATCAGTACGTGATGAAGCGTCTGGTGGAGCTGTGCGCAAAGCACGACCTCGAACCGCTCGTCATTACCTTCGACCAGCATCCAAGGGCATTGTTCGACAAGACGTTCGTTCCGAAGTATCTTACCACTCAGGAAGAGAAGCGCCAGCTGCTGAAGGAAACGCTCACAGCGTTCTGCAAGGAGGTTGAGGCTGCCAACGATAATGCTGGCAATGAGCCATCGGCAATGACGCCACAGGTGTGCATCCTGCCGTTCAACCGCTCCCTCGCATCGCTCTCCGCACGTGAGTTTATGGAGAAGGTGCTGAAGGAAGAGATGGGCGTGGAACTGCTGTTGCTCGGCTATGACAACCGCATCGGCAAGCGCAACGAAGAGGAGGACAGCGAGAGCTATCGCGAGTACGGCAAGGATCTCGGCATGCACGTCATAATAGCAAACCCTATTGACGTTGACAGCATGAGGGTTTCGTCATCGCACGTTAGGCATCTGGTGGCGGAAGGCGATATGCAGAGCGTCAGCAAATGCCTCGGAAGGGACTACTCCCTCACCGGCATCGTGGAGAAAGGTTATCAGGAAGGTCGTAAGATAGGATTCCCTACAGCCAACATCTCCGTTGCAGAAGATAAGCTGCTGCCGGGCAACGGTGTGTATAGCACGGTGATAACCATCTGTGATACAGAAGCTGCCGTTGACAAGACAGAGAAGTCCACCGACGGAACGAACGGTTATACATCATACAAGTGCATCACGAACGTCGGCACACGCCCTACATACGGTGGGAACACCGTGACGGTAGAAACACACATTCCGGGCTTCAAGGGCGACCTCTACGGCAAGACCGTGACACTGCGCTTCATCAGGAAGATTCGCGATGAAAAGGTATTCGACTCTCCGGAGAGTCTGAGAAATCAAATAGAACAGGATATTATACAACTGAATGATTAACTCTATATTATATTTCATAGCATTCGCAGTAATCCAGGTGACGGTATCGCTTGGAGCAACGATGGTGTGCAAAATGTGGTTCCCTGACATAACAGAGACATCCTCTACGCTGCTCCTCATCGCATCTGCCATCAGTTCCGTACTCACGATAGCACTCTTCTGGGCATGCAAATGGTTCCGTGGCAACAGGGACTACATCCGCACACGTCCATGGACAACACTACTATGGGCTGCACTGCTCGGCATCGGCAGCATACTGCCGCTGGCAAGACTTGAGGAGTTCATTCCGCAGTCATGGAAGACAGACCTCATTGGCGATGAACTCTTCGGCATGCTGCAGACGCCGGAGGGCTACTTCTTAATCTGCATGCTGGCACCGCTGGCTGAAGAG
This sequence comes from uncultured Prevotellaceae bacterium, assembly GCA_945831805.1. GTDB lineage: Bacteria > Bacteroidota > Bacteroidia > Bacteroidales > Bacteroidaceae > Prevotella. Next base: position 50,421 of record CAMADY010000002.1, read on the forward strand.
ATTGTCTTCCGTGGAGCAATGATAAAGGCAATGACAGCATGGTGCGAGAAGCGCGGCATCATGGGATGGCGCAAGGAGTGGATAGCGATAGGACTGTCGGCAGCTCTCTTCGCCGTGGTACACTTCAATCCTGCGCAGATACCGCATGCACTGATAATGGGAGTGCTACTAGCATGGCTCTTCGTAAAGACACAGAGCATCGTGCCAGCGTTCATCATACACTGGATAAACAACAGCTCGGCATACGTCTTCGTGAAGCTATATCCGAACATACCGATGGACGCACCGCTCGTAGATTACTTCCACGGCAACGAGAGAACCCTCATGCTCGCAGTGATCTATTCGCTGATGATTGCCCTACCATCCCTTTACCAACTCATAAGAATAAACAGAAAAAAGTAACCCCAGCCCTGTTAAAGGCGGTGCTTCCGCCTTCACCCCAAAACAACAAGCCCAGTTAAAGGCGGTGCTTCCGCCTTTCAACCCATCAATAAAAACAACATACATGGCAGAAAAGAATGAATTTGTGAAGCATGTGGCGGAGCAGAAGTATGAATACGGCTTCACCACAGATGTTCACACAGAAATCATACCGGTAGGTCTCACGGAGGATGTCGTCAGGCTCATCTCCTCTAAGAAAGGCGAACCGGAATGGATGCTTGAGTTCCGACTGAAGGCATTCCGCCACTGGCAGACGATGAAGCAGCCGAAGTGGGGACATGTCACGGTGCCGGAGATAGACTATCAGGCTATATCATACTATGCTGACCCAATGGCAAAGAAGGATGGTCCGAAGGAGATAGACCCCGAACTGGAGAAAACCTTCGACAAGCTCGGCATACCTCTTGAGGAGCGACTCGCACTCAGCGGTGTTGCCGTTGATGCCATCATGGACTCCGTCTCTGTCAAGACGACATACAAGGACAAGCTGAAGGAGAAGGGCATCATCTTCATGTCCATCGGCGAGGCGGTGAAGGAACATCCGGACCTCGTGAAGGAATACTTGGGCAGTGTGGTGCCATACCGCGACAACTTCTTCGCTGCACTCAACTCAGCAGTGTTCTCCGACGGTTCGTTCGTGTATATACCGAAGGGCGTACGCTGTCCTATGGAGCTGTCATCATACTTCCGTATCAACGCAAAGAACACCGGACAGTTCGAGCGCACACTGATAATAGCCGACGATGACTCATACGTCTCTTACCTCGAAGGCTGCACTGCTCCGATGCGCGATGAGAACCAGCTGCATGCTGCCATCGTGGAGATTATCGTGAAGGACCGTGCAGAGGTGAAGTACTCCACCGTACAGAACTGGTATCCAGGCGATGAGAACGGCAACGGCGGCGTCCTGAATCTTGTGACGAAGCGTGGCGACCTGCGTGGTGAAAGCTCAAAGCTCTCATGGACACAGGTGGAGACGGGCTCTGCCATAACATGGAAATACCCTTCCTGCGTACTCCGTGGCGATAACTCACAGGCAGAGTTTTACAGCGTTGCCGTGACGAACAACTATCAGGAGGCTGACACTGGCACGAAGATGATCCACATGGGACGCAACACCAAATCGACAATCATCTCGAAGGGTATCTCGGCTGGTCATTCGCAGAACTCATACCGTGGCCTCGTTCGTGCCACGTCGAAGGCTGCCAATGCCCGCAACTACTCTTCATGCGACTCACTCCTGCTCGGTAGCCAGTGCGGTGCACATACGTTCCCTTACATGGACATCCGCAACAAGTCCGCCATCGTGGAGCATGAGGCTACGACATCGAAGATCAGCGAGGCGCAGCTCCTCTACTGCAACCAGCGCGGTATCTCGACGGAGGATGCCATAGGACTCATCGTCAACGGCTATGCCAAGGAGGTCCTGCAGAAGCTGCCGATGGAGTTTGCCGTAGAGGCACAGAAATTATTAAGTGTATCATTAGAAGGATCAATAGGATAGGTTATGTTAGAAATAAAGAACATACACGCCAAGGTAGGCGACAAAGAGATATTGAAGGGCGTAAACCTCACCATCAACGACGGTGAGATACATGCTATCATGGGTACCAATGGTGCCGGAAAGTCAACACTGAGCAACGTCATCGTAGGCAATCCTGCTTACGAGGTGACAGAGGGTGAGATAACCTTTGAGGGCAAGGACCTCCTGGCAATGAAGCCTGACGAGCGTGCCAACGAGGGTATCTTCATGTCGTTCCAGCTGCCGGTGGAGATTCCGGGTGTCTCAATGACAAACTTCATGAAGGCTGCCGTCAACGCACGCCGCAAGGCAAAGGGCATGGAGCCTATGAAGACTGCCGACTTCATTAAGATGATGAAGGAGAAACGCCAGCTCGTGGAGATAGACCAGAAGCTGATGAACCGTTCTGTCAACGAGGGATTCTCCGGTGGCGAGAAGAAGCGCAACGAGATATTCCAGATGGCTATGCTCGAACCTACCTTCTGCATCCTCGACGAGACCGACTCAGGTCTTGACGTTGACGCACTGCGCATCGTGGCAGAGGGCTTCAACAAGCTGCGCACGGAGAAGACCTCGGCAATCGTCATAACGCACTATCAGCGACTGCTCGACTATATCAAGCCGGACGTGGTACACGTACTCATCGACGGTAAGATAGTGAAGACCGGAGGACCAGACCTCGCACTGAAGATAGAGAACGAAGGATTTGACTGGATAAAGGAGACGCTGTAATGACCAACGACATTAACTTATACTACCAGATAAAGCCACTCCTTGACGTGGAGAAGTATCGCGAGCGCTATCGCTATACTGACGTGAAGGCTATGCTCGAGCCGAACTACGGCATCGTGCTGCCACGCTATACCCTCAAGGATGTGCCTTACGTCTATCGCGCTGCCGATGCACCTATCGACATAAAGCAGTATCTTGGGGGCATTGCCGACAACGAAGACCCACTGACAAACCTCAACTCCTCGTTCTCACCGGAGCCTATCGTCATCTATGTTCCGAAGGGTGAGGTGGTGAAGACACCTATACGCATAGAGAACAGCATGTCGGGAGAACAGGACACCATGGCTATTCGCCGTGTCCTCATCGTCCTCGAAGAGTCTGCCGAGGCAACAGTGTTCCTCGTTGATAACGTGAAGGGTGAGTCAAAGTACCTCAACAGCCAGGTCATCGAGGCTTACTGCAAGGACAACGCCCACCTCAGCATGTACGAGATGGAGGAGACCGGCAGCAACTGCAACCGCTTCTCTAACCTCTATGTCTCAACGGGTCGCTATGCTACGCTGAACCATTTTAACGTGACGCTCAACAACGGCACCACACGCAACGGCATCGACGTGTTCATGAAGGGCGAAGGCTCCGAGGTGACGCTCAACGGTGCGGTGCTAGCCGACGATGAGCAGCATGTTGACAACAATACCGTCATCGTGCATGAGGTGCCGCAGTGCCAGAGCAACGAACTCTACAAGTACGTCGTTGACGACAAGGCTGTCGGTGCGTTTGCAGGACGTATCCTCGTGAAGGAAGGTGCACAGCAGACGGCTTCACAGATGACCAATAATAATATGTGTGCGTCCGATGAGGCGCGTATGTTTACGCAGCCGATGCTCGAGATCTATGCTGACGACGTGAAGTGTGCCCATGGCTCTACGGTAGGCGTTATGGACGATGCCGCTGTCTTCTACATGCAGCAGCGTGGCATCCCTCTCGAAGTGGCAAAGACACTCCTAAAGTACGCCTTCATCTCACAGGTCATCGACACCATGAAGTGGACTTCATTCCGCGACCGCCTCCACATCCTCGTCGATAAGCGACTGAGCAAGGAAGAGAAGTGCGGACAGTGTAAAATATGCAGTCCTAAGAATAATGATGAGCAATAATATTACAAAGGAAAAAGCAAATAACAGTCTCCCCCTCGGGGGAGTAAGGGGGGCCTTCCCTATATTAGAGCGTAAGATATACGACAAATACCCTTTGGTGTATCTCGACAACGGAGCGACCACGCAGAAGCCGCTCTGCGTCCTTGATGCCATGCGTGAGGAGTATCTCAACGTCAATGCCAATGTGCATCGTGGCGTACACTACCTCTCGCAGCAGGCAACAGACCTCCATGAGGGTGCCCGTGAGCGTGTCAGACAGTTCATCAATGCCGGAAAGTCATCAGAGATAATCTTCACACGAGGCACCACGGAGTCAATGAACCTCGTGGCATCATCGTTTACGGAGGCATACATGAAGGCTGACGACGAGGTCATCATCTCAACCATGGAGCACCACTCCAACATCGTGCCATGGCAGCTGCAGGGCATCCGCAAGGGTATCAAGCTGAAAGTTATACCGATGTCCGACGATGGCATCCTCGACATAGAGGCCTACAAGCTGCTCTTCTCCGGGAAGACGAAGCTCGTCAGCGTGACCCATGTCAGCAATGTCCTCGGTACCGTAAACCCCGTCAAGGAGATTATCCGCATAGCACATGAGCATGGCGTGCCATGCCTCATTGACGGTGCGCAGTCAACGCCTCACATGAAGATTGACGTGCAGGACCTCGACTGCGACTTCTTCGCTTTCTCCGGACACAAGATGTACGGTCCTACGGGTATCGGCGTGCTCTACGGCAAGGAGAAGTTCCTTGACGAGATGCCACCATACCAGGGTGGCGGCGACATGATCGGCACGGTATCTTTCGAGCACACCACATACGCTGCGCTGCCTTATAAGTTCGAGGCAGGAACACCTGACTACATCGCCACCAACGGACTCGCCAAGGCCATCGATTTCATGGAGCAGATAGGTCTCGACAACATCGAGGCACACGAGCGTGAGCTCACCCGCTATGCCCTCGAACAGATGCAGCAGATACCAGGCATGCACATCTTCGGACCTCTCGACCCCAACCACCGCGATGCCGTCATCTCCTTCCTCGTACACGACCCTAGCTCATCTGCTGTGGGCCCCTCCCTCTCCTCCCCTCAGGGTTTCTGTCCCCCGCAAAACGGGGGAACCGAAAGGGGTCTTCGTGAGGGGGCTTTCATCCACCACCTCGACATGGGCACTCTCCTCGACCGTCTCGGCATTGCAGTCCGCACCGGCCATCACTGCGCAGAGCCTCTCATGAACCGCCTCGGCATCAACGGCACCGTACGCGCCTCCTTCGCACTATATAATAATAAGGAGGAGATCGACACCCTCGTAGCCGGCATCAAGCGCGTCTCGATGATGTTCTAAGTCCCCTCCAACAAATCGCTACCCCCCTTACCCTGCGAGCAAATCGCTAACCCCCTTACCCTGCGAGCCATGTTGATGGCGGTGCTTCCGCCGTCAACCACCTATATATCCCTATGCAGAAAACATCCATTCCCGAAATGCACCGCCTCACTGTCGAGCAGTTCCACAAGGCGGAGAAGATGCCCCTCATCGTTGTCCTCGACGATGTGCGGTCGCTATACAACGTCGGCAGCGTCTTCCGCACTGCTGACGCTTTTCGTGTAGAAGCAATATACCTCTGCGGCATCACCGCAACGCCCGACACCGTATATAACCCCGACGGCACCATCCTCCGCGACTGTTCACTGAAAGCATCGCAGGAGATTCACAAGACCGCCCTCGGTGCCGAGAACAGCGTAGCATGGCGTTATTTCGCGGACTACAACGACTGCATCCGCGCCCTACGCGCCCAGCACTGCACCATCCTCGCCGTAGAGCAATGCCACGGCTCCACCATGCTCAACGACTTCATCCCGAACGATAAGGGCGAATCGGCTCCCTATCCAACAGCGTCGCTCTCTCCTAAATACCAGAACATAAACGAAGCGGAGGGGGTGCAAAGACCATTGACAGGGGGAGGGGCTCCAACTTACGCCGTCATCCTTGGCAACGAGGTGAAAGGTGTCCACCAGGATCTCATCGACCAGTGTGACGGCTGTCTCGAAATCCCGCAGTACGGCACAAAGCACTCCCTCAACGTCTCCGTCACCGGCGGCATCATCATCCACCACTTCGCCACCCACCTCCTCAAATAGCCACGTTGATGGCGGTGCTCCCCGCCATCCCCCAACACCCACCACCCAAAATGAAGCTCACCCGACTTTTCCGCAAGGCATGCGCCGAATACTCGCTGTTGCAGGACGGCGACAAGGTCCTCGTTGCCCTCTCCGGCGGAAAAGACTCCCTCATGCTCGTCAAGCTCCTCGGAGAACAGCAGCGCATCCATAAACCCCGCATCACCGTTGAGGCGGTCCACGTCATCATGGACAACATACCCTACGAGACAGACCGCTCCTACATACAGCAGTTCTGCCAGCAACTCAAAGTCCCCCTCACCATCCTCCACTCCTCCTTCGACGACACAACCGCAAACCAAACAACCGCCCAATCGCATAACCATCCAACCGCCCAACCGCATAACCCTCCAACCGCAAAACCGCATAACCATCCAACCGCAAAACCGCAAAACCAAAAGCCCAAATGCTTCCTCTGTTCATGGAACCGCCGTAAGACTATCTTCCAGTATGCAGAGGCCAACGGCTTCACGAAGGTAGCGTTAGGACACCATCAGGACGACATCCTCACAACCCTCCTTATGAACATGACCTTCGAAGGATCCATACAGACCATGCCGCCGATGCTGCCGATGGAGCATTACCCATTCGCCATCATACGCCCCATGTGCCTTATTCCAGAACACCTCATCACGGCGAAAGCCAGGGAACTTCAGTTCGAGAAGCAGAAGACCCTCTGCCCCTACGACACCGTCACACGCCGTGCCGCCATGGCAGACATCTTCCATACACTGGAGAGGATGAACCCTGAGGCACGCTACAGCCTCTGGCATTCCATGACGAACATCGTCCCTAATCTCCTCCCACCGAAATAGCCATCCCTGTTCATTGCAACGTTTTCCAAAGTATAAGCCATGCTCTTTTGCGGTGTTTCCGCAAAGAATCCCCCCTCCCAATCCCCATTTTGCTTTTGACTTGCAAAAACTTCTTGCTAATTTTGCACTCGCAAATTGCATCGCATCGTGCACCAGCTTTGCTGACACGCACTATTTGCAGCGTGCGATGCATCGTCACTCGCAAAAACAATCAAAACACATAAAAAGCTATGCAAGAAGTAATTCATCTTATCAACGAAATGTCACCATACCTCCTGCTGGGATTCCTCCTCGCAGGACTTATGCACGTCTTCATCCCCGGCGAGTACTACACCCGTTTCCTCGCCCGCAACAGTTTCAGCAGCGTTCTCTACGCCGCAATCTTCGGCATCCCGCTGCCGCTATGCTCCTGCGGCGTCATCCCGACAGCCATGTCTCTCCGCAAGGAAGGCGCATCGAAGGGTGCCGTAGCATCGTTCCTCATCGCCACACCACAGACGGGAGTTGACTCCATCATCGCCACCTTCAGCCTCATGGGACTGCCCTTCGCCATCATACGGCCTATAGCAGCCCTCGCGACAGCAATCTTCGGAGGACAGATGGTGAATACCTTTAGCCCCTCCCCAGCCCTCCCGAAGGAGGGGGGCACTAATCACGGACATACTGACTGCTGCCACGCTAACGATTCATCTCCTGCGAGCCACGCTGCTGGCGGTGCTTCCGCCAGCGCTACCGCCGCCAAACCATCCATCACCCACCGCCTCAAGGAGGCTCTGGAGTATGCCTACATCGAGATGATGGAGGACATCGGCAAATGGCTTGTCGTGGGCTTGATAATAGCAGGCCTCATAACCGTCTTCGTACCGGCGGAGCTCTTCCAGATATTCCAGGGCAACACCCTCGCCTCGATGCTCCTCGTACTCTGCATCGCGCTGCCGATGTACCTCTGCGCAACAGGCAGCATACCAATCGCAGTAGCACTCATGATGAAGGGCCTCACACCCGGCGCAGCACTCGTGCTGCTCATGGCAGGACCAGCCTGCAACTTCGCCTCCATCCTTGTTATAAACAAGGTGTTGGGCAGGCGCACCCTCGTGACCTACCTCGTCTCTATCGTCATCGGTGCCGTTGCCTTCGGTTACCTCATCGACTACCTCCAGTTCAACGGCATCATCGATTTCCTTGAGAACCTCACCATGCAGCAGGCATGTTGCGAGGAGGGTGACTCATGGTTCTCATGGCTCTGCACAGCAGTACTCCTCCTCATGCTCATCAATGCCCTCGTGCTCCCAAAGCTCGGACTCCGCAAGCCACACCACTGCCACTGCGGCTGCCATGACCACGATCACCATGACCACTGCGGCTGCGGTAGCCATGAGCATGAGCACGAACACCACGACCACTGCGGATGTGAGAGTGATGTTCACGATGATAAGGACGGTTGCTGCTGCCATAGCCACAACGAACCTGCTGTACCTCAGCCATCCATTTATTTCGTTGACGGCATGAGCTGCAACCACTGCCGTGCTGCCGTAGAGAAAGCACTCCGCACCACCCCGGGCGTTACCGATGCCACTGTTGACCTCGCCTCCAAGCAGGCTACTGTCGTAGGCACCGCCACCTTCGAAGAACTCGCAGAGGCTGTCGCTTCCGTCGGCTTCAAACTCCGCAAGTAACGTAGATAGAAGAAGAGTGTCAAAAAACTTTACACAATAGTGTCTAATTTTTTGACAATTGGCAATTTTGGCATGAAACATATACAACTGTAATGAGAAAACATAGTAATTTTGCACCGAAAGATAAGATGTTGTGTCGCAAAAAGACGTGCATTGTCCTTCTATGCTTGCTGTCAAACGGTCTTTTGCTTGCTATCAAAAATCGCTATGCTTGCTTTCGGACGGCACTATGCTTGCTCTCAAACAAAAGAAATTTTCGAATAAATTTACGGACAATTCGATAATTCGCGTTAAAAAAGAAAAAAATGCCTGCGGCGCTACGTAAATGCCCGTAAATTATCCGCGAATTTAATCGTAAATTCTCATCCGTACAGCTTGATAAACTTTAAAACTATAAGAAATGAAAAAATCAATTATCATCCTCCTGTCACTGCTCTGCCTCGCCGCAAATGCAATGTCGGCAGAGAAGAAAGACACGCTGATGGCTCTCTACGGCGGTGTGTTTGACTCCTTCACTGGTGCGGCTGTCAAGGCGAACGTGTATCTGCTGCGAGAGGACTCCACCATCGTGAAGCAACCGACGAAGAAGGACTCCGTGTTCGTAGATACATTGGAGGTACAGCAGTTTGAAGACTGGCAGACAAAGCGACAGCAGGTGAGATATGTCGGTATCGTGCCCAAGCAGAAGGGCAACTATATCCTCAAGGCGGAGCATGAGGACTACGAGACGCTCTGCATGCCCCTTAATATAAATAAGGTGAAGAGTTACGTTGAAGCACCTGACCTGAGGATGAAGCGCAAGATACATAAGTCTGCGGACCTGGATGAGGTCGTGGTTAAGGCAACGAAGATACAGATGGTCTATCGTGGTGATACGCTGGTGTATGATGCTACGGCATTCGTACTTCCTGAGGGCAGTATGCTTGATGGTCTCATACGTCAGCTGCCTGGAGCAGAACTGTCGAGCGAGGGCGAGATAACCATTAACGGCAAGAAGGTGGATAACCTCACGCTCAACGGAAAGGATTTCTTCAAGGGGGACAACAAGGTGATGCTGGAGAACCTGCCTTACTTCACGGTAAAGGAACTGAAGGCTTACGACAAGACGGACGAGAAGTCGGCGGCGCTCGGACTTCCTGCCGAACAGCAGAATAAGACCTTCACGCTCGATGTGGTGCTGAAGAAGGAATATCAGCGTGGTTATATCGCCAATGCAGAGGTCGGCGGTGGCTCCGAAGAGCGCTGGATGGCGAAGCTTTTTGGCTTGATGTATGGTGAGAGATACCGCCTTGCAACCTTCGGTAATGCCAACAACGTGAATGAGGAACGCTCTCCTGGCAGGGATGGCGACTGGGATCCGAGCAAGACGAGCCGTGGTTTGATAACGACACGCCAGGCTGGTGTGCACCATGAGATAAGCGATAAGTTCAGCAAGTGGTCGAACACACTGGATGCCAAGGCCTCATGGCAGGACACGAACAACGAACAGACGTACCGCAGTGAGCGCTATCGCACCGAGGGAAACATCTTCTCTGGTGGCTTCAGCAGCAACAAGAGTAAGAACAACGACTTCAAGATTAACGAGAAATTCCAACTGGAGAAACCGTATTGGCTCAGGGCTGACGCAGAACTGAGCTATGCCACGCGAGACAACAACGGCGATTCGGCTGACTCCACATGGCAGACAAGGCTGACCAATAGCAGCGAGTCGCTCTCGAAGAGTCTGCGAAAGACGTTCAATGCCAGCGGAAGGGTCAATCTCAGTAATAGCACTCCGTGGGATAATGGCTCATACGACCTCGGCGTGAATGCAGCATACGAAAGGACTAACCCATCGGAGAGTTTCAGCTTCAACAGGACTAATATCTTCTCTACGGATGGAGCCAGCTCCGACTTGCGCAACAGGTATGGCGACAATGCTTCGTGGCGGTATAACTATGAGGCGGAGGCGAGCCTGAATCATTGGTTCAACAAACCGCAGATCCATCTTGACCTGTCGTTTAGCTACAGGCAGAAGATGCTGCACAGCGATAACCTTAACTATCGTCTTGACTCTATTGGCGGACGCTATGCAAGTGAGGCGTTTATTCTTCCTTCAACTTTCGACTCGCTCGCTATTGCCACGGACATAAACAATAGCTATCAGTACAACACCCTCAGTCGTAACTATACCACGAGACTTGGCATCTCCAAGTCCTTCTCCAAGGTGACTACCAATGCTGAAGGCGAAAAGGTACCACGTCACCAGGGTTCCATACACCTGAGCCTTCCGCTGCAGATTGCCGATGAACGCATAGACTTCTGGCGACCAACGAAGACCATCGGACGCACCAGTCTGCAGACTGCCAGCAGGACGCTCCGATCGTTCAATCCGTATTTGTACTTCTACTGGAAAACGAAGCGTACGGAGTGGACTGCAAATATTCAGCGATACGAAGATCCGAACTCCCTGACGTCACTCGTTGATATGAGCAGTACGAGCAATCCGCTGTACTTCTCTTTCAGCAATCCTTCGCTGAAGACGGCATGCCACTACAACTCCTCCATACGTCTCAATGTGAAGTGCGACTCCATTCCCCTGACCTATTGGGTGAAGGCGGACTGCTATCTTGGCACGAACTATGTCGGTTCACGTCGTTGGTACAACTCCAGGACGGGTGGTTATGTTTCGATGGACGATAATGTCAACGGCAACGTGAACAGCAAGGCGAGTGCCGGACTCAACTGGCAATTTGACAAGCAGAAGCGTTGGCGACTGACGATGGATGGTTTCCTGCAGTATCATCGCAGCGTAGATTTCGCTTTGCAGACGGTGGAGTTTGACGGAACTCCTACACTTGAGCAGCTTCATGCCCTCACTCCTTCGCCGGAACTCTCAACTGTGAACAACATCAACACCAACTTGCGACTAGTCTTGAACTACAAGTACAAGCAATTCACCGCAGGACTCCTCGGCAGAGTTGACGGTCGCCACAGTCGCAGCAACCGCGAGGACTATCAGGACCTTGATGCCTACGAATACAAGTATGGTGTGAACTGCACCTACACCACGCCTAAGCATTTCGGTTCCTTCACCATCGCTACCGACTACAACATCTTCGTGCGCCGTGGCTATCAGTCAGCGGAGATAAACAACACTACCAATGCGTGGAATGCTTCCATCTCCAAGTCGTTTATGAAGGGTTCGCTCGTAGCAAAGGTCTCTGCCTACGACATCCTCCATCAGGTCAGCAACATCGGCTATTCTGTCAACGCCCAGGGCTACACTGAGCGCCGCTACAACTCAATCCCTCGCTACGTCATGTTCTCAATGGCATATCGTTTTACCAAGAAGCCAAAGAAGTAACCGCACCGCTCAGCGGTTCTGCCGATGCTTTTATAAAGCGGAGCGACTAAAAGAACCGTTGTAACAGCACAACCGTTTAACCCTACAACCGCACACCCCATGAACCGGATAGTCCTCATCATGTTACTCATGTCCTATGTGCAGAGCATTGATGCACAGCATCCAAGGCTCATCAGCATATTGGATATAGGTAGTCGTGAGCCTGTTGACAGGGCGGTGATAATGCAAGGCAACGATACCATTGCACGTTCAACGCCTCAGGGATTGGTGGTCATACCGACCGTGGTTGGTAAGGTTGTGTTTGCGCATAGGGACTACGAACCCGTAGAGTATGACTACGATAGTATTCCGTCCGTGGTGAAGATGAAGTGCGTTGTACAGGAATTGGACGAATTGGTGGTGTTGGGCAGAATGCCGGTAAAGTTTGACATGAAGCTTGGTGGTATGAAGCTTGGTGAGTCGAATCTCGGCATCGTGAAGACGACAATGCAAGGCAGCACCATGGATCTCGAAACCGTGCGACGCAAACTCTTTGGCAGAACGCGCAAAGAGAGGAAGAAGGACAAGCTGCGCAAGAATCTGGATGGATATTAAGAACGTGTTTTCTGTTAATTTTCAACAAAAATAGTCGCATTCATTTGGTGGTGTGAAGAAAAAAACGTAACTTTGCACTCACAAGATGCTTCGCACCAACGCGCTCATGCACTTGCAAAAAATATGAGGACAGAAGCGATATTATCAAATCAACGGGATATGACGTCATTTAGATATGGCGATTACAATATCCGTTTCCGCACTCCTTCCATCCTGAAAAGATATACAGAGGTGAAGGAGTGGGATAAGGGATATATTGTCGTTATGGCAGACTACGAAGGTATCGGTCTTACGGAAGAATATATAGACCTAGTTCCTATACTTAAGAATCTCTATATAAATCCAGATACTTTCCTAGCAAATATTCAAACAGTAAAAATAGGCAACTATGAGTCATAAAGATATATATAACGTTTGCTCAAACGCAGATATGATAGTTTGCGGTTATGCTTTCAAAAGAACGGATGATTTGAATATCAGTGTTCTGCAACTTCAAACACCTAATCATGCATTAATACTATCTCCAAACAATGAAATTCTAGAAACATCAATGGATGATGTTGAATTGGAGATTGTGAAGGACTATTGGATAAAGAACAAAAAACACATGGAGGAGTCTTATGCCTAAATATTATGACTTCATGATTTGTGGGTACTATCTCTATTTTACGTCCCATTGCATAATCGAGGCAATGCATGTCCATGCGAGTGATAGGCATCTTACTGAGGCTGGTTCGGCAAAGCTTTTCGTGAAAAGTAATGGAGAAACAGAGGTGAAGGAACAAGGGAGACTCACAGACAAAGAGCTACGCATCATCCGTGAATTCATAAAGACTAACTATAAGGAAATGTACCTCAAATGGTCAAGTATGAGCAAAGAGGGATTTTATCAAGGATGAAGGTTTACAAATCACGCATAAGTTTACTTTTGGTGACACTGTTAGTGCTGCTATGCTACTGTCCTCTATTGTTTATTCCGCAAGAGGGATTCTTGCCATACGTTATAGCGGCAACGATATGTGGAGGACATTTGACAAGGATGTCCCTGAGTCTTCTGTCATATTAGGAGGTGTTGATTTATAGAAAAGGAGACTTTGCTATAACCAATAGTAATAGTGAAGTGAAATTCTCTTTTCAGATACCTAGCTCTGCTGATATAGACTTTACAAAATAACGGAGTTCGTTACTTTACATAAAAAACTGCAAGCATCCTATCACAATCTGAGTTTTTCTCTG
>CAMADY010000003.1 GCA_945831805.1 uncultured Prevotellaceae bacterium
AAGAAGACGTTATCAGACAAATCTGGTGGCTTAACTTTCACTTCAAACAACCACTACTTCAGTATCGGCGTTATTTTATAATAGTATAACAGAAAGAGACGTTTACATTCGTTTGTCTTACCATAGACTCATGGTTGCAATAAACAGAAGTACAGACTTCCCACGTCTTGTCCGTTTCCATAATACCAAATGCAGAATCTCGGGATGTCTATATGCCTGATAGTGTGCATTGCCTTCCACTGTCAGTAACATCTTAACAACCAATGAAGGCTTGGTTCTTCAGAAAACAATGAAACTTAAAACTTTGCTTATTTCAGTATTCCTGTTGGGTACTGTTTCAGTTGCTTCTGCTCAGAATGAGAGTTATGGAAAAGTCTATGCTTCCTTCAATCTTGCAGGAGTGAGTCTTAAAGGTGGCGGCGTCGTATCGTCTGTTGACATTGCAAAAGCAACAAACGGGAATGACAATGTCAGTATGAACGGCTTCAATGTAGGCCTGTTGAAAGGTATTAACCTCACAAAGTCTGCTCCTCTGTTCCTTGAGATTGGTGGTGAAGTAAACTATCTTGCAGGTTCAGAACAGATGGTTGACTTCAAGATGCTCAACTTCCAGGTTCCTGTGAACCTTACTTACAGAATACCTGTCTGTGATGGTTTTGCCATTGCACCTTATGCAGGTTTGAATTTCAAGGTCAATATATTGGGATTGGTAGGCAGTAGCGGTGTAAACTATAGCCTATTCTCTGATGATGACGTTGCATTGGTTGAGAAATACCTTGGCGTAAAGAATTATGATCCACAGACAGCAAATCGTTTCCAGTTGGGAATGAACGCAGGTGTCAACTTCGTAATAGCAAAGAAACTGTGTATCGGTTATCGTTTCCAGCCAGATTTCATAGACTATTATAAGTACGACTTCATTGTTGATAAATACCCTGCTTCACTCAGCTTGGCAACATCAAGTCATTCAATTTCCATTGGTTATATCTTCTAATGTGTGACGAATGACATTATTGTCTTTAACTATTACAGGGGATAAAGTATTGCACTTTATCCCCTGTTTACTTTTATTATGGATCAGCTGTGAATACAGCGAGTAGTATGAATCTGAGATGTTAGAATCTGCCGCCGAAGCCACCGCCACCGCGCTGACCTCCATTGCCACCGCGACCGCCTTCGCGTGCCTCACGAGGTCCACCTTCCGGACCTCCGCCTCTGCTGCGCATTGCCTGTCGTCCTGCCTTACCGCCAAAGGCGTTGAAGCGGAAGATGACGTGGAGCATGCCGTAGCAATTGATGGCGTTAGACCAAGAGTCGCGGCGTGAGTTAGCATCGATGGCACGCGAGAAGCTGCTGCGCTGATGCAATATGTCGTATGCCTGAAGGGAGAAGGTGAGGTTCTTCTGCTTCAATATACTCTGCGATACCTGTATGTTCCAAATGAGCTCGTTGGTGTTGGCAGCATCGCTGTCGTAGCCACGGCGAGATGACATGTGGAGTGAAGTAGAGAATCCTGTTCCCCAAGGTGAGTTGAGGTTGATGTCGGTACCGTACTCAAAGTGCCATGTGTCGAGGTTTGACTCGGGGTTGAGCTTGTTACGGTTGATGTTGTATGTAACATTACCGTTAAGTTCCACCTCTATCCACTGGTTGCGGTAGCTCATGCCGAGACGTTCGTTGATGCTGGTACTACGGGTGTAGTTCTTTGATACTTCCTGATAAACAGCCTGCTTAGCCTGACCACGCTCCAGAGTGGCTATAGGTACATTATTCTCGTTGACAATCTGGTTGCTGTTGTTGATAGCATACTGAACAGGAACTCCTTCGCTGTTTGTCATCAGTGAGCCATCGCCTTTCTTCAAGTGATATATTCTGTTACCAAAGGCGTCTCTATCCTGCAGAGTAACGTAGTTCACGTTGTTTCTGTAGTTGAGGTTCGTCATGGTGTTGATGTTCCAGCGTCCGAGGGTGTCGAGTGAGGTGTTGTACATCAATGCACTGCTGATGTTCCAGTTGCCGTTGATGTTCTCTGGACGTGTGGTACGTGCACCTGTAACGTCGTTGTAGGTAACTCTGTTTGATACACTGTTCTGCGTATTGCTGTAGTTGAGGAACGCCATGATGCTGCTGAAGCGCTTCTGTACGTAGTTGTTATAGCGTACGGATGCTGTCTGTGTGAACGAAGGCTTCAGACCAGGGTTACCCTCACGGATATTCATCTGGTCGGAGTCATCGGTGATAGGCAGCATGTCGGTCATGGAAGGCTGCGAAGTGTTTGCACGATAGTTCACACGGATGCTCTTCTGACGGTTGAAGCGATAGCGGAAGTCGAGCGTTGGAGTGATGTTCTGTACGCTGCGCTTTGCTATGGTGTCGATGTTCTGATATCTGTAGGTGAGCTTCTGGTTCTGTGGCTGATACATTACACCAAGGTTGAGGTTGTAGTTGTTTGTGGTTCTGCGCCATGTGAGCTCTAACTCGTGGATGTAGTTGTCGTATTCAGAATAGCGGCTCTGCTCCTTGTTATAGTATGTAGAGAGCGGATGTGTATCATCAAGGAATGGGTTGATGTATGCACCGAAGTTGCGGTAGTCTGGTATGATACCACTTCCGAAGTCCTCTGCGCCCACCCCTGGCTTCCATGAGGCAGGAGTGAAGAGACGTAGGTTACTGAAGTCGTATGTGGCGCGGTCGCTGGTACGGTTGGTATAGCGATACATATAGCGCATTACGAGGAACGAGAACTTAGAGAGACGCTCGGTGTATGAGAGGGATGTCTGGAAGTTCCAGTTCTTCTCTGGAGTAACGTTGTATCTGTTGCGGTAGCGCACTGAGTCCTGATCCGTCAGTTCGATGCCGTAAGCGTCTTTCGGATTCAACTGATAGTATGTTACTTCCTGCTTGCTCAGTGATTCGCTGTCGCTATTGCTCGTATTGTAGCGTCCCTGGAACGTAATGTTACGTCCGTTGCTATTGAGTCTGCGGTTTACGGTACCCTGAATGCTGAATTTCTTGTTGTTGCTATAGCTGAGGGAGTTGTTGTTGTTGCTGTTGACGAGGATGGAATCCTTCTTCACCGCCTCAACGAGACTTTTCAGTGAAGCGACATCATTGAAGTTCATGGGCGATACATATTTGTATGGATCGTCATTGAAGGTAGAGCTGAAGCTATCGCCCTTAGAGTCGCTTGAAGAAGTAGAATAGCTTGGGCGCACCTGTATGGTCGTCATGGTGTCAGGCTTCCACTCAATGTTAGCTGAGAGGTTCCATGAGTTGTTGCGTCCGTTGCTCTGCGATATGCTGTTAGAGAAGGAACGTGCGCCTACGAAGTTCTCCGACTCCGTCTTTGACCAGCGGTCGCTGTTGCTGTGGTTCCAGCGTGCAGAGAAGTCCACCTTGAACTTGTCGCGTATCTCGTAGTTGTAGTTCAGACCTATCATCTTATTGCTCTGAAGTCCGCTGGCACCACCACCGCCACCACGTCCGAAACCACGGTCGTTGGTGTTGTTGGCATTAGCCATGACGAAGAGTCGCTGGTTGTCCTTCATGTATCCCGCCATCAGTCGCTCGGCATAGAGTGCACCGACGTCGATGTTGCTCTCATTGGTGAGCTTGGTACCACCAGCGAGGTCTATGTTAGAGAGGAATCCCTTGTTCATGCCGCGCTTGATGCCGAAGTCGAGGATTGTTGTCTCCTCACCGTCGTCAACACCCGTCATCTTTGCCAGGTCACTCTTTTCGTCGTATGCCTTAACCTTCTCAACGATAGCAGTAGGGAGGTTCTTGAGGGCTGTCTGCGTATCGCCCGTCATGAACTCCTTACCATCAACCTTGATCTTCTTGACCTCCTTACCGTTGATGGTGATTTTACCGTTATCATCAATCTGTGCACCTGGCAGACGCTTCACGAGTTCCTCGATGACAGAGCCTTCCGGTGTCTTGTATGCTGCTGCGTTGTAAATAAAAGTGTCCTCCTTTACTACTACCTTTGCTGCAACACCATTGGCTACAACCTCCTTCAGCAGCACGGCATCGGTCTCCATGTTCAGCTTGCCGAACTGGAAGTCCTTGTCCTCTGCGATGGTTACGTTACGTGTGATGTTCTTGTAACCGATGTTCGACATCTTGATGATGTACTTGTCGTTCTCTGGAGCTACAAGCTTGAAATTACCATTCTCATCGCTGACAGTACCGGCAACGTAGGTGGAATCCTTTGCTTTGAGCAACTGGATGGTAGCCTGCAGAACGGCTTCCTTAGATTCTTTATCAACAAGGGTGCCGGTGATTGTTCTTTCCTGTGCCATAGCCATAACGGCAGAAAGCATCATCAGCAGGAGTAGGGATAGGTTTTTCTTCATATATTAATTTGTCTGTTCTTTTCTTGTTACAATATTATGACGTATGAAAAGAACAGAAAGTTTATAAATATAAAAAAAAAGTCGTGCGTGTATTATGCTGCCATCAATAAAGTAGTCGCTCAATGATACGCTCCGCTGCAGACGCATTGTCGTAGTTGTCTGGCAGTAGGGTGTGATATATATACTCGTTATACACCCATGGATCTGCTATGGCAATAACCTTTCCCTTGCCGTAGCGTGTCTCTGCAATAACCACGTCGTCGTCCTTTGTCCATACGACTCTGCGGGCCTTTCCAGAACACTTGATGCTTGACGTGCCACGCATATACATCTTGTCAACGCCTTCGAGCGTACCCTGCAGTGGATAGACGTTCTCTGGCTTCTCCTTTGTAGGAATATCCAACTGGAGTATTGTGGTATCGTTGAAATGCAGACCGAACTTATCCATGAGGATGTTGATATATTTGAGGTCGCAGTTGTCCCTGTCGTTGGTTAGGACGAGCAGTCTGCCACCCTTCTTCACCCATTTCGCAATAACGTTGGCACTCTCTTCGGTCATATAGTTTGGCTTCGGATTGTCCTTGACGTGGTCAGGGTCAACGATGATATATATGCTACTGCCCTTGAGGAGCTCTGCCGTAGGAGCCTCGTTGAGCATGGCGAGGGTGCCGCCGTGCTTTACGAACAGCTCTCCGAACTGAGAATATCCACCCCACTTTGAGGTGTCGTCCCAGGTGTAGTGCTGCACCTTTCCGGTCTTCTTGTCAACCTCGTGGTTGAAGTGAGTGTCGAGAAGCACCTTCTTTACAGGAGTGTCAGCGTAGGTGGCGCATAAAGCAAAGAGCATGCAAGCTATTGTAGTGAGAATCTTCTTCATAATCAGAGATATTGGTACATTCGTTCGGCTTTCTATTAGAGATGTTGAGGGTCATAATCTTACGTTTTCAAACATTTTTGTTAAAATTAGTGCAAAATTACTACTTTTTTGTGATGTTTGCAAACTTTTTCTAACGTATGTGTATATTTCCGTAAATGTTTGTGCTATTTTCGCGTTTTGCTTACTGTCAGTTTTCCATGACATACACCAAAGACACGCAACTGATGACAATCCATAGCAGAATGCCATGTATGAGTGGTCGTATGCCTACCGCCTTCAGTGTCTTGCGGGTCAGTCCAGCTCCGATGAAGAATAGCGACAGGGTGATGATATGCTTCGCAAGCTGGTTGACGCCACTGCTGAATGCCGTTCCGATGCTTGCAGCGCTATCGCCTATCAACGATGCGTTGGAGAGGATATACGTGTTGACGATGATGGCAACGATAAACCAGATGATGAAGCGTGGGATGCTCTGGTACCATGGCTTTGAGGAAGTGCTGTCCTCATCGTTGCTGCGCATGAGGAATGGTGTTACGAGTACCAAGGCAACAATCCATAGGGCGCGGGTGAGCTTGATGGTTGTTGCAACCTCAAGTGCCGACACTCCCTCGCTGGCAAGTAGTTCCGGATGCATTGCGTCGTATGCCGCACCGGCTCCAACGACAGAGCTGGTATCGTGGATGGCAATGGCAGCCCACATGCCGAACTGCTTCATTGTTAGGCCGATGGCATCGCCTACGTATGGGAATACGAAGAGTGCTACGGCATTGAGTACGAAAACAACACCGAGTGCAACAGACATGGATTCTGCCTTTGCCTTGATGGTAGGGCCTACTGCTGCTATGGCACTGCCACCGCAGATGGCGGTACCCGATGATATGAGGTAGCTCGTCTGGCTATCTACCTTCAGAAACTTCCTGCCTAAGAGCCAACCGATGGCGAGAGTGCCGAAGACGCTGACGATGGTGAACAGCATTCCCTCCTTGCCTGATGCCAATGCCTGGTTGACGTTCATGCCGAAGCCGAGGCCTATGACGGAGTATTGCAGCATCTTCTTGGACATGAGCTTCGTGAACTTCTCGTATGTTCCACCGAATGTGAGTGCGAAGATGATACCAAGCAGCAGTGCAACGGGTGATGATACCCAATGTGCCAGCCAGCTCATGGCTCCAAGATCCACTCCGAATTGTTTTGTTATGAATGCAGCGAGCAGTGAGATGCTCAGTGCTGCAACTATTACTATATAAACAACCTTTTTCATTTTGTGATATTAGAGGATACAGTTCGAGGATGCGTCAACTTTTTATGTTTGAAGCATCCTCGTATATATATAATAAGGTGTAGATGGTCTGTGGGGGTATCGACAGACCTTTGTTACACAGCTTTATTGCAGGATGTCGTCGATCTTCTCCTGGATCTTTGTCTTATTGACAGCACCCACGAGGCGGTCGATAATCTGACCGTCCTTGAAGAACAGCAGGGTAGGGATGTTGCGGATGCCCATCTCTGCTGCGATGTCCTCACATTCCTCAACGTCACACTTCGCAACGGTGAGCTTACCTTCATACTCTTCTGCGACCTGACTGATGATAGGTGAAATCATCTTGCAAGGTCCGCACCACTCTGCCCAGAAATCAATGAGTACTGGCAGTTTTCCATTCTTCAGAGACTCGAAGTTCTCTGCTGTTACTTTTACTTCCATAGTTTTTCCTTTCTTATTTGTTTATTGTTTACTATTTTGTTGGTTAGAAACCATCGAGTTCGTAGTATTCGTCTTCAAGTTCGTCGGTGGACATCTTTTCTTCCTCGATGACGAAGGTTTCCTCGTCCTTTGAGTCCTCCTGCTTGGCATCTTCAATTACGAAGGTCTCCTCGTCTGCCTTGACTTCTTCCTTCTGATCTTCAATGACGAAGGTTTCTTCCTCGGCCTTGACTTCATTGTTCTGCTCTTCGATAACGAAAGTGTCCTCAGGGGTAGCGACAGGCGTCTCCGCAGGAATGTCAATCTCCGTCTCAACAGGAACCGCAACCTCAGTCTCAACCGGTATCGCCACTTCGGTAGCTACAGGTACTACAACCTCTGTCTCTGTAGGTACGGCAATTTCGGTTTCTGCAGGTACGGCGATGAGCTCTTCCGTACTCTTCAGTTCCTCTTCCGCAGCCTTCGGATCAACAGGCTTCGCACCATTTGGCGCAGCCTCTTCCGTTGGCAGCTCTGGCTTGATAGGATCCTCTTCCTCCTCTGCGTTGGCAGGCTCCTCTATCGGCTTCACAGAGACAGGCTCGTAGAGCATCTCTGGGTTGTTGACCATCAGTGGTGCGAAGTTCGCCACGTAGAAGGAGTCGTAGTCGTTGTAGCTGAAACGGGTGCCGATAAGTTGCAGGTTCTCTTCGCTTATGATAACAGGGCGAGCCTTTTCTGCTGCCTTGCGTACCGACTGCTGCTGCATCAGCATCTTGCCGTATTGGCGTGCCTCGTCGAAGTTGCGGAATCCGCTTACCGTCATGTGGTGCATGCCATAGCTGTCCTCTATCGTCAGGTCGAAGTTTCTTACGAGGAAGTTCGTGAAGTTGTACTTCGCCATCTGGAAGAGCAGTTGGTTCTCGTTGAGTGAGTCAGGCGGATATGCGAAGAAGAAGAGGAAGCTGGTGTTCCTTTCCTTCGAGAACTCCTTCTGTGTGAGGCTATCGCCGTCGAGCATCACTACGTTGCGGCGGTTCCAGACGTCAGAGAGGTCGAACTTGCCGCCATAGAGCAGTCTGCCCTCCTTCACACCGTTTATTATCATGCCCGCCATGCCGGCAACAGGGCTCTGCGGATAGTCCTTCACCACTATCTCCATGCACTTCAGGCATGAGTCGGCATCGTTGTCGTTGAGGCGCGTCATGCCGTTCATGAAGATGAAACGGTCGCGGTTAGCACCAAGCGGGAATCGCTTCTCCGAAACCTCCGCGTTCTTATAGACACGCTGGAAGTCGTCAGTCTTGAAGGCATCGTAGGTGTCGGCATAGAGAGAATCTTCTATATGCGTGCCGAAGCGTGCGTTCTCTTCAAAGAGAGGATCACTCAGCAGTGTCGTCCATTTCGACTCTGGATATCCGGCTTTGAGGCTATCGACGAATGTCTTTGCCACGTCGTGCTCATCCTTTCGTGAGTACAGAAGGAAGAGGTGGTAGTATATCTCGTCCTTCGGGTCGTAGTCAGGGAAGTCGTTGAGCAGTCGCTTGAAAGCCTTTTCGCTGAGAGCCAGGTTGTCGAGCTTATCCTTGAAGATGACGGCAGAGTGGTAGAGACCATCCTTTATTATCTCGTTGGAAGCTGCTATCTGGTCTTCCTCGAACGGAATCTGTGCGAGGTAATATTCACGCTTGTGAGGGTCGTTGACGGCAGAGTCCATCTTCTCCTCCTCCTGCTGCCTCTGTTCCTCGACGGCAGCTATGGAGTCCTTCTGCTCATCGGTGAGGTTTTCCAGCTCATCCTCGTCGAATTCGCCACTCATACCGCCTACGACGGTCTTGTTGTTGCGTCGCCAGTCGTCGGCATTCTCACGCTTGCCCCATGTCCGTTGGAAGGTCTGCTTACCCTGCACGATGGCCTGCGTGTTATAGAAGTACCATACCGTCTGACCGCCCCTGTTGGCATTGTTGACAGGCATCTGTGGCTTCTGCTGCTCGGCAAGGCGGCTCTTGTTGCCGTACTTCTGCTCGCGCTGCTCCGCCTCCTGCTCGGCCTGCTTTGCCTGTTCCTCCTTCTCCTTCTTCTTCAGGGCGTCAATGACGCGGTCGATGGCGGCATTGCGCTCCTTCTCGTCCATCTTGGCGAGAGCCTGCAGGGAGTCCTGGAGGTGTATGGCATCGGTGTAAGGCACCAGTTCGTCGAGCACCTTGGAACGCTCTGACAGCTGCTTGTAGTCGTCGCGCTCCTTGTCAAGAAGACCTATCGCCTCACCATAGCAACGCTTCGCATCGCTATATTTCTCCATTGTCCAGTATAAGTCTCCGAGATGCAGTAGCAACACGCCCTTCTCTATGCCTGAGCGTGTAGCCTTCTCGTTGCCTTTCTCGTATGCGGAGATGGCATTCGTGGTATCTTTCTCTGCAAGGTATATGTTGCCCATGGCGTAATACACCTGGTCGAGATACTCCTTATTATTATCATTTCGCGCCATACGCTTCAGTCGCGAAATCATCTTCTTCGCCTGCCCCTGCGCCATCACCTCCGTCATGGATATGCGGGCGTTGAAGTCCAGCTCGTAAGGTGGGTTCTGCCTGATGACCTTCTTGAAGGCCTTCAGCGCCTCCTCCTTATGTCCCTGCGCTGCCTCTATCTGTCCGAGGAGGTAGTATTCGCGGGCCCTCTGCTTCGAACGCATCTCGTGCTTGATGACCTTGCGGAGGTATTTCGTTGCCTGCGGCAGGCTGTCGGTGTGCAGATAGTAGTCGCAGAGCGTATAGTCCCACTCCTTCTGTGCCCTCCAGTGTATGCTGTCGCGCTGCATGTTGCGGATGACGTCCTCTGCATCGTAGAGCCAGCCGCTCTCTATGTAGCACTTTGCGAGCCATGCCCTGGCGCGTCCGTAGATAGCCGGCTGTCCCTTGTATAGGCGCGACATGTATGCAAACGTTGCTGCCGCCTCGTCGAAGGCACCCTTGTAGAACTGCGAACGGCCCATCAGCAGCCATGCCCTCCATAGGAAAGGGTTGTACTCCTTGCGTGAGAGCCATGCAATATCCTTCTCCGTCTTAGGGCGGTTCTTGTTCCATGCCGGCTTATTCTTGATGCTATGCACCTGTATAGCCTTCTGGCATTTCAGTATTGCCGTCTCGTAGTTGCCCTTGCCGATCTCACGGCTCGCCTTGTTGCTGACGGTGTATAGTGGCAGGCGCTCCGTGAAGTTGTCCTTGTTGCCCTTCTCCTTCTCCAGCGAGGCGTCGATGTATGCCACCGTACCGTTGTAGTACGTATTGTACCTCGCCGTGAAGCTA
This sequence comes from uncultured Prevotellaceae bacterium, assembly GCA_945831805.1. Taxonomy (GTDB): domain Bacteria; phylum Bacteroidota; class Bacteroidia; order Bacteroidales; family Bacteroidaceae; genus Prevotella. The sequence continues at coordinate 10,222 of CAMADY010000003.1, forward strand.
TGCCATGAACGCGTCAACCCCGTGTTCTTCTTTGTGGAACACGAGGCTACGAGCAATGCCATGAGGCATAGCAGGAGTAGGTGAATGTATGTATTCTTAATCTTCAATTCTCAAATAAATATCCGCAGAATCTTGTCTGCACAGATGCTAAACTCTTATTCTGCCGTCGTGATACCGAAGCCGGCAGCCTTCAGGTTGTCCCAATAGAGAGGGTAGCTCTTGCTCACCACCTCTGGGTTGTTGATGCGAAGTCCCGGGAACATGATGCATGCAGGTGCGAAAGCCATTGCCATGCGGTGGTCCTCGTAGGTGTCTATGGCAGGATTCTCCATCGGCTCACAGCGTGTTCCGTCCCATGAGAGCACGCCCTCCACGGAGTCGTCAAGCACGTATCCGAGCTTTGCCATCTCCGTCTTCAGCGCTGCTATGCGGTCGGTCTCCTTGATGCGGAGCGTCTGCAATCCGCTGAAACGGAACGGTATGCCCATCAGTGCCGTTGCCACCACCACCGTCTGCGCAAGGTCCGGCTGGTTGATGAAGTCGAAGTCGAAGCGTGGCAGCAGACATTTCTGAGCCTTCAGCGTAACCGTGGTAGGCTTCAGCGGCACCTTCTCCGCAAACTGCGTCTTAACGCCCAGCATGCTGAAGATGTAGCGTATGGCAGAGTCGCCCTGACGCGAGCTGTCCATAAGTCCCGGCAGACGTACCTCGCTCTCCTCGTATCCGTTGGCATTCTTCTTGAGAAGTGCCAGCATCTCGTACCAATATGACGAAGCACTCCAGTCGTTCTCGATGAAGAACGGCACCGCCTTGTATGGTGAAGGCTTAACCTCTATCGTTGCACCGTCGAGCCATTCCGCCTCAGCACCGAACTCCTGCATGGTGCAGAGCGTGAGGTCTATGTACGGACGGGAGATAATCTTGCCCGTGAGGTGCAGCGTAAGGCCCTTCTTCATCACCGGACCGATCATCAGCAGCGCACTGATATACTGCGAGGAGACATTGCCGGCGATGTCCAGATGGCCGCCTTCCATCTCCCTGCCCCTGATGCGTAGTGGCGGGAAGCCCTCCTCCTCCATGTACTCTATGCTTCCGCCGAGGCGGCGCAGTGCATCAACGAGTACGGAGATAGGGCGGTGCTTCATGCGTTCGGTACCCGTGATGACGTGCTCTCCCTCACCTACGGAGAGGAAGGCGGAGGTGAATCGCATGGCGGTGCCGGCAGCCTTGATGTTTATCTCGTATGGCATGTCGCGCAGGGCTGCTACCATCACGTCGGTATCGTCGCACTTGCTCAGGTTCTCAGGGTGCTCCTTGCCTCCTGAGAGTGCGTTGATGACGAGAGCCCTGTTGCTGATGCTCTTTGAGGCAGGCAGCATTATCTCTGTTTTGATGCTCGTTGGAGCGTTGAGTATATATTGCATTTATCAGTGTGTTATTTGTTTGCGGACGATGGCTATCGCCCTCTTTTGTGTAGTTTTACATCTACAAAGTTACTACTTTCTTTCCACACGCGCAAACATTATAGTATAATTTCTTCTTTTTTCATACTTTTTCAGAAATGCGCACAATAAAATATGGAAATGTGAGTTTACTTCTTTTTGAAGATGAACCTGAGTATTGTGAACTGCACGAGCATGGCGATGCCCATCACGATGACCGGTGCTATGAGGCGGTGTATGCCCAGTTGCATGCAGCACCAGAAGAGCACTATGTGCAGACAGAAGTTGATGCCATGGCTTCCGGAGAAACCAATGAACTTCTGCCACGTAGGCTTCTGTCGGAAGGTGAACAGACATGTGGTGTAGAAGTTCGCCGCAAAGCTCACGATATAGCCGATGGCGTATGCTGTGTTCACCTCTATCAGCAGCTGCAAGAGGAAATAAACGCCGTAGTGTACGCCTGCGGAGAATATGCCGTTGAGGACAAAGCGTATGAACTGCGCCTTGCCCTTGTCATCGTGTTTTATGGATGAGACGGCAGACTGTATCTTTTCGTTCATATTTTTATAGTCGCTTCGCTCAACAATAATAAACAATAGCGAACAAAGACAAATGAAATTGAATAAAGATGTTTTTTATTGTTTGAAAATTGTTTTTATTTGTCGAGGAGCTTGCGACGACTCTTATAATTTGTAACAATTATTTTCTTATTTTACTAAGCTATCGTAGAGCTCCTTCATCTGACCGGTCAATACGGCAGGGTGGAAATGTGACATGCAGTAGTCGTAGCCCTTGTCGCCACGCTCCTTGCGTTCCGCAGGGTTGCGGAGGAGAGTCAGGAGCGCTTCCGCTATCTGCTCGTCGGAGGATGGGTTGACCTGTATGGCGCCAGGACCGGCAGCCTCGGGCAGGGACGATACGTTGCTCGTTATGACGGGGCAGCGTTGCAGAGCCGCCTCCACCACGGGCAGTCCGAAACCCTCGTAGAACGATGGGTACATCAGCAGCAGCGCCTTTGCGTAAAGTGCCTGAAGCACAGAGGCTTCGTGGATGTTTGACTCTATATGGATCCACTTCTCCAGACGGTTCTCTGCGATATAACTCTCCACCGTGCTGCGATACTCCCTGCCGCTGCCCACAACTACGAAGATGGGGCGCTCCTCCTCCGGCACTCTGTTGAATGCCTTTACCATGCCGAGGAGGTTCTTTCGGCTGTTGATGCTGCCCACGGTGATGATGAACGGGCGCACCTTGCCGTTGTCGTTGAGGTAGGGCAGGGCGTTGAGGGCTATGCGCGTAGCCTCGTCATCGGCGATAGCAGCATAAAAGCACTGTTGCACAGGCTGATAGATCACGCTGATACGCTCTGCCGGAACGTGGTAGAAGCGCATCACGTCACGCTTCGTTGACTCGCTGATGCACACCACGTGGGTGGCATTCTTCGCTGACCAGCCGTACTTCCAGTCGTAGATGTGGCGGTCGAAGAATGTGTACATGTCGGGAAACGTGCGCCATGCCACGTCGTGCATCGTTACGATGCTCGGGATGCCCGACTTCACGATGTCGCGAGGCAGCTCGTTGGAAAGACCATGGAACAGCTGGCAGCCGTCCTTTACCGCCTGCCTGCCGAGTGAGAAGGTGCGCTCGATGCTCTTGCTGTCGTACAGCTTGTGCCCGATGTCGGGATATTGCTCCTTCAGGGCTGCCACGAGAGTGCGGCTATAGTTGCCAAGTCCGGTCCTGTTGTGGTAGTAGCGCTTGGCGTCAAATCCTATTTTATACATAGTATGCATGCTTTGTTTTGTGCAAAGGTATAACTTTTTTCTCTAATATACAAACAAAAGCGCCGGAATATTTTGTCTTTTCAGAATAAATATATACCTTTGCGGTCAAAATCAGAAGAAAATGGAAAAGAGTAAGATACTTATCGTCAGCGACATGTGCGGATACGGAAAGGTGGCAGCGGCAGTGCAGATGCCTATCTTCTCGTATATGGGGCACGATGTGTTCAACCTCCCTACAATGCTCATCAGCAATACGTTCCCCTACGGAAAGTATGCCATCCTCGAAGGTACGGATTACATCGTCGAGGCTCTTGAGAAGTGGAACGAGCTGGGCTTCCGCTTCGATGCCATCACGACAGGTTTCATGGCGTCAGAGAAACAGGCGCAGATGGTGGCACGCTACTGTCGTGAGCAGGCGGCGATAGGCACTGCCGTATATGTCGATCCCGTCATGGGCGACTACGGAAAGCTCTACGGCGGTGCTGACGAAGGCACCATCAACTGCATGCGCGAGATGCTCAGCGTAGCTCATCTCTGTTTTCCGAACTACACCGAGGCGTGCCTCCTCACGGGCGTTGAATATAAAGAGGAGGGCATCACGAAGGACGAAGCCTTCTCGCTTCTCAATAAACTGCGCCGCATCGGTAGCCTCTCCGTCGTCATCACGTCATGCATCATCGACGGCCACCATGCCGTGGTGGGCTACAACCACTTCAATGCCGAGTATTTCCTCCTGCCATACGACGAGATTCCGGTGCAGTTCCCTGGCACTGGCGACATCTTCTCCAGCATCATCGTGGGCCGATTGCAGGATGGCGACACGCTGAAACACGCCACTCGCACAGCGATGGACACCCTCCGCAAGTGGATCGACATCAACAAAGACAACCAGGACAAGAACCGCGGCATCCCTGTTGAGCGGCACTTGGGGGATCTGTAAACGATGTGCCTATAGGATTTACAGTGCCGATAGCTTTGTCAGAACAGAAATCCTTTGGTTTGTAAAAAACTCTCCGATTATTTGTCGGAATGAAATAAAAGTATTACTTTTGTAGCGGAATAGCAAAAAAGAGAATTACTATGGCAGAAGAAATGTTGATGATACCATACGGTAAGACGGATTTTGCGGTGATGCGCCGCGAGGGTTATTACTATGTCGATAAGACGCGCTACATCCGTAGTCTGGAGCGTGAGGGCAACTTCGTCTTCTTCCTCCGTCCGCGCCGTTTCGGCAAGAGCCTGATGCTCAACATGCTTCAGACGTACTATGACGTGGATTATGCCGATGAGTTCGACGTTCTTTTCAAGGGACTCGACATCTATGATAATCCTACACCGAAGCACAATAAGTATCTCATCCTGAAATTCAACTTCAGTGCCATCAATCCCGAGAGGGAGAAGGTGATGGAGTCGTTCAATTTTGAGGTGCTGTTGACCCTTCGCTCCTTCGCTGAGCGATATGCCCAGTATCTGCCAGAGGGAACTTTCGAGACATTGAAAGGAATAGACTTATGCGACCGGGCGTTGAATTTCCTTATTGACCGTGTGAAGTATGCCAAGCATCGCATCTATCTTCTCATCGATGAATACGACAACTTCGCAAATACAATGATGGCGGAGGACGAGAAGGGCTACACCGACATGACGCATGGCGATGGCTTCTTCCGACTCTTCTTCAATATCATCAAGAAAGCCACGACAGACTCCGACGCTGCCATTGAGCGTATGTTCATCACAGGTGTCACACCATTGACGCTGAGCGATGTTACCAGCGGTTTCAATATCGGTGCCAACTTCTCATTGGAGATGAAATACAACGAGATGGTAGGTTTCTCTGAGAGCGAGGTGCGCACTATGCTTGAGTACTACCGTGACCAGACGGGAGTATTCCGCCACACTGTCGATGAACTGATAGAGGTTATGAAGCCATGGTACAACAACAACTGCTTCTCCACGGATTGTATCGACAAAGAACGTATGTTCAACTCCGACATGACGCTGTTCTTCCTTTCAAAATACATCGGCAGGGAAGGCAAGATTCCGGAATTCATGATTGACACCAACGTTCGTTCCGACTACAACAAGATGCGCAAGATGGTGAAGCTCGACAAGACATTTGGCGATAAGGGGCATGTCATGCAGCAGATTTTTGAGGACAAACTAAGCTATGAGAAGGTCGTTCCGGAGTTCTCGCTCTACGAACTGCAGATAGTGGAGAACCTCCCGAGCATGCTCTTCTACATGGGACTGCTGACCCACGGCACTGACGAGGAAGGCGACAAGTGTCTCATCATCCCGAACCAGGTGGTCTTCGAACAGTACTACCGCTACATGGACAACTGCTACAAGACGTACCTCGACTGGTACACCGACATCAACACCGTCAACCGCCTCGCAAAAGAACTGATACGCAAGGGCAACGCCCAGCCGCTCCTCGACTACCTCTGCCATCAGATAACGACCGACAGCTCCAACCGTGACTTCGACGCACAGGCAGAAGCATTCATCAAGGGATTCCTCCTTGCGAAGCTCGGCGGCACGAACAACAGCTACCTCATCACCACGACCGAACGCGAGGAGAACCACGGCTATTCCGACCTATACATGGAACCATGGAACGATGAATGCAGGCACTCCTTCCTCGTCGAACTGAAATACTGCAAGCACCACTCACCTGACTCCGAGGTGGAGCAGATGCACAAGGAAGCTCTTGAGCAACTGGAGCGATACTCTGCCGCGAAGAACCTCCAGCAGAAAGCTGAAGGCAACGGCTGGACATTCCACAAACTCGCCATCGTCTTCCGTGGATGGGAGGTGCAGGTGTGCGAGGAGGTCTTTAGGTGATAGGTGATGGGTGATAGGTGATGGGTGATAGGTGATGGGTGGTTGGAGTGAAGGGGCTGCCCACTTTTTCCGCGCTTATTTATTGCGGTCATTTCGCGGCGGATTTTTTTGTTCACGAAAAATTTATGCCTAATCCACACACTTTTACTGGTGCCCCGAATGTTTACAAATAAAAAGACGTTGGGGATATAATAGCTCGGGTTTTATGAAGGTAGAACAAAACTGATGTTTTTAGTTTTACAATGATAAGTCATGGTTAGTAAATGGACTCAGCGGCTGCGACGTTGCTGAGTCTCGTTTTGCTGTTTCTGTTTGTGATGTCTGTGGATATTGTTTAACTGTTTATGAAGTCTGTGGGTGTTGTTTTGCCGTTTCCTGATATTATTTTTAAGTGCGGAAAGCAAAAAAAAACATAAATTACGTAAAAAACGTTATGTATTTTACGTAATATTGATAAAAAGTGGTATCTTTGCATTCGCAAATTATTTGATAATAGTAGTTTATATGATGCAGAACCCTTTTATTACTTTTGGATATGCTGGTCCGGAATACTTCTGTGACCGTATCATGGAGACAGAGAAGTTGAAGAAATTGTTGCTCAACGGTAATAATATCGTATTGATGTCTCAACGCCGTTTGGGCAAGACGGGGTTGCTGTATCATACCTTTGCACAGGAGGAGATAAAGGAGAACTACAACACCTTCATCATTGACATATACTCTACGAAGACACTCAACGACCTCGTCTTTGAGATAGGCAAGGCAATACTTGGAAGTCTTAAGTCGCGAGGGCGGAAGGCTATGGAGAGGTTCCTCGATATTGTGAGTTCGCTGAAGCCTGGTGTCACCTTCGACATCATGGGAAATGCAACGTGGAACCTTGAGCAGGGGACGATGCACTCTCCGTCATATATGCTGGATCAGATTTTCGAATATCTCAATGCCTCGGATAGACCATGCATCGTAGCTATTGACGAGTTCCAGCAGATAATGTATTATCCGGAAAAGAACGTGGAGGAAACCTTGCGCACGTATATACAGAAATGTAGTAAGGCGGTCTTCGTGTTCTCTGGTTCGGAGAGACACCTGCTTTCAGAGATGTTCCACTCGCCCGCAAGGTCCTTCTATGCCTCAACAACAACGCTGCCGCTCGGTTGCATAGACAAAGAGAAATACATAGACTTCGCCATTTCGCACTTCCGCAATGCGGGCAAAACGATAGTTCCAGAGGCCGTTGCCAAGGTCTATGAACGCTTCGAGGGTGTCACGTGGTTCATGCAGAAGACCATGAATCAGCTGTTTTTCGATACGGGACGTGGAGAGACATGCACACCGGCGATGGTTGGCATTGCTGTTAGGGAAATTATCTGTGACAACAGCACCATCTACGAAGACCTCCTCTATCAGCTGACCTCACGCCAGCGAGACCTCCTTGTTGCCATCAATCGTGAAGGGAAGGCAAAGGCAATAACAGGCAGTAGGTTCATAAGGAAGCATCATCTGTCGTCTGCCAGTACCATACAGACCACCATCAAGTCATTGCAGGAAAGGCAACTCGTCACACGTACTCTCGACACCTACGAGGTCTATGACAAGTTCTTCGCTTTGTGGCTGATGGGAGAAGATGGAAAGTGAATGGTAATTTGAACTCGCAGGGTAATCGCGTAAAAAAGAAGGGAATTGAAAAGTTCTATGCCTCTTACATATCCTCAACTATCACAAGTAACAGGTTGTTGCCATAAAAAACTGAAATACACGCAAAAATGTCTGTTTGGTATAACATAAGTTATAAAGTTTTATAAAAAACACTGATTCCGAAGGTGTTTTTGCTCGTTTTTGAGATTTTTTTCATAAATTTGCACTTGCAAAAGTTATGCACTTTTGCTACAGTAAGTATGAAAACATTCAATACAGCGGGTACTTGTCGCCCGAACGAACATTATATGGTGGACATCACCGACCGCTTGGAAATCATCCGTGGGATGGTTGCCAAGGGTGACTATTTCTGTATCAATCGTGGTAGGCAGTATGGCAAGACTACCACATTGGAGGCTATCAGTAATCAACTGTCAGATGAATATTGTATCTTCCAGATCAGCTTTGAAGGCCTTTCCGATTCGACATTTGCTGACGAAGAGAAACTCTATTCTACTTTCGTATGGCTTTTGGCGCAACAGTTTGAATGGGTTCCTCTTGCAGGGCTTGATGACGAGGTGGGAAATTTGATTCAAAGTTTCTCTGAGTCACATGAAGAAAGATGTACCGAAAAAGAATTGTCCAAGTTCATCAGTACAATCTGCTATCGCAATAAAAAGCCAATAGTGCTTCTTATTGACGAAGTGGATCAGGCTGGCAATCATGCCTCATTTCTGAAAATCTTAGGGTTACTTCGTGGAATGTACCTTGGAAGAACTAAAATACCGACATTCAAGTCCGTCATTCTCGCTGGTGTTTACGACATCAAGAATCTCAAACTGAAGATTCGTAAAGAAGATGAACATCAGTATAACTCGCCATGGAACATTGCCGTACCTTTCGATGTTGACATGAGTCTTTCGGCAGAAGGCATTGCCGGAATGCTTGCTGAATATAAGGCAGATCATAGTCTGACGTTCGATGAAGTATTCGTAGCCCAGATGATACGCGACTATACTTCAGGCTATCCATTCCTTGTAAGCCGTATCTGCCAGATTATTGATGCAGAACAATATACATGGGACAAGGAAGGTGTGCTGAAAGCAGTAAATGCCATATTGGTTGAGCGTAACACTCTCTTTGACAATATGATTAAGAAGCTGGATGAGTATCCGGAACTTAAGCAGATATTGAAGAGAATCCTTCTCTCAGGTGAGGTTTGTTCTTATAATCCAGACGAGAAGTACATCCAGATTGCTGCCATGTTCAACTACATTACGAACAAGGAAGGTAAGATTGCCGTTGCATGTAGAATCATGGAAACCCGTCTTTATAATCTGTTTATCAAGGAAGAAGAACATTCTGTTTTCTATAAACAAGGACAAATAGACAAGAGCCAGTTCATCAAGGATGGCATCATTGACATGGCACACCTCATGGAGCGCTTCGTCGTTCATATGCACCAAACCTACAAGATGGATCATGCCAACGAGTTTATTGAGGATGATGGTCGTAAGGTATTCCTTACATACCTGCGTCCAGTCATCAACGGCATTGGTAGCTATCATATAGAGGAACAGACACGCGACCATGACCGAATGGATGTGGTCATCGACTATCTCGGAAAGCAGTATGTCATTGAACTCAAAATATGGCGAGGCAATGCCTACAACGAGCGTGGCGAGGAACAGCTGTGCCGCTACCTTGAATACTTCGATCTAAAGGAAGGCTACCTCCTAAGTTTCTGCTTCAATAAGAACAAGCAGTCAGGCTTGCTGCCTCCTGTCGAACTGAATGGACGCACGCTGATAGAGGCGATAGTGTGATTCAACTGAACAGAAATGAATAGCAACGAAAAAGGACAGCAATATTACATGGGCATATATTTCAAAAAAGTCAACGAAGGTTTTAAATGCGCGCTCAATGGAGAGTACGTTGGCAAGACCTGCAAGATAGAAATTTTATCAACAACGTGTCAACGTGTAATAACGTGCTGAGAGATAGAGAGTAATGTGTCTTTTGATGTGTTATGAACGTGTATGCGATGTGTTATGGAGAGTGCATGCGGATTGAGCGTTCGTCACAATGCTGCGAAGTGGTAAAAACATAGTGATTACAGAAAATTTATGCATAAATTTGTCGTGAAAACTATCAAACTACCGTGCGAAAGCATAGCTTTTACACTGTGATAGCATAGCTTTTACGGTGTAATTGCATAGCTTTTATGATGTAATAGCTATCTTTTTACACTGTGATAGCATAGCTTTTACATAGAGATAGGATGTAAAATTCTTGAAAAGCGCAAAAAAAAGTGACAAAGTGTCAACATGTTCTTGCAAAGCGTTGAGTATGTTATACATAAGCCGTTGACACTTGAATAAAAAAGTGTCAACAAAGTGACAACAAAGTGTCAACAAAAGATGTCGCAGATGGATATTGAAGAGATTAAGAAAGAGGTCATTAGGGACATTGAGGCGCATGCCGAATGGCGTGAGGAGGTTCGGCGTGGCAAGATGTTTGGGGTACTGATAGTAGAAGATACATCCCAACCGACATCATCCACCCACCACGACTTATCACCTAACCACCACCCATCATCCATCACCCACCACGACTTATCACCCAACCACCAGCATCCATCATCCATCACCCACCACGACTTATCACCCACCACCCATTACCTGAAAGCCTATTCTGGACAGATTTGCGGCAGAAGCGATTGGAAAGGTTACGTGCCGGCAATCTTCGACTACCTTCAGGAGGATGGGTATTTCAAGCAACATGAGGCGGAGATAACGGAGATAAACAAGAGGGTGACGCTGCTGCAACGGGATCTTCCGAAGGGTAAGCGCAGCTATGAACTCGACATGCTGAAAGCGGAGCGTAGGGAACGCTCGAACGTGCTGCAGCGATGGCTCTTCTCGCAGTTCATGCTGAGAGGCGGAAAGGGTGAGGAAAGGAGTGTCCTCGACGTGTTCTCCGACTACGCCACAGCACATAACCTCAAACAGCAACTGCCTCCCGGCGGCACTGGTGAATGCTGCGCACCGAAGCTTCTGCACTATGCCAACAGTAAAGGACTTAAGCCTCTGGAACTCATGGAGTTCTGGTATGGTGACCCGCCTATGGGTGAGATACGCCACCATGGGCAGTGCTATGAGCCGTGTCAGGCGAAATGCGTGCCTGTCTTATGGTACCTGATGCCTGAGGACGGCATGAAGATTCATGGTACGCGAATGACTTTGCAGGAGCCTGTCAAACGCGAGATAACCGAGGGCTGCATCATCTACGAAGACCCGTGGTTCGTTGCCATCAACAAACCCGAGGGACTCCTGTCTGTTCCCGGCAAGCGCAACCTGCCGAATGCGCAGGATATGCTGAGTGATATTATCGGGAAACGTCGCAATGATGGAGATGAGCAGTCCGCAATTCTCAATTCTCAATCTTCTGTTTTCAAATCTCAAATCTCAAATCACGATTTGAAGATGACTCATCGCCTCGACATGGACACCTCCGGAGTCCTCCTTGCGGCAAAGACGGAGGAGGCGTTCGTGGCTATGCAACGCCTGTTTGCACAACACGAAAAGGTTAGGAAGGAGTATATTGCGCTGCTGTCGAATGGCATAAGTGAGACGAAAGGCAGTGAGGGGACCATCAGCATACCCCTTGCGCCGGACTTCCTGAACCGTCCCCGACAGATGGTTGACTACGAAAACGGCAAGGAGGCAGTGACGAGATACGAGATACTGCATGACGCTCCCACCGCTGTCGAGGGCACGGTGATGGTAAGACTCTCGCCCCTCACCGGCAGAACGCATCAGCTTCGCATGCATTGCGCTCATCAGCAGGGACTTGGCGCACCGATACTCGGTGACCCGTTGTACGGCAATGTGCGAGCAGACCGCATGTTCCTGCATGCTGAACGCCTGACGTTTGAGCACCCTTTCACGCACGAAATAGTGACAATCGTTGCACCGGCAGGCTTCTAAGTCGTATGACTTAAATCAAGAACTTTCGGAAACTCTTTGCGGATTGAAAAAAAGTTTGTACCTTTGCAGAAAATTTGGATTCCAAAGGAATCAGACAACACAACACATAGGTAATTAAAAATGGGTGGCAACCTACTTACTGCCACCTTAAAATTAAAGAAAGGTAAAAAAGATTATGATGTTAAAACAGACCAAAATCGTAGCAAGTATCAGCGATCTTAGATGTGAAGTAGAGTTCATCCGCTCGCTCTTCGAGGCAGGAATGAACGTGGTACGTATGAATACTGCTCATGGTACCCGTGAGGGTATGGACCAGCTTATCAGCAACGTGCGCGAGGTGAGCAACCGCATTGCCATCCTCATCGACACAAAGGGTCCGGAGGTTCGTACTACAAAGATTCAGGATGCAGACCAGATAGAATATCATATTGGCGACAGGGTGAACATCGTAGGTAACCCTGACATACTGACGACTCGCGAGCAGATTGCCGTAAGCTATCCGAACTTCGTTAATGACCTTAAGGAAGGTGCCTTCATCCTCATCGACGATGGCGAGATGGAACTGCAGGTAGTGGAGAAGCACGAGGATCATCTCGTCTGCGAGGTTCAGAACGAGGCAACGATGGGCTCCCGCAAGAGCGTCAACGTTCCGGGTGTGCGCATCAACCTGCCTTCACTCACTGAGCGTGACAAGGAGAATATCAAGTATGCCATCGAGCGAGACATCGACTTCATTGCACACTCTTTCGTGCGCAACAAGCAGGACGTGCTCGACATCCGCGAGATTCTCGACGAGTACGGCTCAGACATCCGCATCATTGCGAAGATCGAGAACCAGGAGGGCGTTGACAATATCGACGAGATCCTGACCGTAGCAGACGGTGTCATGGTGGCACGTGGTGACCTCGGCATCGAGGTTCCGCAGGAGAAAATCCCTGGCATACAGCGTCATCTCATCCGTAAGTGCGTTCATGCCAAGAAGCCTGTCATCGTAGCAACGCAGATGCTGCATACGATGATCAAGAACCCACGCCCTACACGTGCCGAGATTACCGATATCGCAAATGCCATCTACTATCGTACTGATGCCATCATGCTCTCCGGTGAGACCGCATACGGCAAGTATCCTGTCGAGGCAGTGCAGACGATGAGCTCCGTAGCACGTCAGGCTGAGCTCGATAAGATTTCTGACAACGACATCCGTGTGCCACGCGACGAGCACCCAGACGTAACCTCTTACCTCGCACGTCAGGCGGTAATGGCAACAGAGGACCTGCCTATCAAGGCTATCATCACCGACAGCTTCTCTGGCAGAACAGCGCGCAACCTTGCTGCTTTCCGTGGTAAGTACCCTGTACTCGCCATCTGCTACAAGGAGAAGACCATGCGACATCTCGCTCTCTCTTACGGTGTTGAGGCTATCTTCATGCCGGAGAAGGCTAACGGACAGGCTTACTACTTCGCTGCCCTCCGCAAACTTATCGACGACGGTGTGCTCCAGCCAACAGACATGGTGGCATACCTCAGCGGCGGTAAGCAGGGAACGCATACTTCCTTCCTCGAAATCAACGTCGTTCAGGACGTTCTTGAGGCTGGAATGGACTACGTTCTCCCTAACAGAAAGCGTTATCTCTAAACGGTATTACCTATAGAAAACAACGACAGGACGCTTCTTCATATCGCGTCCGCGCTTGAGAAAGGTGACAATCTGAAGGTTGTCGCCTTTCTTTGGCATTGGACGGTTGAGGCTGTCGCATAGTGTCTTGTTGATATACCCCTTGGTGCAAGGCTCCTGCTGCTCACTTGCACCAGTCTCTACGATTGGCAGCACCTTGCCGTCGGCATCCGGCAGCAGCTCCCAGGCACAGTAACCTTGCTCCTGATTGGAGTATGTCACGGTGGCATTACGATATCCAAAGGCCTCTGCGCCATCTTCCAGAACAGAGAGAATGACGGCAGACTTGAAGGAACTGTCATGAGGTATGACGGGCATGAAGCGTACGTAGGCTCCCACTCCGGCAATGCCGTTGGCGTTGGTGCCGTTGGCGTAGGAATGAACGAAGTGGCGCGACTCGTTGTCGTAGATATGAATGTGACGGTGAACGGTGTCGATGTGCTCTACGTAACCTACAGCAACGGTGATGGCAAGCTTGCCGTCTTTCTCCGTAATGCCGTAGCCTTTCTGCAGAAGTACGGGCTTTAACAGCTGTTCCTCCCGCTGCGAGAGATGCTCGTCAGGGCGGAAAGCAAGGCTGTAGGCATACGCCACTGCCATACGCTCGCTCAAAGAGTGGAAGCGTTTGCCGTCGTTGGTGACCTTCACCTCGCTGTCTTCCGGGCGGAGATTCTGCAATCCCCACATCTCCAGGAACGGAACGTAGCGGAAGTCAGGGAAGAAGAGCGCCATCTTCGTGGCACATGAGAGTATTGCGGAATGCAGTTTGGACGGTTTCGTTACGTTGAGCCTGAAATAATCTGCCAGCATCTTGCGGGCATTGATGGAGGAAATTATCGGCAGCGTGTTGTAACCCGTGACGGTAAGTCCGTCGTTCAGTTGCTTTACTATTTCCCATCCCATGCTTTCCTGGGGGGTGCTGTGTGAGGTTTTCTTTTCCATAGATTCAAGGGTTTTGTTGATTTTGTGTATAGGGGTGTTGGGTTTGCTCTGTTATTCCTTGGCGGCCTTTGACGCGTTGACGAGATATACTCCGATAAACACAAGCATGGCAGCTACGAAATGGTATATCGTGAATACGCCGAGACCGAGAAGTACCGACACGCTGCAAGCCACGATGGGCTGCATGTAGTTGTACATCGCAATGATGGTAGGGCGCAGAATCTGCTGTGCGATGGTGGAAAGGAGGAAGCTGAAGAATGTACCACCGAGTATTACGAAGCCTGTTTCTGCGAGTGTCGTTATAGAGAGTGCCTGCCATTCCAGACCATAGAGTGTCGGAATGATGATAGGCAGTAGCACAACCATTGCCGATGTCATCATCCACTTCTGGCAGGTTATGGGGTGATGCCTGCTGATGACCTTCTTGAAGGCGGTGAGGTAGAAGGCGTAGCTCAGCTGTCCACCGATGCACATGAGGTCTCCAAGCAGCACGCCGCCTATCGTTCCGCCGGCAGAGGCGAGGATGAGCGTGGTAGCTCCGAGGCATCCCAGCATGACGCCCGACAGTTTCTTCAGCGTGATAGGCTCCTTGAGAATCAGTGCCGCCAGCACCATCGTGATGATAGGCATGGTTGTCGTCATGATGCTTGCATTCAGCGGCGACGTGATGCTTAAGCCGATGATGTAGTTGCACTGGTTGAAGACGATGGCAAACATTCCGGCTCCGAAGAGCTGGAGCAGTTCCTTGCGGCTCAGATGATCGCCGGGTTGCTGGGTGGTGGGTGTTGGGTGCTGGGGTGTGGTGCTGCGTCTCTTCTGCATGAAGGCATAGACAAAGCTCGCCAGCCAGAAGCAGATGCTGCCTCCAATGACGCGAAAGCCTACCATGGCGATGCCAGAGATGCCGTTTGACATGGCATCCTTTGCGAGAGGAGCCATCAGTCCCCACATCGTGGCTGCGCCTGCCATGCACAGATGACCTTTTATTATTGCGTTGCTCTTGTTCATAATTCAAGAGGTCTGCAAGCCTCCGGACAGAGGAACTTGCAGACCTTTTCCTTGTATTCTTGTTTTCTTTTTATGCGTTTAGTTCGTTTAGTTCAGACCGATGAGCTCGTAGAAGCCGAAGGCTCCGAGGAGGAGGATGGTGAGAAGTATTGGTGCTACGTAGCGGAGCATCACGATGTAGAGTGACTTACGCCAGAAGTTGTAACCGTTGAGGCGCATCTCACCAATGAGAAGGCGTGGCTTGACAACCCATCCGAAGAGGATACATGTGCAGATTGATACGATAGGCATCAGTATGTTGTTGCTGACATAGTCGAAGAGGTCGAGAATCTGTGCCACCGTACCGTTAGGGAGTGGGAACTCGAAGTAGAAGATGTTGTAGCCGAGGCATACGATGAACGAGAAGATAAGGCTCGTTGCAGCCATGATGCTTACGGACTTCTTACGGCTCCAGTGGAACTTATCCATACAGCTGACGGTTGTTGCCTCAAGGATAGACACCGCAGATGTTACGGCAGCGAAGAGTACCATGAGGAAGAATCCGATGCCGAGAACCGGACCGAAGGTTCCGATGGAGTCGAAGACCTTTGGCAGTGCTACGAACATAAGTCCAGGACCAGCAGACATACCCTCTGTTCCCATGAATACATAGACAGCAGGGATAATCATGAGACCTGCGAGGATGGCGATGGCGGTGTCGAAGATCTCGATACGGTCAACAGCCTGTCCGAGGTTTACGTCCTTCTTCATGTAAGATCCGTAGGCTACCATGATACCCATGGCGATGGAGAGTGAGTAGAAGAGCTGTCCCATGGCATCAAGGATGACGATGAGTAACTTCTTCAGTGTGATTCCTTCGAAGTTAGGGATGAAATAAACGCCAGCACCCTCTATACCTGTACGGGTAACGCCTGCTACTGTGGTGTGTGAGAGTGTCAGTGAGTATCCGCAGATGAAGATGACGAGGAGGAGGAGTATAGGCATGATGATGCGTGAGTACTTCTCGATGCCCTTTTCCACACCACGATAAACAACGTAGAAACACATGCATGCGAAGATCATCATATAGATTAGCGGACTCCACTGCGCGGTGATAAAGCCTCCGAAGAATCCGTCGCCGACGGCATCAGTGCCATGCATCGTGGCGTAAGTGGTGAAGTACTTGAGTACCCAACCACCGATGACGCAGTAGTAAGGATAGATGATGTACGGAACGATGAACGCGATGAGTCCGATGAACTTCCACTTCTTATTGAAGAAGCCGTATGCAGTGAGTGGTCCCTGTGCGGAACGACGACCGAGTGCTACCTCCGTGATGAGAAGTGTGAAACCGAATGTCAGCGTGAGGATGATATAGACGAAGAGAAAAAGACCTCCGCCATCCTTTGCTGCAAGGTAAGGGAAACGCCAGATGTTTCCAAGTCCAATGGCACTGCCTGCTGCTGCAAGCACGAAGCCTAAGGAACCGCTGAATGAGTTACGTGATTTTTTCATTTTGTTTGTAGTTATTGTTGTTTTTTTCTATGATTCGATGTTCCGATTGTTGTATATGTTTCTGTGGATTACTGTTCCGATGTCTTGAGGGACGGGGTGGTTACATGTTTTCTGCTAAATGCTGCAGGTCTTTTGTCTCGCCTACTATCCATAGGATGTCACCACGTTCAAAGTTGTAGTTCGGTGAAACACGGATGAGGTTGTCCTCGTCCTCTTCCATGCCGATGAGCATGCAGGAGTATTTGTCGCGCAGCTGGCTGGTGATGAGTGATTGCCCGTAGAGTACGCTCTTGTCCGTTATGCGGAATTTGCGGAGCTGCATCTCGTGGTCTTCTATCTGTTCATCCTCTGGTATCACTTCCTGCTGCATTGTGGCATTGAGGGCAGAGAGCTGTTCGTCAGTGCCGATGACCTTCAGCGTGTCGCCAGGGAAGATCATGTCTGAGCCTGACGGTATGTTGATGTGCTGGTTGCCTCGGATAATGCTGCTGACGTGTATCTTGAAGCGATTGCCGAGGTTTAGTTCGGAGAGCGTCTTGCCCGCCCATAGTGAGTCGGTGGGCAGTGTTACTTCAGAAATGTGTATGTCGCGGTCAAGCAAGTGTCCGGCGAAGAGTGGTTTCTGCTTGCCCGACACTCTGGCGGCAATCTCCTTGGAGCGGAGGTTCTGTATGAAGATGCGCTCCAGCTGTATGCTGCTTTTCTTCATGCCGCGCGAGTATATGATGAAAGAGATAGCAGCGATGGCGATGCATACGAGCAACGCTATGGAGTAGTGGAGCAACGCATGGCAGGTGTAGAAGATGAAGCCTACGGCGAGTATTCCTCTTGCCAGTATGGTGAACACCAGCGGCGCACGGTTGTGGCGGCTGCCGGTCCATAGCGCCTTGAACTCCTCACTCTTGTTCTTCTTCATCACCATAGCCCTGAGGAACGGTGCTTCGAGAAGTATCGTGAGGGCTGCTGTAAGTGGTGCGGCAAAGCCTGTCGGTACGACGCTTGCTATGAACTCTATACCGAAGGTGAGCATCAGTGCCATGACGGCGATGGTGAGTACGGAGTAGATGAGGGTGTTGACTCCCATCTGCATGAGCAATGGCTTCCAGTAGCCGGAGGAGTGGTCCTGGTTGCTTGGTGCGATATCCGAGATTTTATTGATGCGGCTGATCCATTTTTTTGACAGATGGCCTTCAATGACGGAGTATGCCGGCAGTGCCCCACGTATCATGTATGGCGTGAGGAATGTCGTTACGACGGATACCGTTACAACAACCGGATATAGGAAGTTCGCGATAACGCCCAGAGATAGTCCGAGGGATGCAATGATGAATGCGAATTCACCAATCTGCCCCATGGAGAAACTGCATCGCATGGCGGTCTTCAGCGTTTGTCCGGAGAGCATGAATCCGAATGTTCCGAAGATACTTTGACCGAGGATGATGGCTGCTATGATGCAGATGATGACGAGCCACTGCTCCATCACTATCTGTATGTCAACGAGCATGCCTACGGAAACGAAGAAGATGGCACCGAAGAGGTTCTTCACCGGTTCGATAAGCTTCTCTATCTTCTTTGCCTCAATGGTCTCTGCCAGTATGCTACCCATCACGAAGGAACCGAAGGCGGAGCTGAACCCAGCCATCGAAGCGCAGATAGCCATCATGCAGCATAGTGCCAATGATACGACGAGCAGTACTTCATCGTTGACGAGTGAGCGTGTCTTACGCAGTAGAGTAGGGATGAAGAACAGTCCCACGACGAACCATAGAATGAGGAAGAATACGATGCTCAGAAGGCTTGAGAACATCTGGCTGCTGTCTTCCACGGCATCACCCTTCGCTATTGTCGTAAGTACTACCATCATTACGATGGCAAGGATATCCTCAAGGATGAGTACACTCATGACGAGTGACGAGAACTTCTGTTGCCGCAGTCCGAGATCATCGAATGCCTTGTATATGATAGTGGTGGAGGACATGGCGAGCATTCCTGCAAGGAAGAGACCGTTCATCGTTGTCCAGCCGAAGCCTTTTGCCACCAGCATGCCTATCATCATCATGGAGAAGATGATGGTTGTGGCGGCAATGATGGGGGCGATGCCCATCTTCAGTATTTTCTTGAAAGAGAAGTCTAGCCCAAGTGCGAAGAGCAGGAACATCACGCCGATATCTGCCCATGTCTTTATGTTTTCCGTGTCAGCAACAGATATGGTATAGGGCAGGTTGGGCGAGATTATTATTCCCGCCATAATGTAGCCCAATACCAGAGGCTGTTTCAGTTTTTTGAATACAAGTGTAACGACACCTGCCATTATCAGGATCAGCGTGAGGTCTTGTATTAAAGAAGGAACATGTGACATTTATTATAATTGAGAAATGAGAATTGAGAGTTGCAAAAAGGAAGTTCATTTAGTTCCTTTGTATTCTCTTACAGATATTTATTATTGTCAGTGCGGCTTTCTCCATCACCTGTATGGAAACGAACTCGTGAGGTCCGTGGAAGTTGACAGCGCCGGTGAAGAGGTTCGGGCATGGCAGTCCCATGAATGATAGCTGCGCTCCGTCAGTACCACCACGTATCGGTTGCACAACGGGCGTTACGCCGGCTTCGAGCATTGCTGCTTTTGCGGTGTCGATGATGTACATTACCGGCTCTATCTTCTCCAGCATGTTGTAATACTGGTCTTTTACGGTTACTTCGCAAATATCTTTACCGTATTTCTCGTTGATAGCCTTTCCTATATTCTCTATGAAAGCCTTGCGGACTTCAAACTTGTCTCTGTCATGATCGCGGATGATGTATGTGAGCTTTGCCTTCTCGCAAGAACCCTCCATACCCGTCAGGTGATAGAACCCCTCGTAGCCGGTTGTGGTCTCAGGAGTTTCGTCCTGCGGCATCCTTGCGGCAAACTCCGTTGCTATTCGCCCAGCATTGAGCATCTTGCCCTTTGCATAACCGGGGTGAACGCTCATGCCTTTGATGCTTACATGCGCCACGGCAGCATTGAAGTTCTCGTATTCCAGTTCGCCGAGGTCTCCACCGTCAATAGTGTATGCCACCTCTGCATTGAACAGCGGAACGTTGAAATGGTGGGCGCCCATGCCTATCTCCTCGTCTGGATTGAAGGCGATGCGTATCTCCGGATGCTTAATCTCCGGATGATGCAGCAGATAGGTCATAGCATGCATTATCTCCGCGATGCCTGCCTTGTCGTCAGCGCCAAGGAGTGTGATGCCATCGGTTACGATAAGGTCTTCGCCGACGTGTTTCTTCAGTTCCGGAAACTGCTGCGTGGTGCTCCAGATTCCCTTGGAGAGTTCTATGTCGCTGCCGTCATAGTTGCGGATAATGCGCGCCTTTATATCCTTTCCCGAACAGTCGGGCGACGTGTCATAATGAGCAATGAATCCTACTGCCGCTTTAGCACCAGAAGACACTGTGTCATCCATCGTGGATGGCACAGTGCCGTAAATATATCCTTGCTCGTCCATTACTACGTCCTGCACGCCTGACGCCTCCATCTCTTCCTTCAGTGCCTTGGCAAAGAGCAGTTGCTTGCTGGTGCTCGGTACTGTCTGAGAGTCTTCCGCTGACTGTGTGTCAAACGTAGTGTAACGAATAAATCGTTCTTCTATCTTCATTTATTCTGCTATTGCAGCCCTTACCTTTGCTTCTATCTCTTCCATCAACTCAGGGTTGTCCTTGAGAAGACTTACTACCTTTTCCTGTCCCTGTCCGAGCTTCGTCTCTTCATAAGAGAACCATGAGCCTGACTTCTTGATGATATTCTTATCAATGGCGAGGTTTATTATCTCGTCCGTCTTTGAGATACCCTCACCGAACATGATGTTGAACTCACACCTGCGGAAAGGAGGTGCCACTTTGTTCTTCACGATCTTCACCTTCGTCAGTTTGCCGAGAACCTCGTCTCCCTCCTTGATGACCGTAGAAGGACGCACGTCGATACGAATGGAAGCGTAGAACTTCAGTGCGTTACCACCTGTCGTTGTCTCAGGATTTCCGAACATCACACCGATCTTCTCACGCAACTGGTTGATAAAGATGCATGTAGTATTTGTCTTGGAGATTGTGGAAGTCATCTTACGGAGAGCCTGCGACATGAGTCTTGCCTGAAGTCCAACCTTGTTGTCGCCCATGTCGCCCTCAATCTCTGCCTTTGGTGTAAGGGCAGCAACAGAGTCGATGACGATGATGTCAACCGCAGCACTTGATATGAGCTGGTCTGCTATCTGCAAAGCCTGCTCACCATTGTCTGGCTGTGAGATGAGTAGGTTGTCAACATCCACTCCGAGGTTTGCTGCATAGAAACGGTCGAAGGCGTGCTCTGCATCGATGAATGCTGCGATGCCGCCGTTCTTCTGTGCCTCTGCGATAGCGTGGATTGCGAGAGTCGTCTTACCAGAAGACTCCGGACCGAAGATTTCAATGATACGTCCCTTGGGATAACCTCCAACGCCGAGTGCCTTGTCAAGTCCTATGGAACCTGTTGGAATGACTTCGATGTTCTCTACCTGCTCTTCACCGAGCTTCATGATAGAGCCCTTGCCGAAGTCCTTTTCTATCTTTGCCATTGCTGCCTGCAATGCTTTAAGCTTGTCTGCTTTTTCGTCTGCCATGTCTTTTCAAATTGAAAGTTGAAAATTGAGAATTATTGTTTCGCGCTATAGCCTATTATTTGCGTAGCTTTGGAAGTTCCGCAAATAGCGATGAGCTATGCACTATGAACTAACTACAGTTCCAGGTCGCCGTTGAATACCTCTATCCATGGGAGTCCCTGCTTGTTGAGCTGCTCCATGAATGGATCTGGATCGAAGTCTTCTACGTTCCATACGCCTGGTTTCTTCCAAAGACCTTTGAAGAACATCATCGCGCCGATCATTGCAGGAACGCCGGTGGTGTAGCTTACACCCTGCATGCCTGTCTCCTGATAAGCCTCCTGATGCTTGCAGTTGTTATATACATAGTATGTCTGCTCCTTGCCATCCTTGATACCACGGATGCGGCAGCCGATGGAAGTCTCGCCATCGTAGTTCTCGCCGAGGTCCTGAGGGTTAGGCAATACAGCCTTGAGGAACTGCAGTGGAACGATCTTTACCTTTGCCGTACCTGTTCCGTCTGCCAGCGGTGCCTCATACTCCAGCTCGTCGATACGAGACATTCCGAGGTTCTGTATGCAGTCGAGGTATGTGAGATACTGCTGTCCGAAGGTCATCCAGAAGCGTGCCTGCTTGATGGTTGGATAGTTCTTGACGAGTGACTCCAGCTCCTCATGGTGCATGAGGTAAGACTCGCGAGGACCGATGTTAGGGTAGGTGAGTGCCTTGTGAACCTCAAGTGGCTCTGTCTCCAGCCACTGACCGTCCTTATAGTAGAGACCCTTCTGTGTTATCTCGCGGATATTTATCTCTGGGTTGAAGTTCGTAGCGAACGCCTTGTGGTGGTTTCCTGCATTGCAGTCAACGATGTCGAGATAGTGAATCTCGTCGAAGTGATGCTTTGCGGCGTATGCAGTGTAAACGCCTGATACGCCTGGGTCGAAGCCGCAACCGAGGATTGCAGTCAGTCCAGCCTCTTCGAAGCGCTGCTTGTAAGCCCACTGCCAAGAGTATTCGAAGTGTGCCTCGTCCTTTGGTTCGTAGTTTGCGGTGTCAAGATAGTTCACTCCGCATGCAAGACAAGCGTCCATGATGGTGAGATCCTGATAAGGCAGTGCAAGGTTCACGCAAAGCTCAGGCTTGAAGTCGTTGAAGAGAGCCTTCAGCTGCTCTACGTCGTCAGCGTCCACCTGTGCGGTAGAGATGTTCATCTTCTTGCCGATACCCTTGGCGTTTATAGCCTTCACGATGTCGTCGCACTTTTCCTTGCGGCGGCTTGCTATCATGAAGTCTGTGAAGACATCATCGTTCTGTGCTATCTTGTGTGCTGCAACAGTGGCAACGCCACCAGCTCCAATCATTAAAATTCTGCTCATTTCCTTTTTCTTATCTTGTTTTTGTTGTTAATTATCGTTGTTGTTTTCGTAGCGAAGCGTTTCGTCTTCGTCTTCGTTTTCGTTTTCGTCTTCGTTCTCGTCTTTCGTTTTCGTTTATTTCTTGTTTTCAGCCTTCTGTGCCGACTCATTAGCCTTCATGGCATTCTCCTTGCGATGGAAACCATATCTGATTCCTTTGTGCTTGAGAATAAGTGAGTCGGTAGTCATCTCTACAAAGTCGAGAGTGTCGATGATGTCTGGTTTCTTCTTGCTGTTGTCGCCTGTGCTGACGAGGTTACTTTCACCAGAAACAAGCAGCAGTCTTCCGTTGCAGAGATACCATCCCTTGTAGTTTCTTACCTCAGGATACTGTACCGGAGAGTCGTCTTCAAGCGTCGTCTTGCGCCTTATTCTGCCAACAGCCTGTGCCACATGACCTCTCTTCAGCGTGAAACCATATTCGCGAGGAATGAAGAATGTCTGCTTGACAGAGTCCGGCATGTTTTCCATCATGCGCTTCTGCATGCGACGACTCATGTGCTGCAGGTCCTTCATCACTGGCATCACGGGGTATGTCCACGTGCCTTTCAGCTGGTCGAGGGCTATGACCATTGTTACTTCTGTAGAGTCCTCGGGATTTGGCATTACGCCTATCCAGTCGCCAATCTCTGGCTTTCCTATAATCTTGTTTTTCTGTTTCGCCTCTATGCAGTTGTATGATATAGGGTCGCCTCCGGAGAATGGCCATATAACGATGACGGAGTCTGAGGTACCGTCGCATGAAAGACCGTAAATCATGCTGTCGCCTTTTATCACGATGTCTGATGTGGGGTTGTCTTCGTGCGGCATTTCTGAAGGTGCTGTCCCGCCATTACATCCCCAGGTGGCGATGAGTATGAAGAGCGATATTGTTATGTAAATAAGAGATTCCTTCTGCATTCTTTACCTTATATTTTAGTTCCTTTGCAAAGTGATTTCGTTGTCTTTGGCAACGTTATTTCACGTTTCAGTGCAAAGTTACACTTTTTTTCTCAAACCACCAAACTTTTTACTTTGTTTTTAACAAAAAATCCCATGCAAGGAATGAACCAAGCATGGGATTGTTGTTATAAAAACGATAGTGTTCCGTTTTCATTTGAAGGGAGTTCCTTCATGAAAGTGGAACTATACGAGGTGTGCGATGAGGTCCTCACGGTCACCTGGGAGGTAGTCGATGACAGGAATCTCAACCATTGTGTAAGCTGCAGGCTGCTGCTTCATAGAAGCGCGTGCGACGTTTACGAGAACCTGTGCAGTGAGTGCAGGGTTGTTGATCTTCATGTTGAACTCGAAGAGCTGGTTGTGGGTCTTGCCCGAAACACCCTTGCGAGTGAGGTTTACGCCATGGCCAACGTCATTGAGTGCGTCAACAGAGTCAACAGCGAAGACGTGGGTCTCGTCGTTAGCGAAGTATGGGTCAGCCTTGATAGCCTTTGTTACCTCAGCGAGGTCAGCACCCTCTTCGAGCTCTACATATACCATACGGCGGTGGATGCCCTCGCCAACAGGAATTGTCATAGAGAGTGCGTCCTTGACGCCAGCCTTTGAGCGAACGCATACAGAGTGTCCCATAGAACGTCCTGGGCCGAAGTTGGTGTAAGAGAGTCCCTTAGGAGCGAGAGACTGCATGAGTGTGCGTACTACAGAGTCAGAACCTGGATCCCAACCTGCTGCGATTACAGCAACGCTGTTGTTTGCCTTACAGATAGGCATGAGAGCCTTGCGGTAGTCAACGATAGAGGTGTGGATGTCGAAAGAGTCAACAGTGTTGATACCCATAGCGAGAATCTTCTCTGCGTACTCCTGGCATGAACGTGTTGGTGTAGCGAGGATAGCAACGTCAACGTCCTTCAGCTCTGTGATGTCCTTAACTACTTCGTAAGGAGTGAGCTCAAGAGGCTTGTTCTCTGCACCAGCGCGACGTACTACACCTGCGATCTCGAAGTCTTCTGCGGCCTCGAGTGCTTCAATGGTAAACTTACCAATGTTACCGTAACCAACTACGGCAGCGCGAATTTTCTTCATTGTTTGTTTTTTTTGTTTGGTTGTTGTTAATTATAGCTCCATGCGGAAACACCGCATGTAACATTGCTTGTTTATTTATTCTTCTGTCTTTGGTTCGGTGGCAGCAGGTGCCTCGTTCTTCTTTGCGAGGAACTCTGGGAGTGAGAGTCCAGCCTGGTCGAAGAGTTCGTTGAGAGGTGGGACGCTCTTCATGAGTCCGCTTACGAAACCTGCTGTAGAGCCTTTGCCATCGGCAGATGCGCCAGAATCCCAAACCGTTACCTTGTCGATGTTGATGCCCTTGACAGCCTCTACCTGTGTCTTCACGAGCTCTGGGAGCTTCTCAAGGAGGAGGAGTGTATATGCCTTCGTAGCATCGCCGCCGGCAGCCTGTATCATCTTGTCGTAACCCTGAGCCTGCTTGTTAAGAATCTCGAAGAGACCGCGAGCCTCTGCCTCCATCTTGGCGAATGCTGCATCAGCCTCACCCTTGGCATTGACGCGAATCTTCTCTGCTTCTGCCTCAGCCTCAATAATCTTACGCTTCTTCTCAATCTCCTGTGATACGAGAACGTTGGCAGCCTGTGTGGCACGCTCACGGTCAGCACGCGCAAGCTCTGCCTCCTTCTCTGCAGAGTAAGCCTCTTCAAGAGCCTTAGCCTGTGCCACCTTCTCTGCTGCAACAGCCTTACGCTGTGCCTCTGCCTCACGCTCACGACGGTCTGCGTCAGAGTTGGCTATCTGTACCTTTGCCTCGTTCTCACCTCGTACAGCCTGTGCGTTAGCCTCTGCGGTACGGATACGTGTCTCACGGTTAGCCTCTGCCTTGCCGATTTCACCAATCTTCTCCTGCTCAGCAACACGTACCTTTGCCTCGTTGATAGCCTTGGCAGCAGCCTCCTGACCGAGAGCCTCGATATAGCCGGACTCATCGTTGATATCGGTTACGTTGACGTTGATAAGACGGAGACCGATCTTCTTCAGCTCCACCTCCACGTTGCTTGAGATAGCCTCAAGGAACTTATCGCGGTCGGAGTTGAGCTCCTCGATGGACATCGTAGCAATGACGAGACGGAGCTGTCCGAAGAGGATATCGCGTGCGAGTTCCTGAATCTGACCTGCTGTGAGGCCGAGGAGTCGCTCTGCTGCTGCCGTCATGCTCTCCTCGTCGGTAGAGATACCAACGGTGAAGCGGCAAGGCACGTCAACACGGATGTTCTGACGTGACAGGGCATTGGTGAGGTTTGCATCAATGCTGATAGGTGTCAGCGAGAGATATTCATAGTCCTGGATGATAGGGAGCACGAAGGCACCTCCACCATGGACGCACTTAGCGGATTTGTTACTGCCACTGCTTCCGTAGATTACGAGAATCTTGTCGGATGGACAACGGCGATACCTGTTGATGAGAGCAAGCACGAGTACTACGATGACTACTGCCGCTACTGCGATTAGTGTTAGTTCGCTCATAATTGTTTAGAATTTTAAGTTATTTATGCCTTGCTGACAATCAGGGTGTTGCCTTCGATGCTGATGACATTAACCCTTGTGCCGGTAGAAAGCTGCTCGCCGTCAGAGATGGCGTCGAGCTCGTGTATGCTGCCCTTGATGCTTATCTGTACCTTGCCCTTTCCTTCGCCCTTTGCCGGGATGCGCAGATATACGTCGCACTGCTTTCCGAGGCAATCGGTAATCTTGTATGCACCATTGCGCTCCAGCTTCTTCAGCTTCTTCCAGATTACGATGTACATCGCGGAGAAGAGGAAGCCTACTACGAGGGCGATGGCGTAGAGCAGCATCTTGCTCTTCACGTCCTCTGAGAAACATACTCCAGCCCATCCGAAGCCAACGAAGAAGTTGATGATGGAACGTATGGAGAAGAGACTCATTGCGCCTCCGGTGTCCATGGTGTCTCCATCGCCGAGGTCAAGATCCATGGCGTCGTGAGCGTCCATGCCTATGAGTGTCAGTATTGTCTGGATGGCGAATACTGCGGAGCTTGCTATTGCGCAGCCCCAGAATACCTGCATGGTAGGGTCGAGAGAAAGAAACCAATCCTGCATAACTTTTTTCTGCGAAAAAATAAGTAATAATCAATAAGGAACAAGGAATCCGCTTAGTTCTTGAAACTATGTATAGGCGCAGGGATACGTCCGCCACGGTTTACGAAACGGTCGCAAGCGAAGGTGTTGACAGGCATGATTGGTGCATAGCCAAGGAGACCACCGAACTCTACGGTGTCGCCTACCTTCTTTCCGATGACAGGAATGATGCGGACAGCAGTCGTCTTCTGGTTTATCATACCGATAGCCGACTCGTCAGCGATGATGCCTGAGATGGTTGTAGCTGATGTGTCGCCAGGGATAGCTATCATGTCGAGACCTACGGAGCATACGCATGTCATAGCCTCAAGCTTCTCTATGGTGAGGGCACCAGCGAGAACGGAGTCAATCATGCCCTGATCCTCTGATACAGGAATGAAGGCACCTGAGAGTCCACCAACGTATGATGAAGCCATCACACCGCCCTTCTTCACCTGGTCGTTAAGCATTGCAAGACAAGCAGTTGTGCCAGGAGCACCAACACGCTCCACGCCCATGCACTGCAGGATGTCTGCAACAGAATCGCCGATGGCTGGTGTTGGGGCAAGTGATAGGTCTATGATGCCGAAAGGTATGCCGAGACGCTTTGAAGCCTCCTGTGCTACGAGCTGTCCCACACGAGTAATCTTGAATGCGGTCTTCTTGATTGTCTCGCCGAGAACCTCGAAGTTTGCAAGGTCCTTCTTGTCCATCTGCTCCAGTGCGTACTTCACAACGCCAGGACCCGAGACGCCCACGTTGATGATGGCATCTGCCTCGCTGACACCATGGAAGGCACCTGCCATGAATGGGTTGTCGTCAGGTGCGTTGCAGAGCACCACGAGCTTAGCGCAACCGAGTGAGTCGTCCTCCTTCGTGTATTCTGCCGTCTGCTTGATAATCTCGCCCATGAGCTTCACAGCATCCATGTTGATGCCAGTCTTTGTGGAGCCGACGTTGATGGAAGAACAGATGCGCTCTGTCTCTGCCATTGCCTGAGGGATGGAACGTATGAGGAGCTCATCGCTCTTTGTCATGCCCTTGCTGACGATAGCCGAGTAGCCGCCGAGGAAGTTTACGCCAACCTCCTTCGCTGCCTTGTCGAGAGTCTTTGCTATCTGCACGTAGTCTGCCGGAATCTTACAGCAGGCAGAGCCTACGAGTGAGATAGGGGTTATGGAGATACGCTTGTTAACGATAGGTATAGCGAACTCGCGGCTTATCTCCTCGCCCGTAGAGACGAGGTTCTTTGCGAGAGTCGTTATCTTGTTGTATATCTTTTCGCAAGTAACATCGAGTGACTTGTCGGCACAGTCCAACAGACTGATACCCATAGTGATGGTACGTACGTCAAGATTCTCCTGCTCGATCATCTTATTGGTTTCGAGCACTTCGGATATGTTAATCATTTCTACGAATTATGCATTATGAATTATGAATTATGCATTATGAATTATGCATTATGAATTATGCATTAGATTCGGTGCATCTTGTCGAAGATGTCTTCGAGCTGGCACTTCACCTGTACGCCCATCTCCTTACCGATGTTGTCGAGGTCTGTAGCAACCTGATCGAATGCAGTGTTGCAACGAGACATGTCAACGATCATCATCATGTTGAAATACTCCTGCACGATGGTCTGTGAGATGTCGAGGATGTTTATCTGACTGTCTGCAAGGTAAGTGCAGACCTTGGCTATGATGCCTACGGTATCTTGTCCTACTACTGTTATAATAGCGCGTGTCATGATTGTCTATATATATAAATAAGGTGTTGGTTTGACGGTTTTACCGGTTGTACGGTTGTACGGTTGTACGGTTTTGCGGTTTTGCGGTTTTGCGGTTTTGCGGTTTTGCGGTTTTGCGGTTTTACGGTTGTACGGTTTTGCGGTTGTACGGTTGTACGGTTATGCTGGTTTTACCGGTATTTCGGTTGCCTTTATACCGCCGAGTAATTTGCTAATCGTTGTATGGCCATCTGCTCGTACTTTGTTCCCGGGCGACCGTAGTTTGCATACGGATAGATGCTGATGCCGCCGCGAGGAAGGAATATTCCCGTCACCTCGATGTACTTCGGGTCCATGAGCTTTATGAGGTCCTTCATGATGATGTTCACGCAGTCCTCATGGAAGTCGCCGTGGTTACGGAAAGAGAAGAGATATAGCTTGAGGCTCTTGCTCTCCACCATCCTCTCGTCCGGCAGGTACATTATCTTTATCTCGGCGAAGTCAGGCTGTCCGGTGATAGGGCATAGCGATGTGAACTCCGGGCAGTTGAACTGTACCCAGTAGTCGTTCTCCGGATGCTTGTTGACGAATGTCTCCAGCACCTCCGGCGCATAGTCGCTCTTGTATTCCGTCTTCTTGCCTAACAGCTGCAGACCGTCGTTCTGTCTATCCATATCTTTCAAATTGAAAATGGAAAATTGAAAATGGAAAATTGAAAATGGAAAATTGAAAAAAGGAAAGGGGCTTGATTACTCCTCTTCCTCGCTGTTAGCAGGCTTGAGGGTCTCCTCGAAGTCCGTGATGCCAGCCTCTACGAGGATGTCGTACCACTGTAGAAGCTTCTTGATATCGCTGTTGTGAACACGGTCGCGGTCGAAGTTAGGAACGAACTTTGCGAAGTAGTCCTGCAGCTCCTTTGCGCTTGCCTTGCGCCAGTTGATAGAAACCTTCTTTGCAGACTCCATATCGCGTAGTGCGCACATAATCTGTCCGAGAGGCATGTCCTCATCCTCTGTGTACATTGCTATGTCAGCAAGAGAAGTTACGCGGTCGCTTGCGAAGGCAGGTATGCGCTTATGTGAACCATCGAGTGCCTCAACGATAAGGCTTGCCTTAGCACGTGAAACGAGTTCGTAGAGTCCTGGTTTGCCAGAGATGGCAAGAATTGTTTTACTCATAATTTGTATGTTCTTTTATTATTATTATTCTATATTATTAAATTATTTCTGTCGTTGTTGATAAGCCTATCCGGCAATTATCGTCTTTATCCGTTCTATCTGTTCCTCAAGTGGCGTCGCCCCATCGTTTACTACAACCATGTCGGCTCTCTCAGCCACCAGCTCCTGCGGTATCTGCTTCTCAATCCACTCGCGGGCCTTCTCGTGGGTAATGCCGTCGCGCTTCATGATACGCTCTATGCGCAGTTCCTCCGGCGCAACTACCGCCACCACCTTGTCGGCATACTGTTCGAGTTGTGCCTCATAGAGAATGGCGCACTCCATCCATTGTATCCCTGAGTCGTAGAAGTCCTTCATCACCGCCGGATGCACGATGTCGTTTATCGCCTGTTTGTTCTCTTCCGAGGCAAGCAGGAACTGCGCCACCACAGCCTTGTTGAGCCTTCCGTCAACGTATGCGTCCAGCCCTATCAGTGCCGTCAGTCGCTGGCGTATCTCGTCAGATGAGTGCATCAGTCGCTTTGCGGCGCTGTCGCAATCGTAGATTTCTATGCCCTGCTGCTTCAGCAAATTGCAGACGTATGACTTTCCGGAACCTATGCCGCCCGTAATGCAGTAATGTTTCATCAGTTCATGATTTATGCCGTCCGTGCGGTCAGTTCTTCTCAATGAGATAATCCACCTTGTCAACCTTCAGCGTAGCCTTCACTATACCCTTCGGCTGCGTCTGAATCACCAGCGGAATCTTCTCTGTCGGGTCGCCAGGCAGGTTGTTGTAGTCAGCCACCACGTTGAAGAGCTCCGGCTTGAGCGAAGCGCTGCGCTTCACGCCGACAGCCACACGAAGCTCCACTCTTGCAGGGAACGTCTTTAGCGAGATGCCCTCCGGAACGTTCTTCGTCTTCACCGGCACGCTGATAGTCATCTCCGTCAGCTGGTCGATGATGACGTTGAGCTTCACGTCGTTCTTGGCAAGCTTCGCACCACGAACGTTCTGCAGTCGCAGAGACTGTGTGGTAGATTCTGCCAGGTCCGTGAAATCAACGCGCTCCGTAGTGATAACCCTGAGTGTGTCAAATACCTCCTCCGGTGCAAACACCACGATGCTGTCAGGCGACAGCGAGGTTCGTGCTATGTAGAAGTTCGCCTTCGTGGAGATCCTTCCGTCGTACGCTATCGGCAGCTTGCGCTTTCCTCCGTGGTTGTAGAAGAAGTCCAGATGGTCCGCCTTCACCGATATTATGGAAGCCGTCTCCGAAAGCCTGTGCTGCATCATCTTCTGTATGTCAGAAACCGTCACCTGGCCCCTTCCGCCTTTTCCGGAGTAGAGCCGGAACTCGAAATGCAGAGGCTTGACCTCGTTGAACCATAGGTAGTTGAGCAGGTTGAAGCCTTTGTCCTTCACCGTTATCTTTACGGTTTTAGGCAGTTCTTCGGTGATTATGACGTTCTCCGGCACCTCCGTCACTTCCATCTCCACGTCAATGTCCGTCTCGTACGTCTCGTTGAGTGTAGAGAGAAACCAGAACGACGTGCTGACAGCAAGAAAAAACAAAAAAACCAAGAACTCCTTATTTACCATAGCAAACAAAAAGTCCTTGATATTGTTATATCTATACTGCCATCCTATGGAGTCCATTATCTATGGTTTTATTGGTTGTGCCGTATGTGGAAATGTCTGGTTTCCTGTTCAGTGAAGCCTTCCGCCGCTTACTTTGTCTGCTGGTCAGCAGGTGAGGCGAAGACGTAGTTGCGGTCCATTGTGACCACTACACCCTTGGCAATCTCGACGTCGAGCGAGTTGTTCTCGAGGTTGATGCGCTTTACGGTTCCGTAGATACCGCTTGCGGTAACAACCTTAGAGCCCTCAACGAGTGAGTTCTGGAAGTTCTTTATCTCTTTCTGCTTCTTCTGCTGTGGACGAATCATGAAGAAATACATAATGGCAAAGATTGCCACCATCATTATAATCATGGAGTAACCGCCTCCGTCTGCTGCCTGTGCAGCAAGAACATACTGTGTCATAATTCCTTAATCTGTTTTTATTATGTTTGTTAATTATCTTTTCAATACCTCTAATCTCTCTAATCCTCTCTAACCTCTAGCCACAAGACCTCACTTCTTACTCTTCTTCTCCGGCATCACCTTCATCATCTTTCCTGTATTTATAAGGTGTCGTGCAATAGTGTCGAGCATGCCGTTGATGTATCCGCCGCTTCGTGGCGTAGAGTAGAGCTTCGCCAAATCCACGTACTCGTTGATTGTCACGTTAACCGGGATGTTAGGGAAGGTGAGCATCTCCGCAATGGCGAGCTGCATTATCACCACGTCCATGTACGCCAGGCGGGTGAAGTCCCAGTTGCGGCTTGCCTCCGTCATATATCGCTGATACTGGTCTGTGTTGAGAATCGTAGCGCGGAAGAGCTTGCGTGCAAACTCCTTGTCGTCCTCGTCGGTATATTCCGGCAGCAGCTCCTGCTTCTCGTTGTTTGCAGGGTCGAAGCGCTTTATGGTCTTCAGCACGAAGGTGTCAACCACCTCCTTGTCGTCGTTCCAGTAGAGGCTCATCTCCTCCAATGTCTGCTCCAGGTCGGCGTTGTTCTGTATGAACTGCTTGTAGAGCTTGCGCCATACCTCGCGGTGTGCCTCGTAGTCGTCCTCCTCGCTCGCCATGAACTCCTGGTAGGCCTCGCTCTGCTCCATCTGCAGGTAGAGGTTCTTCACGAACTCCGAGCGCTCAGCCCATACGTCCTTCTGCGCCTCCACGAACTCTCGCAGCTGTATGTTCTCCTCCAGCTGCACCGCGAACTTGTTGTATGCGAAACGCTGTGACGGCAGTGTCTTGCCCTCGCGCTCTGCCTTCGCCGACAGTATGTCCACGTGCTTGCGCGACATCTTCGTCACTGCCACGATGAGCAGCAGCAGGGTGTTATACAGATGGTACGCCTTTGAGAGAGAGAACAGGAGTTCCTTCTCTGCGTTGTCGATGTTGTGGTTACCATTCTGGAAATAGGCATAGGTTAGCTGTACCGCCTTGATGCGTATAAGTTCTCTGTTTATCATATTTTCTATTTTCGTTAGAACGCTGTGTCGTTATGTACACAAATTTTAGTGCAAAGTTATATAAAAAAGGTGAGAAATCAAAGAAAATGCCTGTATTTTAGTGTTTTTTTACATGTTTTTTTGTTTTTTCTTTGTGTATGTCAAGAAAAATGAGTACCTTTGCATCCGCATTTTTCAATATCGCAACCGTGTGATGGTGAATTAAGCTATGGCGGAGGGGCGTTCCCGAAGCCGATGAAACCAATTTTATTAACAACTTAATTTAGAGTAACACAACATGTTAGAAATCAGTCTTTCAGGTCAGAAGCGTACTGACCTTGGTAAGAAGGCTTCAAAGGAAGCACGTAAGCAGGGTCTTATCCCATGTAACCTTTACGGTGAGAAGCGTAACGCAGAGAACCTCCCAGAGGGTCTTTCTTTCGTTATCCCATTCTCAGAGCTCCGTAAGGCTATCTACACTCCAAACATCTACGTTGTCAACCTCACTATCGACGGCGAGGCACACACAGCTATCATCAAGGAGATTCAGTTCCACCCGGTAACAGACGCTGTCCTGCACGTTGACTTCTACGAAATCACTGCTGAGAAGGAGATTACCGTTGGTATCCCAGTAAACCTCGTTGGTCTTGCTGCTGGTGTACGTCTCGGTGGTCGTATGTCTCTCTCTATCCGTCAGATCAAGGTTACTGCTCCTTACAAGCAGATCCCAGAGAAGCTCGACGTTGACGTTACAGCACTCGAGATCGGTAAGAGCATCAAGGTTGGTAGCCTCTCTTACGAAGGCCTCAAGCTCGCTACACCTGCAGAGGTTATCGTATGTTCTGTTAAGATGACACGTGCTGCACAGGCTGCTGCTGCTGCCGTTGCTGCTGGCAAGTAATAGAAAACAGTAATAGGTAATAGGAAATAGGAGAATAGTTCTTCTGATCATGAGGGTGAGTTGATGCTTTCCTGTCTGATTGGAAAAACCATTCTCCTATTTCTTTTTTACCTTTGTCAGGTAAACGCTATTGATTGGAAAAGCTATTCTCCTATTGCCTTTTACCTCTTACCTATTACCTTAAAACAACCCACCTAACATGGATAAATTTCTTATCGTAGGACTTGGCAATCCAGGTCCTGAATATCACGAGACACGCCACAATGCCGGCTGGATGGTCGTCGATGCCTTTGCCCGGGAGCAGGGCGTAGCGTTCGAGGACAAGCGCTATGGCTACGTGGCAGAGACGAGCGTCAAGGGCCGCAAGCTTATCTTGCTGAAACCCACTACGTTCATGAATCTCTCCGGCAATGCCGTACGCTACTGGCTTGAGAAGGAGAACATTCCGACGGAACACCTCCTCGTCATCGTTGACGACCTCGCGCTGCCCCTCGGCAAGATGCGTCTGAAGGGCAACGGAAGCAATGGCGGACACAATGGCCTCGGGCACATACAACAGCTTATAGGTCAGAAGTATGCGCGTCTGCGTATGGGCATCGGTGCCGACTTCCTGAAGGGACAGCAGGTTGACTGGGTTCTCGGCAAGTTCTCGGCAGAGGACAAGGCCGTCCTCAACCCACTCATAGAAACCACCAAGGAGCTGATAAAAAGCTTCTGCCTTGCTGGCATCGACCGCACGATGAACCAGTTTAACAAGAAGTAAAAAAATTTTTTGTTGTCTGATAGCACGCAGACAATCGTTCGCTTGCACTCAAACGCACATCTGGTAGCACGCAGACAATAGTTCGCTTGCACTCAGACGACAGGCAAAAACGAACTATTCCCAGACGAAAGCATAGCTATCGCCTGACGAGTGCATAGCTATCGCCTGACGAGTGCATAGCTGTTGCCGGATGGATGTATAGCAACAGCGTACAAACAGCCGCTAACGGCATAACAAAAACATGCTATGGAAGAAAGAAAACTGAAGATACAGGAGTCTGCCCGCCTCGATAAATGGCTGTGGGCATCGCGCATTTTCAAGACGAGGAGCATCGCCGCCGATGCCTGCAAGAACGGCAGGGTATCGCTTGGCAGCACCAACCTGAAGCCTTCGCGCACCGTAAAGATTGGCGATGTCATAAACGTCAAGAAGCCGCCAATCACCTATAGCTTCAAGATTGTCAACGCTATAGAGAGTCGTGTGGGCGCAAAGCTCATCGACCAGGTTTACGAGAACGTCACCGACGCAAAGCAGTACGAACTGCTTGAGATGTCGCGCATCAGCGGATTCATCGACAGGGCACGCGGAACGGGTCGCCCAACGAAGAAGGATCGCCGTGCGATGGACGCCTTTGTCGATCCTGCGCTCTTCGGATGGGACGATGACGACGAGATGTTCGATGATGAAGATTAACCCAAGGGGGAGTCGTTGAGAATCAGCAGTATCTCCTGCTCGAACATTGGCGTGAAGACCTCGTTGCCAATGTTCTCCCGAATCTCATCGAGCGACCAGAACCTGCCGCCCGACAGCTCCGTCTCGGAGGGGTGGACAGGACCGTCGTAGGTGGTGGAAAAGACGTAAACCATCTCGCGTTCCATCTCGCTCTCGTAGATGTAGCGCATCAGGAGTTCCGGCTTGTAGGAACCCTCAGCGATGCCTATCTCCTCGCTCACCTCACGACCGAGGGCCACCTCCACCGACTCACCGTAGTCTATGTGTCCGCCGCACGCTGTATCCCACTTGTTGGGCTGTATGTCCTTCCACGCTGCTCGCTGCTGGAGATACAGTTCCCCCCTGCTGTTGAAGACGTGAAGATGCACCACTGCGTGCAGGCGTTTCGTGCCGGAGTGGGCCTCCTTGCGCGTCATGCTGCCTATTACCTCGCCGTTCTCGTTGACCTCCGGAAAGAGTTCCGTGGTCTTTACCTCCGTATCGCCCTGAATATTATTGTTGCTCATAAACTTGTTGCTCTTTTATTCTGTCGGGGCGCAAAGTTATGTGAAATACGGGAATTATGCAAACTTTTAGGGACTTTTTTTGCTTATTAGTAAAAAAAATAGTAATTTTGCAGAAAATATGCTCTGTAGCGTAGGCCGTGGGGCATTGATATGAAAGATAAAAGATGAATAGCAAACCGCTTATACTTATCTCAAACGACGACGGATACCAGGCAAAGGGTATCCATGAGCTTATCGGCATGCTGAAAGGCATGGGCGATATCATCGTCTGTGCACCAGAGGGAGCGCGCTCCGGCTACTCAAGAGCGTTCAGCACCACACCGATAACGCTTAAGCAGCGCAGCCACGAGGACTTCAACGGCACCACGATAGACGTCTGGAGCTGCTCCGGCACGCCTGTTGACTGCGTGAAGATGGCGTATGCAAAGCTCTGTCCACGCAAGGCCGACATCGTCATCGGCGGCATCAACCACGGCGATAATGCCAGCACCAATGCGCACTACAGCGGTACGGTGGGCATCGTCATCGAGGGAGCCATGAAGGGTATTCCGAGCATTGCCTTCTCACTCTGCGACTATAGTGAGGATGCTGTCTTCCAGCCGATGCGCACCCTTGTGCAGGAGCAGGTCAGCAAGGTGCTCAGCGAGGGCATGCCGCAATACGTCTGCCTCAATGTCAACGTGCCGAAGGAGTGGAACGGCGAGGTGCGCACCTGCCGCATGGCTCACGGACATTGGCGCAACGAGGTGGAGGAGCGCATGCATCCGAAGAACAATGGTTCGAAATACTATTGGATGATGGGCTATTTCCAGAACGACGAGCCTGATGCAGAGGATACCGACGCATGGGCTATAGCGCATAATATCTGCTCCATAACGCCATTGACCGTGGATATGACGGCTGAATCGGTTATAAGGTTATAAGGTTCATCGGTTGTTCGGCAAATTTACCATATAACCGTAAAACCTAAAAGCGAAGCGACCATAAAACCAAAGATATGAAATACTACCTGATAGTTGGCGAGGCATCGGGCGACCTGCATGCAGCAAACCTGATGAGGTCACTGAAGAAGGAAGACGCTGAGGCGCAGTTCCGCTTCTTCGGTGGCGACAACATGTGCGCCGTCGGCGGTACTATGGTGAAGCATTATAAGGAACTGGCGTACATGGGCTTCATTCCCGTGCTGCTCCATCTGCCTACCATCCTGCGCAACATGAAGATGTGCAAGCAGGACATCATGCAGTGGCAGCCCGACGTCGTGATTCTCGTTGACTACGCCGGCTTCAACCTCAACATCGCGAAGTTCCTAAGAGAACAGAGAAACAAAACAACCATAGCGAAGAACAACTCCCTCCCTATTGGGGAGGGTTGGGGTGGGGTCACCTACTACTACATCGCTCCGAAGCTATGGGCGTGGAAGGAGTACCGCATCAAGAACATCAAGCGCGACGTCGATGAGCTCTTCTCCATACTACCGTTCGAGGAGGAGTTCTTCGAGGGCAAGCACGGCTACCCTATACACTACGTCGGAAACCCTACCGCCGACGAGGTTCGCAACTACAGATACGATGCCTCCCTGCACCCAATGCTTGAACAGCAGGCTGTTGGCGAGGCTCCTTCATCCGACGATAAGCCCGAAATCGCCGACGATAAGCGCGAAACCGCTGGAGGAAAGAAGATTATCGCGCTCCTTGCCGGTAGTCGCCGACAGGAAATCAAGGACAATCTGCCTGCTATGATAGAGGCAACGATGGACCTTGCGGACTACCGCTGCATCATAGCCTGTGCGCCGGGAATAGAGCGGGAGTACTACCTTCAGTTCACGAAGGATACTCATGTGGAGCTGCTTACCTACAGCCATAGCGAGAAGGAGGGCGGATCTTCCACATACGCACTGCTTACGAAGGCGGTGGCAGCACTCGTTACGAGTGGAACGGCAACGCTGGAGACCTGCCAGTTCGACGTGCCGCAGGTGGTATGCTACAAGACTCCCGTGCCGAAACTCTGCCGCTGGGGCTTCAACAACATCCTGAAGGTCAGGTATATCTCCCTCGTCAACCTCATAGCAGACAGCGAGGTGGTGCCGGAACTCTTCGCCGACCGCTTCTCCGTAGGGAATATCCGCCAGCAACTGCTCAATATCCTGCCCGGAGGCGCTGACCGTCAGCGCATGCTCGATGCCTACAAGCAGGTTCACAAAAGGCTAGGAGACATCTGTGCGCCGGACAATGCGGCTCGCACAATGGTTGAGTTGTTGAGGGGTTGGAGGTTAGTAGTTAGAGGTTAGATGGTAGTTGTTTGAATAATATAATGAAGATAGACAGAAACATAGAGACCATCGTGGCGTTCGTCTGGAACATCGTCCTGGTGTATGTGGCGTACTTCATCTGCAGGGTGGAGTATATGCTGGAGAACTGGGCTGCCTTCAGGGATAATCTCTTCGACAATCCTGTCGTGAACCTTGTGAAGGGACAATGGATGTTCGACACATCCGCCATACTATACACCAACGCCCTCTATGCATTGATGATGCTCCTGCCGCTGCACTACAAGGAAAAGCGCGGC
Organism: uncultured Prevotellaceae bacterium; assembly: GCA_945831805.1. Taxonomy (GTDB): domain Bacteria; phylum Bacteroidota; class Bacteroidia; order Bacteroidales; family Bacteroidaceae; genus Prevotella. The sequence goes on from CAMADY010000003.1 coordinate 48,564, forward strand.
TGGCAGAAGGCGGCGAAGTGGGTGTGGATGGTGACTAACGGCTTGTGCGTGGTGCTCAACATCGGCGACTCCGTATATTTCAGATACACGGGCAAGCGCACTACGAACAGCGTCTTCGGCGAGTTCAGCAACGATGGAAACCTCGGCAGCATCTTCGGGGTGGAGGTTGTGAACCATTGGTACCTCTTCATCTTCGGGATTCTCCTGCTCCTCGCTATGTGGAGGCTCTACACCATGCCGAAGCAGGAGCTCCGCTTGAAGGGTACGAGGAAATACCTCGCGTATTACATGGTGCAGATCGTTGCCCTGGCGCTTTATGTGCCGTTGACGATAGGCGGCATGCGAGGCGGCTTCACCACTGCCGTGCGACCTATAACCATCAGCAATGCCAACCAGTATGTCAACCGACCGCAGGAGGCTGCGCTGATACTCAATACGCCATTCTCCATTATCCGTACGGCAGGAAAGACGGTGTTCCAGAATCCTAACTACTTCACAAAGGAGGAACTCGACCGTATGTACTCGCCTATTGTCCTTCCGACAGACACGGGAGCCATTGCAAAGGGCAAGAACGTGGTGGTGCTGATAGTGGAAAGCTTCGGAAGGGAGTACATCGGAGCGTACAACGAGAAGCTCGACGGGGGCAGCTACAAGGGCTATGCACCGTTCATCGACGAGCTGTATGCCAAGAGTCTCAGCTTCGACTACACCTTCGCCAACGGCAGACAGTCGATAGACGGCATGCCATCGATACTCTCCAGCATACCGAGATTCCTCGAACCGTTCTTCCTTACGCCAGCATCGATGAACGACCTCACGGGTATTGCCGGGGAACTGGGCAAGATAGGCTACACGTCGGCATTCTTCCATGGGGCGGAGAACGGCAGCATGGGCTTCGAGGCGTTTGCCAAGGCGACGGGGTTCCAGCGCTATTACGGCAGGACGGAGTACAATCAGGATGCACGCTTCAATGGCGACAAGGACTTCGACGGTATGTGGGCGATATGGGACGAGCCCTTCCTGCAGTTCTATGCGAAGAAGATGTCGGAGATGAAGCAGCCCTTCGTGACGGCGGTATTCACGGCGTCGAGCCACCATCCGTACCACGTGCCGGAGAAATATCAGGATGTATATAAGGAGGAGGGCAACAACCCTATCCACAAGTGCATACGATATACCGACCATGCGCTGAGGGAGTTTTTCCGTACGGCAAGCAGGGAGCCATGGTTCAGGAACACTATCTTCGTGTTCACCAGCGACCATACGAACATTCCTGACCATGCGGAATATCAGACAGACCTCGGAGTCTTCGGAGCACCGATACTCATCTACGACCCGTCGGGCACTATAAAGCCGGAGCGCCGCCACTGCATTGCGCAGCAGATAGACATCATGCCTACGGTGCTGGGCATGGTAGGCTACGATAAGCCGTATGTGGCTTTCGGCAAGAACCTCATGACGACCGCCGATGATGCTACGTGGGCGGTGAACTACAACAACGGTATCTACCAGTACGTCAAGGGCAACTACCTGCTGCAGTTTGACGGTCAGGCGGTGAAGGCGCTCTATGACATAAAGAACGACTGGCTATTGACACGGAACCTCAAGGGAACCATAGCAGAACAATCAGCGATGGAGCGTGAACTGAAGGCCATCATACAATCGTATATGGAGCGTATGATAGGTAATCAGCTGGTGGTTAGATAAACGGGGGGTAGTTGTTTGGTTGTTTGGTTGTTTAGTTGATTGGTTATTACTAATTTATACAGAAGATGATTGCATTAAGTTTCGATACAGAGGAGTTTGATGTTCCGAAGGAGCAGGGCGTGGATTACGACCACATCAGGCAGGGCATGGAGGTGAGCCGCTTTGGCATCACGCGAATACTCGACTGCCTGAAGGAGAACGGCGTGAGGGCTACGTTCTTCTGTACTGCCAATTTCGTGGAGAATGCGCCGGACATCATACAGAGAATAATGCAGGAGGGTCACGAGGTGGCATGCCATGGCTGCGACCATTGGGAACCGAAGGCAACGGACTTCGAACTGTCGAAGCTGCGTGTAGAGAAGGTTGCAGGCAGGGAGGTCTATGGCTATCGCCAGCCGCGAATGTTCCCCGTCGATGAGAAGGAGATAAAGCGCATGGGATATAGGTATAACTCCTCGCTCAATCCAGCGTTCATACCCGGCAGATACATGCACCTCACGACTCCGAGAACATGCTTCATGAAGGATGGGGTGCTGCAGATCCCGGCTTCGGTAACGCCCTGGCTGAGGATTCCGCTCTTCTGGTTGGCGCTGCATAACTTCCCGGAGTGGCTGTACCATAGGCTGGTGATGCGAACGCTGAGGCACGATGGATATTTCAATACGTATTTCCATCCGTGGGAGTTCTATGAACTGAAGGAACACCCGGAGTTCAGGATTCCGTTCATCATAAAGCGAAACAGCGGCCGCGAGATGCTCTGCCGTCTCGATAGGTTCATAAAGATGCTGAAAAAGAATAATTGCGAGTTCATAACATACAACGAACTGGCAGAGAGAAAGATAAAGTGAGTTCGTCGGTTGTGATGGACTGACAGAAAGATTAGAGAAAAACTCATCGTTTAAGATAGGCTGATAGAAAGATTAGGTCATGAAGAAAGTTACGATATTGTTGCCTGCATATAACGAAGAGGCTTCCTTTCCGCTGATAAAGGAGTGCATGGCGCAGGTGCTGAGGGATAATGCCGGATATGAATGGGAGTTCCTGTTCGTCAACGACGGCAGTACGGACAATACCCTTCAGCAGATGATACGCCTGCATAATGAGGACAGCCACTACAGCTACATAGACCTCTCGCGCAACTACGGCAAGGAGATTGCCATGATGGCGGGCTTCGACTATGTGAAGTCCGATGCCATGATTATCATGGACTCTGACATGCAGCACCCCGTGGATGTAATTCCTGAGATGCTGCGCTGGTGGGAAGAGGGCTACGACGATGTGTATGCAGAGCGCCAGGGCTCCGAGGAGTCGTGGTTCAAGCGCAAGACGTCGCAGTGGTACTATCGGCTGCTGCAGCGACTTACGCGTGTGCCTATCCAGAAGAATACGGGTGACTTCCGACTGCTCGACCGTTCGTGTATCGAGGCGTTGCGCCAGATGCGAGAGACGGAGCGTAATACGAAGGGCATGTATTCGTGGATTGGCTTCCACAAGAAGGGCATAACGTATAAGCAGCACCAGCGCCAGGAGGGTGTGACGAAGTGGAGCACATCGGCTTTGCTCAATCTCGCGATGAACGGAATAATGAGTTACACAACGGCACCGCTGCGTATTGCCTCGTTAGTCGGACTCCTTGTCTCATTCGTAGCCTTCGTGTACCTTATATATATATTTATAACGACGATGCTGTATGGCGACCCTGTTGCGGGTTATCCTACTATCATGGTGACGATGCTGTTCCTTGGTGGCGTGCAGCTGCTGGGACTCGGCATCATCGGAGAATACCTCGGCAGGGTGTTCAACGAGGTTAAGGGAAGACCAGGCTACTTCGTAAACAGCTATAACGGAAAGAAAACAAACGGTAATGAAAACGTTTAACGAAATATGGTTTAAGATAGTGAAGTTCTTCTCTAATCCGAAGTGCGTGTTCTGGCTTGGCTTCGTAATAGCCTTCGCTGCGACATTGGCAGAGACACTGCGTGGCAGATGCGAGAACTTCCATGTCTATGCGGATGCTACGAACCTCTTCTGGAGTGGCATCACGCCTTACACGCAGGACTTCGTCGATGCACATAGCAGGTACTTCCTATATTCGCCCGTGTTCAATGTGCTGTTTACGCCTTTTGCACTGCTGCCGTGGTGGATTGGTACCTTTGCGTGGAACATGATGAACTACTGCCTGATGTTCCTTGCGGTATGGACGCTGCCGGGAGCATTGCGACCTCATAGGCTGAAGATATTCCTCTTCCTGCTGTCTATCTTGGAGCAGTCGATATTCTGCTATCAGTATAACGTGACGATATGCTATCTGTTCCTCTTCGCATTCACGTTGCTCGAAAACAAAAAGCCGTTCTGGGCTGTCTTGCTAATTATGATTTCGGCAACGACAAAGGTGTATGGAGTGGTGGAACTGGCATTGCTCTTCTGCTATCCAAAGACGCTCCGCAACTTCGGATATGCAGCACTATGTGGTGCGGCCCTACTGCTGTCGCCGATGCTAAATATAGGAATGGAGCATCCGTTGTTGCTCTATGAGGATATGGCGAATATGCTGACGCAGCACAACAACGAGGTGGAGTATGTCGGATTGCTGTATGCAAGGGGGCTGAAGTCTTTGCTGCTGCCTAACGCCATGATGGTGCAGGTTGGCGTGCTGGCACTTCTTGCTGTGGGATTCTCGCTTGCTACAGGAAGTGGAGTAGCTTTACGTTCAGGGTACAGGCGGTTGCCATACTGATGGGTTATATCATACTGTTCAGTGATTGTCCGGAGACACATACCTATATAATATCGCTCGCGGGATACCTGATGGCATACTGGCTGCTGCCGAAGCGCGAGTGGTACGACAAGACGCTCTTCTGGCTTCTGTTCGTCAACTTCTGCATATTGCCAACAGACGTATTGTGTCCTCCGAAGGTTCATACCTTCATCCATGATACGTTCTGGCTCGATGTATATGCATATACCGTATGTTGGATGATGATAATATACAGAGGCATAACGGGTAGTCCGGCAACAATGTCGGAAGAATCTCCTGAACGCTTGCAAACCAATAGTATATAATAGATGAATATAGAAAACAGACATTCCGATAAGATAACGATACTCTCGTTCTTCATGGCTTTGGGAATAGTGTGGACGCACTCACGAATGCCATCGTGGGAGGGAGTGCCGGAATATTTCACCACTACGCTCTTGCCATTGAATGTAGTGGGGGAGACGGTAGTGCCGGCATTCTTCTTCATAACGGGATTCCTCTTCTACAAGTCGTTCGGGATGAAGGACTATAAGAGGAAACTGACGTCACGACTGAAGTCGCTGCCTCTTGCGTAGCATTGGCTTGGGTACTTGACAGGAAGGTGCATACTGTCTATACCATACTCTCTGGCGACAGGTAGTCAGATACTATACATTACTCATAAAATAATCAGCAAATTATGAATATAGTTTATTTCATTCTCGGTGCAAAATATCCGATACACATGCAAGTGGCGTACTCCATACGTTCCATCCTTGCACAGGCAAAGGGCGAAGACCATATCTATATCGCTACGGAGACTCCTGCCATGTTCGACGGATTGCCGCAGACTACCATTGTGCCTGTAAGCCGTGAGGATATAAAGGAGTGGGAGGGACCGCACCGTTTCTTCTGGCGTTCGAAGATTGTCGTAATGCAGAAGATTGCGGAGATGGCTTCTGATGCTCCGATGCTCTATCTCGATGGCGACACTATATTGCACGGCGATTTCAACGAGATGAAGCGTAAGCTTGGCGAGGGTGTCGGCATGATGCATCTTGATGAGGGATGTCCCGGCTATATGAAGGGAAAGTCGGGCGAGATGTGGGCTAATGTCAACGGCAAGCCTTACGGTGGTATCACGATAGGATGGGATCACCACATGTGGAATGCCGGGGTTGTTGCCATTCCTGCAGATAAGGTGAAGGCGGTTATCAGCAAGGCGTTGGAGGTCTGCGACGATATGCTCGACGATGGTACGGAACCAATAACGGTAGAGCAGTATTCTCTTTCCATTGCCATGCATCAGTTGTGCTCTGGTATGGAAGAGGCAAAGAAGTGGATACTGCATTACTGGCACTACAAATCGTATTGGTCATTGTATATTGCAAGGTTCTTTGTACAGTCATACCATGTCGGCAGGACGCTTGATGAAGAGATTGCGGAGATAGGAAAGACGAATATAAAGAAGGTGCACTTCATGCTGCGCACAAAACGAACGCTCCGTAAGATTACGGGCATGAAGTATTGATGGGCTGTAGGGGAATGATTGTTTCCTCTGATGGTTCGATGACTCGAAGATAATATTTAAATTATGAAGGTAGCAGCAATAATAGTTACATACAATCGTCTGGAACTGCTGAAGGAATGTCTTTCGGCAGTAAGGCAGCAGACATTGCCTGTCAATGAAATCCTCGTTGTAAACAATGCGTCAACGGATGGTACGGAGAAGTTCCTTGCCACGCAGGAAGATGTTAGGGTGGTGAACCTTGACAAGAATATAGGTGGTGCGGGAGGATTCTCCTATGGTATAAGAGAGGCATGCGGCAATGCTGACAATGACGCTCTGTGGATAATGGACGACGACACCATTGCCACTCCTACGGCTCTCGAAAATCTTGTGCGCCAGATGGAGAAAGAACCGGAACTGGGATTCGTCTGCAGTAAGGTAGTATGGAAAGATGGTGCTGTACACTGGATGAACATTCCGGGATTCGTGACGGACGACGATAAGGACGCATCGTTGCGTCAGGTTCGCTCGGCTTCGTTTGTTTCACTGCTCGTACCGACGAAGATAGTTCGTGAGGTGGGACTGCCTTATAAGGAGTTCTTCATCTGGGCGGACGATGCTGAGTTTACAAGCAGAATACATAAGGAGGCAGGCTATAAGGCGCTGCTGGTGAACGATAGTGTGGTTGTTCATAAGACTGCCGTAAACTATGGAGCAGGCATTGATAGAGCTACGGTAGCAAACGCATGGAAGTTCTATTACCTCATGCGCAACGGCATGTTCTGTTGCAGGCATGAGCGTCCTTACCTCCTGTGGCTCTTCCGCGAACTGAACCATCTGCGTCTATATCTTCATAGAGTCAACAAGATGCCGAAGGAAGACAGGAAGGTCTTTAAGGATAATCTCATCAGAGGCTTTAAGGACGGGCTGACGTTCAGGCCAAAGCGAGAGTTCCTGTAATGCGTTTTATGGTTAAGGTGTAAAATAGTATAAGGCGGGATTTCCTCCTTACACAATCCTGCGGAACCAATAGTCAAACAGGCGGAAGCTTTCCTTGGTGAGATCTTCCGCCTTTACTGTATCCATACGGCAGAGCGGAATGTCACGATACATTGCTGCAACAAGTGAATAGGTACTTGGTGCACCGATGAGATAGTCGCACTCTGAAAGCATGAACAGGTCTTCAACGGCGTTTCCTCCAAGCAGATGAACCTTTATGTTGCTGGCAGAAGTGACAGTGCCATTGCCGTTGTTAGGCTTTGTGGTAGAAAGCATCTGCTGATAATGCTCTGCCTTCACGGCGGCATCGTTGGTAGATAGGTAAACATGTATCGGTTTCTCGGGATGAAGCTTCGCAAAAGCAGATATGTACGAAGCGTACGTCTCGTCGCTATAGCAGTATATGCCGTTGTTCCATGTAGCATAGTCACCTCTTCGGATGTGTACTCCGAGGCGTAGGAAGTCTGCAGTCCCTGCTTCACAACGCATCATCTTCTCCTTTACATTGTCGCTGTATTGCTTCTTGACCGTAAACAGCTCGCAGATTTCAGAACGGTATTTCAGGAAAAGGTCGTAATATCTCACGAACCATCCGCTCACCACGATATGCTTATGGCGCAGCATCATCTGCTCAAGAGCATCTTTGTCGCAGTCGTCGTGCTTGAAACTTGCTGTAGGCAACAGCTTCAGTGCCGCCGTGTACTTTGCAAAGAGGTACATGGGGAAGCTGGCATACTTCGATTTGCTGATGTTGAAGTAGGGATATTTATAGCTGAAGCGCATGGACATAACACTGCGGTTATGCTCTCGTGCCCAGGCATAGACATGTGCAAATTGAAGAAGGTTGTTGCACATCTGGCTCTTGTCGCGTGAGAATATCATCTATTGTAAACGGAATTGTGCTCTATGACTCGAGAAGCTTGATGAGCTACGCGAATAACGATGAACTAATTAATGTAGTTAGGGAATGTCAGTGACCATCTGCCACTCTTGTATTTCTTGCGTAATGACTCGTAGTCGGACTTATTTGCATATCTTAATCGTTTCTGCAACCATGGACGCTGAATCTTGTTCTGCATGAAGTTGCCGTAGGTTTCAAACTCAGAGAAACATGATATCTCGTTCCTGTCTATCGTGTCCAGAATGACCTGCTGCCATGGCTTGCCGTCATGGTTTGCGGAAATAGTGTCATGCAGTCTCTTCAATTCTTCCTTGTCGAACAACATCTTGTGCGCAACGTATGACAGATTGTCCAGCTGCACGCCATGCAGCAGACGATTTATCTCGTCATAATAAGGCTGGTGATTCTCGTAGCTCATGTAGAATACCGTCTCGTCTTTGTCCGTAAGGAACACATGAGGCCTGATAAGAATATGGTCTGCGTCAATGCAGAGATAGTGTTGGCAAGTGCCTATCTTTCCAGAGAGCTTGACGAACTGCTGGAAGAGCCATCCGCTACGGTTCAATCCGCAGCATACAACATCCAACTCATAAGGCGAATAGCCGAAGACGTCGCATTCATTGACATACTGAAGGGCGTTTTCCTCGCAGAAACAGCGTATCTCTGGAATGTCCGGTGCTACGATATATATGTCTTTTACGGTATTTGCAACGCACGTCCTGATGCCTTCCAGACACAATGGCAGCACTGCAAGGTCCTTCGCGATGATAGGAATCACCACGTCTATAGGTTTTTCTGATGCCTTGAGTTTCGGAAATCTTCTCCAGGAGAAGAAGCGGTATCTCAGTTCTCTTGATGTCATTTTGCTGCTATAGTTTTCTGTTGTCGTAATATAACTTCGCGACCTTTCCCTTTTTGTCGGGATGTTACTTCGCAGTCTTGTTCTGTCTTGCTGCAAGGTCGTCGTAAAGCTTCTGGACATACGCCTTCGCCTTCAGTGTCTGCATGGCGTTGTCAGTGCCTTCGGAGTGTATCAGTTTGTTTGAAGTATTGTCGTAAACAATGATTCCGCTGTCGTCAACGGCACCGATGGCATCGGGTATGCTGAAGAAAGCGAAGTGAGGAATGGAGTCGTCAAACAGGTCTCTTGAATAGATGAAGTCGCTATGATCTAATCCTAGCATGCCAAGTACGGTGGCGCTGATATCTACCTGTGAGCCCAGTGTGTCTATCCTCCGTGGTTCTTTTATCACGCCGCCCGTCAATATCAGCGGTATCTCGTAGCGCCATGGCTTGTAGTTGTCTATTTCAGGCGGATAGACTCCGAAGTGGTCGGGTACTAATACCACGAGCGTGTTCTCCCATACAGGCAGTTTCTTCAGTCCGTCAATGAACATTCCGAGGCTGTTGTCTGCATACGCAAAGGCATTAAGCTCGGGAATCATGCCGGATTTGTATGGGGCATCGTATGGCTCATGGCTGCTGCCTGTCATGATAGCCTTGAAGAACGCCTTGCCCTTTGGCGCTTTCTTTATATCGTCGAGTACGTTTTCAAGTAGGAAATGGTCTGGCACACCCCATTTGCAGATGCGTTTCTCTGCCGGAAAATCGTTCTCTGCGGTGATGGCGTTGAAGCCTGTGCCTACGATGTACGACTTCATGTTGCTGTAGTTCGTGTCGCCGCCGTAGTAGAAATGCGTGTCGTAGCCATTGCCTGCCAGTGTCTTTGCAAGCGAAGGCAGTGAGGTACTGATGCGTGGCATGTCCATAACACTCATTGTTGGCTGTGCAGGAAGACCGCTGAGAACCGATACTAGTCCTCTGTCTGTGCGGAAACTGCTCGCGTATATGTTTGTGAAGAACACGCCTTCTTCTGACAACTTGTCGAGATTCGGCGTTACGCCCTTTACGTGTCCCGACTCCGTCATGATATATTTCGAGAAACTCTCCAGGCAAACGATGACGACGTTGTAGCTATGCTTCTCGGCATTCGCACGTAGTTGTGTGTGTGTCAGCGAAGAAAAGATCTTTGTTGCTTCACCGTCATCCATGAATCGGTACTTCGTGGCGATGTTCTCCTGATGGTTTACAGCCTCGAAGAAAGAGAATACAGGGTTGACAGCAGCATGGTTCAGGCGTATGTTCTCGGAGAAATACACCGTGCCGGTATGGTTGGTGCCTGTGCTGAGACCTCCGCGGATAGGTATTATGAGAGAAGCACCGAGCACTATGAGCAGCATGCTGTAGCCCAGCGATCGCAATGCTTTATGCCAGCTCATTCTTGTCGCAGGCATGGCGGAGTCCTTTACCGTCCCTTTTCTGCCGTAGATGATGCGGCTGTATGTCTTTGCGAATGCTGCATAGATGGCGATAGAGATGAGGATAATGCCGGCAGGTGCTACTATCCATTGCCACCACAATAGGCTTGCGAACGCATCCGACGGCGATGTCTTCAGATACAGCAGCGGTGTGTTGTCAAGCGGAAATCCCCAATAGCCGTATAGTCCGATGTTGCTGACGTACGCCACAGCCGTTATGAATCCCACGATGGCGAAGTACGTGTTCCCGATATATTGCAGAACCTTGCCCTCATACCACAGACTTACTATAAGCAGCAACGTCGGAATTATGGTAAGGTAGCCGGCTATTGCAGAGTCAAGGATTGCTCCGTTCCACAAAACGGCAATATAATCACTGATGTCTGCTTCGCCCATCAGTGAACTGTAGCACGTTAGAAAGAGTATCTTGCTAAGCATGCCGCATACAGTCCATAGTGCGAAGGTGAGTACAAAAACTTTTATTTGTTTCATATAAATAAATGAACGTAAATGGTGTTATATTATTGTTGTTGGGTATCAGAAATGTAAAAAACAACTGTTAACGTTTCTTAAAAGTAAAACGCGTGTACGTTAGAACAAAAAAAATGTAGTACCTTTGCACATTATGTGGGAAGACGAAAACAAACATAAGACGATACAGAAG
>CAMADY010000004.1 GCA_945831805.1 uncultured Prevotellaceae bacterium
GGATGAGACCTTCAACGCCAGGTGCAACCTCAACGAATGCACCGTAGTCAGCGATAACGACAACCTTACCCTTGATGCGGTCACCAACCTTGAGGTTAGCATCGAGTGCCTCCCATGGGTGTGGAGTGAGCTGCTTGAGACCGAGAGCGATACGCTTCTTCTCGTCGTCGAAGTCAAGGATAACAACGTTGATCTTCTGGTCGAGCTGCACAACCTCGTGTGGATCGCTTACGCGGCCCCAAGAGAGGTCTGTGATGTGTACGAGACCGTCAACACCACCGAGGTCGATGAATACGCCGTATGATGTGATGTTCTTAACTGTTCCCTCATAAACCTGACCCTTCTCGAGCTTAGACATGATTTCCTTCTTCTGAGCCTCAAGTTCTGCCTCGATGAGAGCCTTGTGAGAAACGACAACATTGCGGAACTCCTGATTGATCTTAACAATCTTGAACTCCATTGTCTTGCCTACGAATACGTCGTAGTCGCGGATTGGATGAACGTCAATCTGTGAACCTGGCAGGAATGCCTCGATTCCGAATACGTCAACGATCATACCACCCTTAGTGCGGCACTTGATGTAACCCTGGATAACCTCCTCGTTGTCGAGTGCTGCGTTGACACGATCCCATGACTTAGCCATGCGTGCCTTCTTGTGAGAAAGGATCAGCTGACCCTTCTTGTCCTCCTGATTCTCGACATAGACCTCAACCTGGTCGCCGAGCTTCAGTTCTGGATTGTAACGGAACTCAGAAGCAGCGATAATACCGTCGCTCTTGTAACCGATGTTTACGATAACCTCTTTCTTGTCGATAGAGATAACGGTGCCGTCAACCACCTGGCCTTCTGACACCTTGTTGAGAGTTGCGTCGTAAGAAGCCTCCTGAGCCTCCTTACTTTCGCTTGTGATACTGCCGTTCTCGAACTCGTCCCAGTTGAAATCCTCGAGTGGCTGTACGTTTTTAAAGTTAGACATAAATTTAATAAATTGTTTTTAATGAAGTCCCAACGTGGGAAATCGGCTGCAAAGGTACTAATTTTTCTTCACATAACACGTGTGCGCACACGTATAAGTGCAAACATTTAATAATATTTAACTATCAAATGCAAATTATTTCGCTTTTCCTTGCGCAATTCATCATTTTTGTATTACTTTTGCACGCAGATTAAACATACAAGCCAATGAAAAAGAAAAAGATTTATCCCATCGGAGGCATTGCCATACTTGCACTCATCATAGGCACGCTGGCATTCTACCTCTTTGCACCAGTCAACAGGACAAGCGAGACTGCTTATCTCTATATTGACAACGACGACAACCTGGACTCCATTGCCGACAAGCTTTCTGGGGTCTGTCATGACTATGGAGTGGCGGGCGTTACGACCCTTGCGCGCCACACAGGCTATGACGAGCACATACGCACCGGACGCTATGCCATAGACACCACCATCGGAGCCTTCAAGCTCTTCCGGCATCTGCGCAATGGTCAGCAGGTGCCAGTACGCCTTACCATACCGAGCGTACGCACCGTGGCAGACCTCTCGCGCGAACTGTCAGAGAAGATGATGCTCAGCGAGGAAGATCTTTACGACTTCCTCACCGACAACGACTCATGCCAGACGCTCGGCAAGGACACGGCAACGATTGTATGCCTCTTTGTACCAAACACCTACGAGCTCTACTGGAACATGCCGATGCAGAAGTTCCTGCAGCGCATGAAGAAGGAGTCGGAGGCTTTCTGGAATGCCGACCGCAAGCAGAAGGCTGATGCCCTGGAGCTTACCACCGACGAGGTCATGACCCTTGCAAGCATCGTTGACGAAGAGACAGCCAACAACGGCGAGAAGCCTATGGTAGCGGGAATGTACTACAATCGTCTGCGCAAGCCTATGCCACTGCAGGCCGACCCTACCATAAAGTTTGCGCTGAAGAAGTTTGAGCTGCGCCGCATCTACAACAACATGCTGCATGTGAAGTCGCCTTACAACACATACGTCAACGAAGGACTGCCTCCTGGACCTATCCGCATTCCGTCGGTTGCTGGCATCGATGCAGTGCTGAACCTCACACACCATAATTATTTATACATGTGCGCGAAGGAGGACTTCTCCGGCACCCACAACTTCGCCGTAACCTATCAGGAGCACCTCCGCAATGCTGCAAAGTATTCAAAGGCACTTAACGAGAGAGGGGTTAGGTAACAGGTAACAGGTAATAGAAAATAGAAAATAGAAAATAGAAAATAGAAAATAGAAAATAGTAATAGGAGAATAGTCTTTCTGGAGACAAGGTTATCACCAATTTAAAGGTGACAGACACTACCAGAAAAGCTATTCTCCTATTTTCTATTACCTATTTTCTATTACCTAAGAATTACATCATGCCACCCATGCCTGGTGCGCCCATTGGCATTGCAGGCTCTGCTGATGGCTTATCGCAGATTACGGACTCTGTCGTAAGGAAGAGACCTGCAATAGAAGCAGCATTCTCAAGAGCCACGCGCGACACCTTTGCCGGGTCGATGATACCGGCAGCACGGAGGTCCTCGTACTTGTCTGTACGTGCGTTGTAGCCGTAGTCACCCTCGCCGTTAACGACGTTGTTCACTACCACAGCACCCTCAACACCTGCGTTGTAGCAGATCTGGCGGAGAGGCTCCTCAATAGCACGACGGATGATGTTGATACCAGTCAGCTCGTCGGCATTGTCGCCCTTGAGGTCCTTAAGTGCTGCGAGGGCACGGATGTATGTAGTGCCACCACCAGCAACAACACCCTCCTCGATAGCTGCACGGGTAGCGCAGAGAGCATCGTCAACGCGATCCTTCTTCTCCTTCATCTCAACCTCGGAGTTAGCACCGACATAGAGCACTGCCACACCGCCGGCGAGCTTTGCAAGGCGCTCCTGAAGCTTCTCCTTGTCGTATGAAGAGGTTGTAGTCTCTATCTCCTTCTTTATCTGAGCCACACGGTCAGCGATAAGCTGCTTGTCGCCAGCACCACCAGCGATGATGGTATTCTCCTTTGAAACGGTAACCTTATCGGCAGAACCACACATCTCAAGTGTTGCCTGTTCGAGCTTCAAGCCCTTCTCCTCCGAGATTACGAGACCTCCGGTGAGCACTGCGATGTCCTCAAGCATTGCCTTACGACGGTCGCCGAAGCCAGGAGCCTTCACTGCGCAAACCTTAAGGCCACCACGCAGACGGTTAACAACGAGCGTTGTCAGAGCCTCTGAGTCAACGTCCTCAGCGATGATGATAAGTCCACGGCCACTCTCTGCTGCCGGCTGAAGCACAGGCAGGAGCTCCTTGAGGTTAGAAATCTTCTTGTCGTAGATGAGGATATACGGATTGTCCATCACGCACTCCAGCTTCTCTGTGTCTGTAACGAAGTAGCCAGAGAGATAACCACGGTCGAACTGCATGCCCTCTACCACGCCTATGTGTGTATCGCGAGACTTCGACTCCTCGATGGTGATAACGCCATCCTTCGAAACCTTGCGGAAGGCATCAGCGAGGAGCTTGCCGATCTCAGGATCGTTGTTGGCGCTGACGGTAGCAACCTGCTCAATCTTGTCGTAGTTGTCGCCAACAATCTCTGCGTTCTCCTTGATGTATGCCACAACTGCGTTCACTGCCTTGTCGATACCACGCTTGAGGTCCATTGGGTTAGCACCAGCGGTAACGTTCTTAAGACCTTCTGTTACGATAGCCTGTGTGAGGATGGTAGCTGTCGTTGTACCATCGCCGGCATCGTCACCAGTCTTTGAGGCAACGCTCTTAACGAGCTGAGCACCAGTGTTCTCAAACTTATCCTCAAGCTCTATCTCCTTAGCTACGGTAACACCGTCCTTTGTTATCTGAGGAGCACCGAACTTCTTTTCTATCACTACATTGCGACCCTTAGGACCAAGTGTCACCTTAACTGCGTTAGCGAGCTGATCGACACCATTCTTGAGTGCCTCGCGAGCATCGCTGTTGAACTTTATTTCTTTTGCCATAATGAAGCCCCCTTCATCCTCCCCGAGGGGAGGCTTTCTTTAATTACCTTTTCTGAATTAAGGTAATTCCGTCAGAGAGCAAGACGGTTTTTAAATCTTCTTTTAGTAATTCAAAACTTCCTCCCTCGGGAGGGCTGGGGAGGGACCACCTTATTTTATGATAGCGATGACGTCAGCCTGGCGCATCACCATATACTTCTCGCCCTCGAACTCTAGTTCCTGACCCGAGTACTTGCCATAGAGCACCTGGTCGCCAGCCTTGAGGATCATCTCCTCGTCCTTTGTTCCGTTACCCGTAGCAATCACCTCGCCCTGAAGAGGCTTCTCCTTTGCTGTGTCAGGGATGATGATGCCACCAATCTTCTCTACTGCAGGCGTTGGCTTGATAAGCACGCGGTCTGCCAATGGTTGAATGTTCATTGTCTTTATTGTTTTTAAGTTGTTAAAAAAATCCGTTGTTGCAACAATGCCGTCCGACAATCGTTGTTGTCCACAAAATAACGAAAAACGTGCCAAGGCATCAACCCTGACACGTATTCTGCAATTATGTCACCCCAGTGTGACAGAAATGACACTATCGACCCATATCTATACCGCGAACGACTTTCCCTGCCAGCGGCGTGAGTGCCAGCGTCGCATGAGAATGATGCCACGCAGGTTCTCGTCGAGGCAGAAGGCTATCCAGAAGCCGAGGATGCCGAAGCCCATCGGTATTCCCAGAATCCATGCCACGCCCACTGCCACCGTCCATTGGAAGATGACTCCCACAACGACTGGATAGACGGCATCGCCGGCAGCACGCAGGGTACCGCAGGCAAAGATATTCTTCACGCGTCCGATGTCGAGGAACCAGTCAATGACGAAGATCCACGCACCAAGGCGTATGATGTTCTCGTTCTCGGTGAAGAAGCCCAGCAGCTGTCTGCCGAAGATGGCTATGAGGGCTGCTATGGTGAGCGTCAATATCATGGCTACACGGAAGAAATAGTTGCCGAGCAGATAGGCGGCACGATAGCGCAGCTGGCCTACATAATGCCCCACAAGGATGTCGCCACCCTGAACGATGCTGACGCCGATAAGCTGTATAAAAGTGATTATAGTAGCACAGTATATCTTAGTGGTAAGTGCCTCTGTGCTAAGCTGATTGATAAAGTATGTTATAGTAAACTGCGAGAGGCAGTACGACATTTCCTCACTCATAGCCGGAATGCCAATCTTGAAGAGGTTGCTGAGCTCGTTACGGGGAAACGGCTTGAAGTAGTTGATCGACTTGCGCACCGCCTTGTGCGGAAGGATTCGCTTCTCCGTCACCTGCCATGCGTTTGGCACGAAGCAGAGAAGTATGAGCATCGCTACGATACGACTGCCGCCGGTAGCCCACGCTGCACCCTCGACACCCATGGCCGGACAGCCCCAGTGTCCGAAGATGAGGGCATAGTTACCAGCGATGTTCAGTATATTGACCGCAACGGTGGCAAGCATCGGAAGCACCGTCTTGCCCGTAGAGCGCAGTATCGCCGTAAACGTCAGTGACAGAGCCTGAAAGAAGCTCAGCGCACCCGTTATCTCAAGGTACCTGACGCCATCGACCATAAGGTTCTCGCGAAGTCCGAAAGCCGTCAGTATCGGCTCTGCCCAGAGGTACAGCACGCCACTCGCCAAGACGCCAAGCAGCGTGTTGATGCCGATGGCAAGTCCGCAAATCTGTATGAACCTCATGCGTTGCTGTGCTCCGAAATACTGCGCACAGAGAATGGCAGCACCCATCGAAACGAACTGATAGACGAGGAATACGAGCGAAATAAGCTGATTGTCAAGACCTACCGCCGCCACTGCGTCGTCGCTATAGCGCGAGAGCATCACGGTATCTACAGCACCAAGGAGCATCACGAGCGCTATATCCAGAAATACGGGGAACGTTATCTTGAAAAGATTCTGCTTTACGGAAACTGACTTTGACATTTGTTATTCTATTATACCTTTCTTTTTCTGACGAACTGAACCTTCGCCATTCCATTATCCTTTTCGAGAATGCAAAATTACACATTCTTTTCCAATCTACCAAACTTTTAACTCAAAATGTTTGGCACTTTCGGGAAAATGTAGTATCTTTGCAAACAGAGAACAGGTTTAGAGGGCTTACCTCTACCTGAACATTTACTGCTAACCCAATAAGAATCAAATAATATGGAAAAAGAAAATTCATCAGCACAGGACCTTTTCAAACTCATCAAGGAATCCGTCTTCCGCACCGTCGAGGTAGAGAAAGTGGCGTGGATGAGTGAAGCGGAACAGCAGCAGTTCCTATTGGAACAGGTCAACAGACTACTGCTGGAGGCAGAGAAGGCGAAGTCACCAAAGGAGAATGCCGCACTATGGCTCGGCAACCAGTTCTGGACCATCATCGACGAGGAGCGTTGCAAGAAGCAGGACTACAACCCGTTCTTCGACACCGAGGAGCGCGAGAAGATGAACGACGACGAGAAGATGCTCTGCGCATTCTACATCACAATGTCAGGCCTTTGCTACGACCTCTGCCACCACCTGCCGTTCGACGCACTCGTACTAGGCATCGACGCTACAGACGAGTTCTTCGTTGACAACGAACCATTGGTGAAGTGGATAAAATCCACACCTTATATATATATAGCCACCCACATAGCCCTCACCATGAAGAAGCAGGCGAAGATGCTGATGGTGAGCAGCGGCTACAAGATGGCTGAGGACTACCTCGCATCCCTGAAGGCAAAGTCCGCCAAGGAGCTTATCGCCACCATCATCGATGCCCTGCAGGCTATCGACAGCCACCTCGCAGAAGGTACCGAGAAGGGACTGACCCTCGACCAGGTCTTCATGCACGATGAAATCTACGGTTCATTCGCCAGAGAGTTCGACGAAAGCATCGTCAGCGCTATAAAGAAGTAAATGGGTAAGGGTTAAGGGTTAAAGGTTAACGGTTAACGGTTAACGGTTAAGGGTTAACTGATTAAGGGTTAACGATTGACTTGCGCGAAATTATAATTTATATAACCGCATTGTAAAAGCATAGAGACTGCATAGCAAAAGCTATCTAATTCACTGTAATCTCTATGCTTTTACTGTGCAATTAGATAGCTTTTGTAACACTATGAAAGGCAAATCTGCGTTGTCTGCTTGCTAACGAACAATCGTTTGCTTGCTAACGAATGATTGTCTGAGTGCTAACAAACGAATGTTCGACTGCAATCATACAACTATGTAAATAATTTGACACGGACAAAACCTTCAAACCCATATCCTTTCTTGTTTTCCGCCTCTTTCTTTATAACAAGAGACACTCCGGCACGGCATTTGCCATTGCCTCGTAGGCCTTCTCACTTGGGTGGAGATGGTCGCCAGAGTCGTAGCCATCGGCAAACGCCTTAGGGTTCTGCGGATCCATAACGGCATGGTCGAAGTCTATGCATCCGTCGAAGATAGGCGAGGTGCGCAGCCACTTGTTGAAATCGTTGCGCATGTCGTTGCGCGCCTCGGTGTATGTACGCCATCCCTCGATAGGCAGCAGTGTGCCACTCCACACCTGGAGCCCCAGCTGGCGTGCATGGTTGACGTAGAGCTGTTCCACGCCCTGCTGCATCTCGCCGACGGTAGGAAGGTCTGACCATGGGCGGAAAGGATTGACCTCCACACCGACAGGGTGAATGATGTCGTTGATGCCATGCTGGATGATGACGGCAGAGGCACCTGCCACGTTGAGTTCTATAGGGAATCGGGTAGCTCCCTTGAGACCGTACGCCTGGTATGTGATGCAGTCGTACTGGCGCAGTATGCGTGTGCCACTAACGGCACGGCGTACGATGGCAACGTTACGCCTGCCCGTCTCCCATGCACGAATAGCCAGATAGTCAGGCCAGCTCTGTGCCGTGATGGAGTCGCCGTAGCAAACGAGGGCATGGTTCTTCTCCTCCGTCAGGATGTCTATAGTGTTCAGGAAATAGAACCAGTTTGTCCTGCGTGTGAAGTCCGCCGGCAGCATCTTCTCGGAGCAGTAGTCGCCGTATGCATACTGTCCCTTCGAGAGAGGACCGGTGATGAGCGTCCCGGCATTCATCTGAGTGTAGTCGCCGAGGTATATGCTGACGTCTATCGTCTCGCCGGCAGTGATGTCTATCGACAGGGCATCGCTCTCCACCTCCTTTCCCGGCTCAATGGTCACCGACTTTTCGCCAGCAAACAACACCGGCAGAGGGACATAGTCGGGCATGTAGTCGGAGACGTAGCTCTCCTCCTTGTCGCCAGAATAGTCTGCAGAAGGCCTGTAGTCGCACTGCTGTCGCGCCACAAGAACCTTCGTGAGCGTTACGGGCTCGGTACCGGTGAGGTTGGAGAAGCGCAACCGCAGCTTGCTCCCAGAGAAGCAGATGCGTATAGGATAACGTAGCGTTACGTCTTTTGCGAAGACCGACTCCTTGCGGTCTGTTATGGAGGTGGCATTGCCCCAGCAGGCTACCCATTTATTGTAGTTCATTGGCGTACTGTTTGATTTTTGATTAAGTTTTATGCAAAAATACTAATAAAAAATATAATGTACGCACACGCAAGTACTAAAAAAACAAAAAAGCACGAATATTCTGCATAAAAGGCTTTTTCATATCGTTTTTTTTTCGTAACTTTGCAACGTGAAAAAGTGCGAAAACGCGACAGAAGCCCCATAAAGTGGCAAAAACGCGAAATTCCGGTTTTCACGCATAGTAAAAAAAACATTAACGGAATGAGGGGTTGCAAGCCTCTTCCTTAACAGAAAAAAAAGTATTCATCAAACAATAAGAAATGGACGAAACACAGACTTTCGATCACGACAGAATCCTCAAGATAAATATTGAGGAGGAGATGAAGTCGAGCTACATCGACTACTCCATGTCAGTAATCGTGGCTCGCGCACTGCCTGATGTGCGTGACGGCTTCAAGCCAGTGCACCGCCGTATTCTCTACGGTATGCGCGAACTCAACAATGTCAGCACCCAGCCTTACAAGAAGTGTGCGCGAGTCGTTGGTGAGGTACTCGGTAAGTACCACCCACATGGTGACTCTTCAGTGTATGGTGCACTCGTGCGCCTGGCACAGGACTGGAACATGCGCTACACGCTCGTTGACGGACAGGGTAACTTCGGTAGTGTCGATGGCGACTCTGCTGCTGCCATGCGTTATACGGAGTGCCGCCTGAGCAAGATGGGTGAGCACATCATGGACGACCTGGAGAAGGATACCGTCGATATGATAAACAACTTCGACGACACGCTCACCGAGCCTACCGTGATGCCAACGAAGATTCCTAACCTGCTGGTAAACGGCGGTAACGGTATCGCTGTCGGCATGGCAACGAACATACCTACCCACAACCTCGGAGAGGTAATCGACGGCTGCTGCGCATACATCGACAACCCGGACATCGACACCGAGGGACTGATGGAACACATCAAGGGTCCGGACTTCCCTACTGGTGCATACATCTACGGAATACAGGGCGTCAAGGATGCCTACGAGACAGGTCGCGGACGCATCATCATGCGTGCGAAGGCAGAGATAGAGTCGGAGGAGAACCACGACAAGATCGTCGTTACGGAGATTCCTTACGGCGTGAACAAGCAGCAGATGATCGAGTACATTGCGGAACTCGTGAAGGAAGGCAAGCTCGAAGGCATCTCTAACGTGAACGATGAGACAGGCCGCCAGGGCATGCGCATCGTTGTTGACGTGAAGCGTGATGCCAACGCCAACGTGGTACTCAACAAGCTGTTCAAGATGACAGCACTGCAGAGCTCGTTCTCAGTAAACTGCATAGCCCTCGTAAAGGGTCGTCCACGCCTGCTGACGCTGAAAGAGTGCGTGAAGTACTTCGTGGAGCACAGACACGACGTCACCATCCGCCGCACCATCTTTGAGAAGAAGAAGGCAGAGGCAAGGGCACACATCCTCGAAGGCTTGATAATCGCCGTTGACAATATCGACGAGGTGGTTCGCATTATACGCCAGTCAAAGGCTCCTAGCGATGCACAGCGCGCCCTCGAGACACGCTTCAACATCGACGAGCTGCAGTCAAAGGCTATCGTAGAGATGCGTCTCGGACAGCTCACAGGACTTCGTGTTGACGAGCTGCGCAACGAGTATGCAGAACTGGAGAAGCTCATTGCATACCTGCAGCAGATTCTGGAAGACCCAGAGCTCTGCAAGAAGGTTATGAAGGACGAGCTCCAGGAGGTTAAGGACAAGTACGGCGACGAGCGTCGCACAGAGATAAAGCTCTCAAGTGCGGAGTTCAACCCAGAGGACTACTTCGCTAACGACCCAGTGGTTATCACCATGAGCCACCTCGGATATGTAAAGCGTACACTGCAGTCAGACTTCCGCGCTCAGAGCCGCGGCGGTGTCGGCGCAAGAGGCAGCCGTACACGTGAGCAGGACTTCACAGAGTACATCTATGCTGCTGATGCACACGACATGATAATGTTCTTCACGAAGATGGGACGCGTATATTGGCTCAAGTGCTTCGAGATTCCTGAGGGTGCGAAGGATGCCAAGGGTCGTGCCATACAGAACCTGCTACAGCTCGAACCGGGCGATGCCGTAAACGCATTCCTCGGCATTCAGAGCCACAAGTTCGTGGATGAAGACTTCCTCAATAGCCACTATGTTGTGTTCGCAACGAAGAATGGTATCGTGAAGCGTACCTCTCTCAAGGACTACTCACGTCCACGCGGAAAGGGCGTTCGTGCTATCAACATCCTTGAGAACGACGAGGTTGTAAACGTAATGCTCACCAACGGTAAGGACGAGCTGATACTCGCCAGCCGCAATGGTCGTGCCGTACGTTTCGACGAGAACGATATCCGCGTGATGAGCCGTGTGGCTACCGGTGTGAAGGGTATGACGCTCGAGCAGGACGGCGACGATGCTGTTGTTGGCATGGTAGTGGCATACGACGGAGAGCAGTCGCTGATGGTTATCTCTGAGAAGGGCTTCGGCAAGCGTTCGAAGATCGGTAAGCTGACAGAGGTTACACGTGAGGACGGCACCACATACATGAAGGTTGAGGAAGGCGGATACCGTCTCTCCAGCCGTGGTACGAAGGGTGTGAAGACCCTCAACATCACAGAGAAGACCGGTAAGGTCATTGCCATCAAGTGCGTAACGGGTGAGGAGGATCTCATGATCATCAACAAGAGTGGCATCGCCATCCGCTTCCCAATAGCAGAGGCTGGCGACGATAAGGGCCGCAACACCCAGGGCGTGAAGCTTATAGAGCTGAAGAAGCGTAACGAGACCATCGCTAGCGTATGCGTAGTGCCTCATGAGGACGTCAACGAAAACGAAGACGAAAATGTTAACGAAAGCGAAATAAACGCATCAGACGGTAACATTGCAACCGGCGAAAACGTCAATACGAATGAAGGCAATAACGCTGACAACGAATAAAAAAATCAACAACCTAAGACAATTTTAATATGAAGAAAGTATTTTTCACGATGCTCATGGCTGTAGCAGCAATGACATCATTCGCTCAGAACAATCCTAAGATTGATAAGGAAGTGAAGGCAACGAAGGACTTCCAGGCTGGCAAGGCTCTCATCGAGTCAAAGCTCGCCGAGCTCAACGACGAGGAGAAGGCAAAGGCTTACAACGAGCTCTATAAGCTCATACAGCCAGCTTTCGAGAAGTCTATGACTGCTGCAGGAGAGCAGAAGATGGCAGAGGTTGATAACAACGTGGTTGTCAACGCACTGGAGACTGCTGCACTCTGCGAGAAGTACGGTTCGAAGGACGCTGCAAAGTACGTGGCAGAGGTTACTCCTATCCGTCCTGTACTCATCAATGCCGCTAACTCTACCGACAACACCGACGAGAAGCTCACATACTCTATGGCTTACATCAACACAGCAAAGCAGGGTGACAACTTCCTCGCACTCGCTAACTACTTCGCAGGCTACGCTTACTACCTCAAGGAGGACTATACCAACGCTGCAAAGTATGCTAAGGGCGGCATCGGTGACGAGCGCGTAAACGGTCCTGCTGAGCAGGTTTACCGCGTGTCTATGGAGAAGAACTGCAAGACAAAGGCTGACACCCTCGCTTACATCGACGCTCTGAAGCAGCTCGACTCAAAGAAGTACTTCGTACAGATCTGCACCATGCTCACCGACCTGGGCGAGAAGGAGCAGGTTAACAAGCTCGTTGAGGA
Organism: uncultured Prevotellaceae bacterium; assembly: GCA_945831805.1. GTDB lineage: Bacteria > Bacteroidota > Bacteroidia > Bacteroidales > Bacteroidaceae > Prevotella. Next base: position 12,219 of record CAMADY010000004.1, read on the forward strand.
GACTATCGCCAAGGAGCCAGACAACAAGTTTGCCTGGTATATCCGTGGTACCACAAAGAACGAGGACAACAAGTTTGACGAGGCTATCGAGGACTTCAAGAAGGTTATCGAGATTGACCCTGCATTCGTATATGGCTACTACAACCTCGCACTCTGCTACGGCAATAAGGCTGACGACATCAACGCAAAGAAGGCAGACAAGAACGGACGTCTCTACGGCGACGACCTCAAGGTATGCAGCGAGGCATACAATGGTGCCATCACAAACCTTGAGAAGGTACGCGAGCTCGACCCTAACCACGAGACCATCCACAACTGGCCAATGCAGCTCCGCATGTACTACAACCGCGTAGGCAACAAGGCTAAGGCTGACGAAATCAGCAAGATGCTCGGCGATGCATAATAAAGTATCCGACAACGATATAAAAACAACTAATATACTGCATATTACACGCTAAAAACGGTTAATGCACTTGATATTAGTTAAAAGTTATTAAGAACCGTCATGTTTCTCACGAGACATGACGGTTTTTTGAAAAAAAAGTAGTACCTTTGCACCGCCTTTACGAGTTAGAGGCTAATTCACATCTATTTAACAACAAAAAAAGTTACAAAAACAAATGGCAACAAAGATCAGATTGCAGCGCGGCGGTCGTAAGGACTATGCTTTCTACAGCATCGTTATCGCTGACGCAAGAGCACCACGTGATGGTAAGTTTACTGAGAAGATTGGTACTTATAACCCTAACACCAATCCTGCCACAGTAGATTTGAATTTCGAACGTGCACTTTACTGGGTTGAGTGTGGCGCACAGCCAACAGACACAGTACGTAACATCCTCTCTAACGAGGGCGTTATGCTCATGAAGCACCTCAATGGCGGCGTTAAGAAGGGCGCTTTCGACGAGGCTGCTGCTAAAGCAAAGTTCGAGGCTTGGAAGCAGGCAAAGGTATCAGGTTTCGAGGCTATCAAGACCAAGGATGCTGACGCTAAGAAGGCTGCTGCTAAGGCTGCCCTTGAGGCAGAGAAGAAGGTTAATGAGGCTGTAGCGAAGAAGGTAGCTGACAAGAAGGCTGCTGCTGCCGCTGCCGCTGCTGAGGCTGAAGCTGCTGCTAACGCAGAGGCTACAGAGGAGGCTGCTCCTGCTGAGGAGGCTTAATCTTCCACCTAAGAAAGAAACAAGCAAGGGGATGTGCTAGGCGCATCCCTTTTTTCATATAAAAAGGTTCTTCAAAAGAGTTCTTCAAAAAAAATCGGCTGATCGTTTAACTCGCTATATAAATTGTTCATCACATGACAAGAATACGACTTAAGGTACAAGGCGTTACGGATATCTCGGCAAACCTCGACTCCTCACTGCTGATCCTTACGGATGAGGCGGAGAAGAGACAGTTGACCGTTATCTGCGATGCTGCCATGAGGTTTCAGTTTGCCATAAGAAGAGGAAGGCACGTCGGTTCAAAAGAGGCACGGCAGCATGCGGTGGAGTTCCTGCAATATGCACTGCCAGAGGCGGTTGCGTCGCTGATAAAGTATCTTACGAACCTGGAGCTCTGCGTCGTCATCGTCAACATCTTCGACGGACAATATCGTGCGGTTCTTGAAGATCAGCGTACGGGCACCGCAATACCTATAAGAGTCAGCGACGGAGCACTGCTATCATACGCAGACCAACACATTCCCCTCTACTGCGAGGAGTCTATATGGCAGATGCAGAGCATGCCGTATGCAGGAGAGAATGCGCCAGGCATCTCCATGCCGCTGAACACCCTCACCATACCGATGCTCCAAAAGGCTCTCGACGACTGCATAGAGCAAGAAAACTACGAAATGGCGCAAAAGATAAAGGAAGAGATGGAGAGAAGGATAAAGGATTAGGGAACTGTTGTACGGTTTTAAGGTTGTACGGTTTTAAGGTTGTACGGTTTATAGGTTATACGGTTTTAAGGTTGTACGATTTTAAGGTTGTACGGTTTATAGGTTATAAGGTTTATAGGTTATACGGTTTTACGGGTCGTTAAAGAGTAAAGGTGAAGGAAGAAAGATATTTTTATGTTCCTGACGCAAGGAACAACACAGAGCTGCCAAAGGAAGAGGCACAGCATGCCATCAAGGTTCTGCGCATGCATGAGGGCGATAACATTTACCTCATGGATGGCGACGGAACGTTCTACCTTGCGGAGGTAACGATGGTGACAGGAAAGAAGTGCTCGTACCAGATTCTGGAAGAACTGCCGCAGCAGCGTTCGTGGAAGGGCAGGATTCATATCGCCATGGCTCCAACGAAGATGATGGATCGTGTGGAATGGATGGCAGAGAAAGCAACGGAGATAGGTGTCGATGAGTTCTCGTTCCTTGAATGTAAGTTCTCCGAACGCAGGCAGATGAGGGCTGACAGAGTAGAGAAGATTGTGGTATCGGCAACAAAGCAGAGCCGTAAGGCATGGAAACCTGTCGTCAACGAGCTGACTGCCTTCAAGAAATTCATCGAAGAGCCACGCGAGGGTGGTAAATATATCTGCCACTGCTACGAAGAAGTGGAACGCACCGACCTGTTCGAATTGTTGAAAGCAGACAACACGATGCCGCACGACGTTACGATACTGATAGGTCCGGAGGGCGACTTCTCCATTGATGAGGTGCGCATGGCTATGGAACATGGTTACAAGTCCGTCTCGCTTGGTACGGAACGCCTACGAACAGAGACTGCTGCGCTAAGTGCTGCAATGCAGGCGCATCTGCTGTTGAGATAGGGGGAGTAGTACGGTTTGAAGGTTATAAGGTTTTACGGTTTTACGGTTTTACGGTTAGAGGGTTAGAGGTTAGAAGTTATACGGTTAGAGGTTAGAGATAAAAAAGAAATTATGAAAAAAAATGTTTATACATTATTTATTATAATAGCGCTGGTGCTGACCTCATGCAGCAAGCATGATTACGACAACAGCATACCGCACAACAGCACTGCACTGCTTTCGTTCAACGCACAGCAGTTTGTCAGTGGCAACTCGCCATTTGCTGCCATCATGTCACCATTCATCGATAGCGAAAACAAGGAGATGAAGGGAATCGACCTCACGCAGCCATTCTATATGTTTGAGGCTGGCGATGGTACGCTCGGATTCTGTGCATCTGTCAGCGATGCCTACGACCTCACGGAGTTCATTCGCCATCTTAGTTCCATGACAGACAAGATAAAGCCCGGCAAAGATATTGACGATAAGTCGTTCTGTATTCTCAACGACGCATGGATTATGGGGGTTGACGACTACACACTCCTCATCATGGGACCTTTCACCGGCATGCAGGAGCAGCAGAAGCAGATGGTTCGCATGACAACGCTCATGAATCAGGAGGAGGAGAGGAGCATCAAGACATCCGTGCTGTGGGAGCATCTGCAGCACCAGCAGGGTGCCATGAAGATGGTTGCACAGACAACGGCATTGCCTCAGCAGCTTATAGCACCTATCACGCTGCTTGCGCCAAAGGGAACAAACCCTGCCGACGTACTGATAGAGGCTGATATGGAGTATGAAGACCATATTGTTTATCTGCATGGCAAGACCTGTTCTTACGATGAGAACGTGAAGAACAAGATGCATAAGGCAGAAGAGATATACAAACCTCTGACCATCAACTGGCAGAAGGAACTCAACAACAGTATCTTTGCAGGTATCTTCATGAATGTCAACGGTCAGGACATCATGCCTTTCCTTAACGCCAATAAGTCATTGGCTACCATGCTGATGACTTCGGAGGCATACGACAGGATAAAGGGTAACATGGGCGACCTCGCTATCTTCATAAATCCAGGAAAGAGTGTTGACGAACAGATGTTCAGCGCAAAGGTAAAGAACCTGCCTCATGGTAACGTGAAGAATAAGGAACGCCTGATAGCTGTGCTAAACCTCAACGCCGTCCAAGGACCGATGGAGAGTTTCGTCGCTCCTTTAAAAGGAAAGGTCAACAAGATAATCTACTCTGTGAAGTAAACGGTTTTACGGTTATAGGGGTTTTACGGTTATAAGGCCGAACGATCATACGGTTTTATGGTTATTGGGTTGAAAGATAAAGAAAATGGATAAGATAATTTTTCAGAACGTATTGCCTAAGGTTTTTGAGAATCAGGGCAACCTGAACTCAGAGATATGGCAGGCGGATGCTGTCTTCGAGAGAGGCAGGTTATACCTTGTCGAGGCAGAGTCAGGCAAGGGCAAAAGCACATTCTGCAGCTATGTTCTCGGCTACCGCAACGACTATTCCGGTAAGGTGCTCTTCGATAACGAGGACACCCGACAGTACAGTCGCAGCCATTGGTGTGACCTTCGCAAGACAAGCATCAGTCATCTCTTTCAGGAGTTGCGACTCTTTCCAGAGCTTACGGCGATGGAGAACGTCACTATAAAGAATCAGCTGACGGGACATCTCGACGACAAAACAATAGAAGGATGGTTCGAACGCCTCGGCATTCCAGAGAAGAAGGAACAGAAGATCGGCCGCATATCGTTCGGACAGCAGCAGAGAGTTGCCATGATGAGAGCTCTCGCACAGCCCTTCGACATACTCCTCGTCGATGAACCGATCAGCCATCTCGATGACCGTAACTCACAGATAATGGCAGAGATAATGATGGAAGAGGCAAAGAAACAAAACGCCTGCGTCATCGTAACATCTATAGGCAAGCACATGCATCTGCCTTACGACAAAGTTTGTAAACTATGACTTGCGAGGCTTGATGAGCTCCGCGAATAACTATGACTTGCGAAGCTTGACGAGCTCGCGAATAACTATAAATCATGAAGCTTCTTTGGAAATTACTTCGACAGCATATCAGCATAGGACAGTTCTCCGGATTCGTCTTTGCTAACCTCTTCGGCATGATCATCGTGCTCGCCGGCTTTCAGTTCTACAAGGATGTCATGCCCGTCTTTACGGCAGAAGACTCCTTCATGAAGGCTGACTACCTGATGGTTACAAAGCGTATCGGCACCGGTACGACAATCTCCGGACGCACGTCAACATTCTCCGCGAGAGATATCAGCGAACTCAAAAGTCAGGAGTTCGTGAAGAAGATCGGACAGTTCACCACCACGAACTACAAGACCTCTGCACGCCTTGGCATCAACGGTCAGCAGATAATGAACTCCGAATTGTACTTCGAGAGTGTACCCGACGACTTCGTGGATATCGACAAGACGGAGTGGCACTACACGCCAGGCGACAGCATTGTGCCTATCATCCTCCCGCGTACATATATAAATATGTATAACTTCGGATTTGCGCAGAGCCACTCGCTGCCTCAGATTTCCGAAGGACTGATGGGACTTATCGACATTGACATCCTCGCAAGGGGAAACGGTCAGCAGCAGAACTTCCGTGGTAAGGTGATAGCCTTCTCAAGCACTCTCTCTGCAGTGCTCGTACCTCAGGCTTTCATGGACTGGAGCAACGAGGCCTTCGCACCGGAAGAGCCATGCACCCCTACCCGACTGCTAATGGAGGTGACGAATCCTGCCGACGAGAAGATTGAGTCTTACCTTGACAACCAGGGACTTGAGATAGAAAGCGAGAAGCTCGATGCCGAGAAGACTACATTCTTCCTCCGCATGGTTGTCAGCATGGTGATGGTCATCGGCTTGATAATCAGCATCCTCAGCTTCTACATCCTCATACTCAGCATCTATCTGCTCGTACAGAAGAATACGGAAAAGCTGCAGAACCTCCTGCTCATAGGCTACTCCACCGGCAAGGTGGCACTGCCCTATCAACTGCTTACGGCAAGCCTCAACGTAGTGGTGCTCATCATCGCCGTTATTGCAGTAGTGCTCATCCGCAGCTACTACATGCCGATGATACAAGGCCTCTACCCTGCCATTGAAACAGGCTCCATCCTCAATGCCATGGCACTGGGATGTGCTTTATTCATCATCGTGACAGTACTTAACGTACTCATTATCAGAAACAAGATACAGAAGATATAATGACGAACCTCGAACTCCTTGCTCCTGCAAAGAATCTGGAATGCGGAAAGAGCGCCATCGACCATGGTGCCGACGCTGTCTATATTGGTGCTGAACGCTTTGGCGCAAGAGCCTCTGCCGGCAACAGTATCGATGATATTGCCGCCCTCTGTGAGTATGCCCATCAGTTTGGTGCAAGGGTCTTCGTTACCGTCAACACCATAATCTACGACGACGAGATGCAGGACACCATAGCCCTATGCCAAAAGCTAAATGCCATCGGTGTCGATGCCCTTCTCGTTCAGGACTTCGGCTTGGTAGAATTACTAAAGAATCAAAAGAATCCTGAACAATCAGAGCATATAAAAAAAGCCCTCCCTCGGGAGGGTTTGGGAGGGGCTCCTGACGGTTTGGGAGGAGCTGCCCTCCATGCCTCCACCCAGACAGACAATCGCACTATAGAGAAAGTCAAGTGGCTGTCGTCCATGGGTTTCAAGCGTGTTGTACTTGCAAGAGAACTGTCCATCGAAGAGATTGCCGAGATACACAAGGCAGTGCCAGAGGTAGAGCTGGAGGTCTTCGTACATGGAGCCCTCTGCGTAAGCTATTCCGGACAGTGCTATGCCTCACAACACTGCTTCAAGCGTTCCGCCAACAGAGGCGAATGCGCACAGTTCTGCCGCATGGCGTTCACACTGAAAGACGCTGACGGCAAGATACTTGAAGACGAAGCACACCTTCTCTCACTAAGAGATATGGCACAGCTCGACAATCTCGAAAGACTCGTTGAGGCAGGTGCCGTAAGCTTCAAGATAGAAGGCAGGCTCAAGGATGCAGACTACGTGAAGAACATCACGGCGGCATATAGCGAACGGCTCAACGCCATCTGCCATAAGCATCCCGACAAATATCGCAGGTCATCAATGGGCCGATGCACCTACACCTTCACGCCCGACATCCGCAAGAGCTTCAACCGAGGTTTCACCACATACTTTGCTGATGGCGTTAAGAAAGCGAGAGAGCACAGCATGGTTTCCTTTGACACGCCAAAGGCTATCGGCGAACCTGTCGGCAAGGTGAAGGAAATTCGCGGCAACTCCTTCAACGTTGCTTCGATGGCAGCCTTCTCCAACGGCGACGGTCTTTGCTTCTTCGATGATAACCGCAAACTAATAGGCTTCAGGGTAAACCGCTGCGAGGGCAACAGGCTCTTCCCATTGCAGATGCCTCGCGAACTGAAGCGTGGCACGATGCTCTACCGCAACCACGACCAGGCTTTCCAGACGCTACTCTCAAAGCCGTCGTCAGAGCGTAAGGTAAGCGTCAGCATGCTTCTCTCCATCACGCAGGACACCCTCACCCTCACACTCACCGATGAGCAGGGAAACATCCGCAAGGCATCCGTCAGCTACGACTATCAGCCTGCCCAAAAGCCACAGGACGAGAATATACAACGTCAGCTTACGAAGCTTGGCGGCACTATATACACTTGCAGCAACCTTCAGATAGACAGCAAGGTACAGTCGCCTTTCATACCGAGCAGCACGCTCTCTTCATTAAGGCGCATGGCTCTTGAGGCAGAACTCACAACTTGTTCTTCTGAAGCCAACAGTAAACCGTCAGGGGGCAATAACAGTCTAATAGACAAGCAGGCACCATCGGAGAGTGCCGTTACGCAATACCCTCTGCCATACCTTTACAATGCCTCCAACAAGGAGTCGCAGGCATTCTACAAGGCGCGAGGCATCGAGGCAGAAGCCTTTGAGAGCAATAACGCGAACAACCTTGAAGACTCCAACGGCAAAAAGCTCCTCATGCAATGCCGCTATTGCCTGAAGGCAGAGATGGGCTATTGCACAAAGAGCGGCAGACGTGCGCCATGGCGCGAACCTCTTACCATAACACTCGCCGACGGCAAGACCTTCGCACTCAACTTCAACTGCAGGAAGTGCGAAATGGAAGTGACGACTTGCTAACGCAATAAGCAAGAATAGTAATAAGGAAGAAAGAATAAGTAGAAATAAAAAGAAACGTTGAAGAAACTTCTCAACATACTGATCATTGGAGCATTGGTATTTCTCAGCTCCTGCTATCACGACAAACGTAGTGATACGCATGACGCATTGCCTGACCAGGACAGTGCGGCAGTGGCTGACTCCATATCCTTCTACTCCACACACCACTACAGCATCGGCTATAACTTCGTGGTACACGACGACTCCATAGAGCTTATCTCTCAGCAACCGGAAGAGCATGTGTCACAGCTCGTTACCGATACCTTTGCCGTTTATCATCCACAACATCTTGCCGTAACAGATATCCGCATAATACCTCAGGACAGCATCGACTCCGTATGGGTGCAACTCATAGGCGAAGAAGGACAGATAGGATGGATTCACGAGACGGAGCTGCTACCGGCAGTAACACCTACCGATCCTATCTCACAGTTCATCATGTTCTTCAGCGACACCCACCTCATCGCTGCGCTCATCATATTCTGCGTCATTGGCATGCTCTATGTCTTCCGACTCATCAACAAGCGCAACGTGCCGATGGTACACCTGAGGGACATCCCATCGTTCTACCCTACCCTGCTCTGCATCACTGTAGCAGCATCCGCTACGTTCTATGCCTCGCTGCAGATGTTCGGCGCTGACACATGGCGACATTTCTACTACCATCCGTCGCTGAATCCGTTCCTCATGCCACCGATTCTCAGCATATTCATATCCAGCGTCTGGGCGATGCTGATAATAGGAATTGCGGCTGTTGAGGACACAAGGCACCACTTGCCATTCGACGATGCCGTGCTCTATCTCTTAGGACTCATGACCGTCTGCGGAATACTCTACGTCATCTTCTCTATCAGCACCTTGCATTACGTTGGCTATCCACTGCTCGTAGCATACTGCTGGTTCGCCATCTCGCAGTACAACCGCCATTCCCGTGAGAAATACATCTGCGGCAACTGCGGAGGACGCATGAAGCACAAAGGCGAATGCCCGCACTGCGGAGCGATAAATGAATAGTTCATAATTCATAGTTCTAATTCGTAATTCATAGTTCATAGTTTTAGTTCATAGTTATTCGCGGAGCTCATCAAGCTACGCAAGTCATAATTCATAGTTATTTTATGAAGAAATTACTATACATCCCACTCCTTACATTCATTGCAATGCTCTCATTCACAGCATGTAGCAAAGACTCTGCCGATGAAGAAGAGAAGAAGCCTCCTGTTGACACCCTTGCGCAGTACAAGACCCAGGGACAGCATCTTCGCCGCACCATCATCGCCTACATGTGTGGCGACAACAATAATATCGGCACCTACCTCAAGGAGGATGTGAAGGAGATGATAGAAGGTTCAAAACAGCTGCAGGAAGACTGCCGCCTCATACTCCTTTCCGACTTCGACAACCAGCCACCACGCATCTCCGAGATCCGCAAAGGCAGGGAAGTCGTAATGCGTGAATATGAGAAGGACTTCTACGTCACCTCTCCTGACTCCATGCTCAGCATAATGAAGTGGATCATAAGCAATTACCCTGCCGATGAATATGCTACCGTCTTCGGTGGCCATGGCTCAGGAGCCATCATCGAGAACGATACCATAAAGACCAACTTCGTGACTCTCAAGGCGTATGGACCTGACGGAACGGCTACTACTCCAGCGAATCGCCAATGGATAAACATACCTTCCATGGCAAGGGTATTCAGCAATCTGCCTAAGATGGAGTATATCTTCTTCGACTGCTGCGCAATGGGCAACGTAGAGACCGTGTACGAACTCCGCAATGCCGCCCACTACATCATTGCTCCCGTATCAGAAACTCCGGGCGACGGAGCACCATACAAGACCATCGTGCCTATTCTTTCACTTGACAGAATGCTTGTAGGTAGCTATATAATAGACCATTACATAAAGGACACCAACTTCGGATCGTACGATGGTATCTGCATCTCCTGCGTCAAGACCGATGAGTTGGAGAACCTGCGTAAGGCTACATACGACGTGTTACGCAAGTTCCCTCAGCATCCAGGCACCAATAGGCTTCAGTTCAACATACGTTACTGCGTCTATTACTACAATGTAAACAGGGCATTGAGCGACACCCCTATTCTTCACGATATGAAGAGTGTATTCACACAGAATGGTCTCTCTGCCGACGACATGAAGGAATGGGAAAAGGCTGTCAATAAGGCTGTTGTGGCGCGTTATCCGAAAACCGGCACGACAAGTTTCAGATGGAATACATCCATGAGGGTCAACGAAGGAGGCTCAATATCAGACTATACCTTCACACTTAACGACGACAACTACTGCGGCCTGAGCATGATCGTGCCGTTCGAAGGTTACAACAGCCTCACGCCAAACCTCAATAAGAGCATGTACGACCTTCAGTGGACCAATGCTATGGATTGGAAATCGCTCGGATGGTAAGCCATTCTTACCACCTATCATAACATATTGAAAACAAACCACTTTCAACTAGCAAAATAAAAGCTATCTAATTACACCGAATTCTCTAGATAATTTGTTGTAATTAGATAGCTTTTACTGTATAATCACATAGAGATTACTCCAGTACTGCATAGAGATTACTCCGGTACTACATAGAGATTACTCCGGTACTACATAGAGATTACTTTGCGATTAGCTGGCGAATACACAACGATAGTATCTCAACGACTTAGAAACTGAATACAGAAAGGTTCCCGATCTTGTGCTGGTGACCTTTCTTATTTATAAAATAAAGGGAATAATAGCCCTGCGGCAACGAGGCAATATCTGCCGAGAGATGCCCGTCCTGATATCTTGCAAAACAAGAGTGCATCTCAACCCCCTCCACACTCTTTACCACAAGCAGCTGACCATCGGTAACATCCTTACCGTCAAGCACTACCCTACCCTTCACGACAGGCAGGAATGCCATCGGAGTATGATGCTCCGCCTGCTGCGAACCGGAAGAAGACTTAACCGACTGACGAGGCTCTGACTCATTGCCGTAACGGTCTGTCGCCGTAACAGCAAAATAACGCACCGAGGCAGATTGCGGCATCACTACGCAAGGCGTCTCCAGCTCTGCGGCAAGAAGGTTCTCCGCCTTCGTAACATCTACCGGAAGGATGTCAGAACCATATACATTATATCGGACATCAGCCCCCTCCGACTCCCACGAAAGCTTCATCGTGCCATCCGTATAATAAGCGGTAGCCAGCGATGTGACGGCATCAGGTTTCCTGACGTCATACCACTTCATGGCAGGCTGCAGCGAAGGCAACGGAGAATAGGTGTCCTTCACGTAGTCATAGAGTCCTTTCGTATTGTCAGTAAGGAACTTAGAGCGGAAGAGGCAGTTGCCCATACCGTACTGACGGAGCACATGCAGCTCCTGCGTAATATCGCTAAGAGGCCAGTTTTTCTCACGTGGATGCATGAAATAGATGCCAAGTCCCGGGGTTATAATCTTTCCATTGGAACGCTCCTGCCAGTCGATGGCGAAGGGATAGAAATTCTCTCCGCGGAAGTACATCATAGGGAAGAGGCAGTCCATGAGTCCTTCGTCGAGCCACCTTACGGCATCCTGGCATACCACATCGCGGGCATTCCATCCGTGACTCCACTTACGCTTCGTGTCCGCATACTTTCCTACCGGCGAGCAAGACATCATAACCCACGGCTTTACTGCCTTCACTGCGTCATGTACGGCACGCACTATACGCGTGATGTTCTCACGCCCCTTGTCACGATTGCCGATAGCCTTCCACGTCTCCGGATAACGTATGTAGTCAAGGTGTATTCCGTCAATGTCATAACGCTCCGCAATGTCTCGGCAGAAGTTCGCAAGATACGTTGAAGTACCACTATGCTCAGGATTCATAAACCCCTCATCACCAATCTTTTTAAGCAGTTCCGGATGAGTCTTTCTTAAACTGGTGCAGCCCGTCTTGTTCCACTTGCCTACAGGTATCGTGACGACCCACGCATGAAGCTTCATTCCTCGCTTGTGGCACTCCTTGACGGCGTACTCCAAGGCATCATATCCCGGCGACTTGCCAGGGAATCCCGAGAGGCATCCATCCCACGGTTCGAGGTCGGAAGGGAAGATTGTCGTGGCACGTATTCTTGTCTGTATGAGTACGGTATTATACCCGGCGGCAACGAGTTGGTCGAGAATTGCGCAGAGCTCCTTCTGCTGCTTCTCTGCCGACAGCTGCGACTGCGAATAGGAGTGCGGCCAATCTATGCCACCAATGGTGGTGAGCCATACGGCACGCATTTCGTGAAGCGGTTGCTCTACCGGCGACTGAGTTACAAAATAAGTATTCTGAGCACTGGAATTGCACAGAATACACATTATAAAAAGGATAAATAATAGTTTTTTTCTCATTTCGGCTACAAAGTTACTGCTATTTTTTGGTCAAACCAAATATTTTTTGTAATTTTGCAGAAATAATCAAAATTGTTCAACTTTCGCAAGCTCCAGCTGAAAGGGAGTTAAAGGGAGTTTGCGGAAGTTATAAGGAAGTTAAAGGACAATAGTTTTGTCGCTTATGCGCTTCAGTACATTTGTCCTTTAACTCCCTGAGCAAAGCGATAACTTCTTTTAACTCCCATAACTACAAAAAAAGTGAGCAAGTGCAAACTTGCGAAACTAAAAAACAAAAATGATAACATTCGTAATCAGTCTTTTCTTACTCATTTTCGGCTATGTTGTCTATGGCAAGATAGTCGAGAGCATCTTCTGCCCGGAGGACAAGCGTAAGGCTCCGGCAATCCGCAAGCACGATGGCGTTGACTTCATTGCCCTGCCAACGTGGAAGGTCTTCATGATTCAGTTCCTGAACATTGCAGGCACTGGCCCTATCTTCGGCGCCATAATGGGTATGTGGTTCGGTCCGTCGGCATACCTATGGATTGTTCTCGGCTGTATCTTCGCCGGTGCGACGCACGATTACCTTTCGGGTATGATCAGCGTGCGCAAGGGTGGCATCTCGCTCCCAGAGATGGTAGGTCAGTATCTCGGCCCTAACTGGAAGAAACTGATGCTCGTATTCACCACGCTGCTGCTGATAATAGTAGGTGCGGTGTTCGTATTGAGCCCTGCAACGCTGCTTACGAACATGATGCCGAAGGGCAGCTTCTTCGACAACCTTCTGATCTGGATTATCATCATCTTCGTATATTACGTGATAGCAACGATGATGCCTGTCGATAAGATTATCGGCAAGATTTACCCTCTCTTCGCCTTCTCATTGCTGTTCATGGCAGCAGCGCTGATGATAGTGCTGTTCATGAAATGGCCTTCGCTGCCAGAGATATGGGACGGCCTCGGCAATATGGGTGAGGAGAAGCTCGGCATGACGGGTTCCGACCCAATAATGCCGGCACTTTTCATCACCATCGCCTGCGGTGCCATCAGCGGTTTCCACGCTACACAGGGACCTCTCATGGCTCGCTGCATGAAGAAGGAGAGCCTCGGCAGGCCGGTCTTCTACGGCGCAATGATAACGGAGGGCATCGTGGCACTGGTATGGTGTACCGTCAGCAGTTGGTTCTTCTTCAGTGATGGCTGGAGGGAGATATGCCCAACGGAGTTCCTTGCACAGAACGACAAGACGCTGACGCAGTTCTTTGCGGCACCACGCGTAGTCATGGAGGTATGTAACGGCTGGCTCGGCGTTGCCGGAGGCGTGCTCGCCATCCTCGGTGTCGTGGCTGCACCTATAACAAGTGGTGACACGGCACTGCGCTCTGCACGACTCATCGTGGCCGACACGTTCGGTATAGACCAGAAGCCTATCATTAAGCGACTGATGGTCTGCGCTCCGATATTCATCCTGTCCATTGCGCTGCTGATATGGCAGATGGACAATCCGGATAGCTTCAACGTGATATGGAAGTACTTCGGATGGGCTAACCAGACGCTCTCCGTCTTCACATTGTGGACTCTGACGGTCTATCTGGCACTGAAGAAGAGACTCTTCATCATAACCCTCCTCCCTGCTATATTCATGACGTTCATCTGCACATCGTTCATCATGACAAGCAAGATAGCCATCGGCATGCCTCCGGCTATCGGATATGCTGCCGGCATCATAGTATCCCTGGCATGCACGGTATATTTCTTCTACTGGCATCAGAAGAAGTTCCGACTGGAATATAGATACGGCAAGAGGAAATAGCAACGACATTACTCGAAAAAAAGTAACCAGATAATACGCAACCAATTAAAAACAGCGACTTATGAAAAAGATAATGATTATGCTCGCCATGCTTACTATGACCATGGCAGCAAGCGCACAGTTTGAGCGCAGCAAGACATTCGTGGGTGCTTCACTCTCAGGACTCAACCTCGCATATAACGGTGGCGACAAGTTCCAGATTGGCGTCAACGCGCAGGTAGGTACCTTCGTACAGGACGACTGGATGGTCTTCGGGCAGGTAGGCTTCAATCACAAGGGCGGCGACTTCAAGAGCAACGACCTGAAGCTCGGTATCGGCGGACGCTATTACATTGAGCAGAACGGACTCTTCCTTGGTGCAAACGCCAACTACATCTACCGTTCGCCAGCACTGAAGCACAACGACTTCATGCCTGGCATAGAGATAGGCTACGCTTTCTTCGTGGGTGGCAAGATGACTATCGAGCCTGCCATCTATTATGACCAGAGCCTCTCTGACCACAAAAACTACTCTACCATCGGACTGAAGGTGGGCATCGGACTCTATCATAAGAAGAAGGAGATAGCAAACTCCGTGATTAACGCCTTCCAGCAGTAAGCGGAGTGCCATTGTTTGCTATGCATGACGCATGGCTTACCGTACACGAAACATCGTTAACAGCAAGTAGAAACAAATAAATACGATATAAAAATGTTAAGCGTAGAAGAACTTACAGACCAACTCATAGACCTGAGTTTCGCAGAAGATATCGGTGATGGTGACCACACAACACTATGTTGTATTCCAGAAGACGCCATGGGCAAGAGCCGCCTCATCATCAAGGAGGACGGCATACTCGCCGGCATTGAGGTTGCCAAGGAAGTGTTCCGCCGCTTTGACCCTACCATGGAGGTAGAGGTGTTCATCAACGACGGCGCACAGGTGAAGAAGGGCGACGTGGCAATGGTCGTTACAGGTAAGGTGCAGAGCCTCCTGCAGACCGAGCGTCTGATGCTGAACATCATGCAGCGCATGAGCGGTATCGCCACAATGACGCATAAGTACCAGCAGGCGCTCATCGATGCTGGCACGAAGACCCACGTTCTCGACACCCGCAAGACCACTCCGGGCATGCGTATGCTTGAGAAGGAGGCAGTGAAGATTGGTGGTGGCATGAACCACCGCATCGGTCTCTTCGACATGATTCTGCTGAAGGACAACCACGTAGATTTCGCGGGCGGCATACACAACGCCATCTCTCGTGCAAAGGCTTACTGCGCAGAGAAGGGCAAGGACCTGAAGATTGAGATTGAGGTACGTAACTTCAAGGAGCTCGAAGAGGCTCTAGCAGAGAATCCGGACCGCATCATGTTCGACAACTTCACTCCGGAAGATACCGTCAAGGCAGTACAGATGGTTAACGGTCAGTGCGAGACAGAGTCAAGTGGCGGCATCACGTTCGACACGATGATTCCTTACGCAAAGGCAGGCGTTGACTTCATCTCCTTCGGTGCGCTGACTCACAGCGTCAAGGGACTAGACATGAGCTTCAAGGCAACGGAGTAACAGTTCATTGTTCATACTTCATAGTGCATTGTGCATCGTTCATAGTGCATTGTGCATCGTTCATAGTGCATCGTTGAAAGAACTCCGTTCCGATTCTACACCTTATTATATATATAGAAGGAAAAATGAAGAATATCGTTATAACAGGCGGTGCTGGCTTTATCGGCTCACACGTAGTACGCCTTTTCGTTAACAAGTACCCAGAGTACAACATCATAAATCTCGACAAGCTGACATACGCTGGCAACCTCGCAAACCTCAAGGACATAGAGGACAAGCCAAACTATAAGTTCGTGAAGATGGACATCTGCGACTTCGATGCTTTCTACCAGCTGATGCAGGACGAGAAGATCGACGGCATCATACACCTCGCTGCAGAGTCTCATGTTGACCGAAGCATCAAGGATCCTTTCACCTTCGCCAAGACAAACGTGATGGGCACTCTCTCATTGCTTCAGGCTGCAAAGCTCTATTGGGAGTCGCTGCCAGAGAAGTATGAGGGCAAACGCTTCTACCACATCTCTACCGACGAGGTGTATGGCGCACTGGAGATGACAAACCCAGAGGGCATCGAGCCTCCGTTCACTACTACGGCTTCAAGCTCTGAGCATCACCTCGCATACGGCAAGGACTTCTTCTATGAGACGACGAAGTACAACCCTCATAGCCCTTATTCTGCTTCAAAGGCAAGCTCCGACCACTTCGTACGCGCTTTCCACGATACCTACGGCATGCCTACCATCGTGACGAACTGCTCGAACAACTATGGTCCTTACCAGTTCCCTGAGAAGCTTATTCCGCTGTTCATCAACAACATCCGCCACCGCAAGCCTCTGCCTGTATATGGCAAGGGCGAGAACGTTCGCGACTGGCTCTATGTCGTTGACCACGCTCGTGCTATAGATACCATCTTCCATAATGGCACCATCGCAGAGACATACAACATCGGCGGTTTCAATGAGTGGAAGAACATTGACATCATCAAGACCGTCATCAAGACCGTTGACCGTCTGCTTGGTCGTCCAGAGGGTGCTGACCTCGACCTCATAACATACGTTACAGACCGTCTCGGTCATGACGCACGCTATGCCATCGACTCCACTAAGCTGCAGAAGGAACTCGGCTGGGAACCTTCACTGCAGTTCGAGGAGGGTATCGAGAAGACCGTGAAGTGGTACCTTGAGAACGAGGCATGGATGGACAATATTACGTCTGGTGAGTACGAGAAGTACTACGATGACATGTATAAGAATAGATAATCAGCAGGTTGTTATTTTGTAATAGTAACACTCTGTAATACTTTAGAATAACAAATGTTTGAAAATTTAAGTGATAGACTTGAACGCTCGTTCAAGATACTGAAGGGTGAAGGAAAGATCACCGAGATAAACGTAGCGGAAACGCTGAAGGATGTTCGTCGTGCACTGCTTGATGCCGACGTAAACTATAAGGTTGCCAAGACCTTCACTGACACGGTGAAGAAGAAGGCACTGGGCATGAACGTGCTCACTGCCATCAAGCCTGGACAGCTGATGGTGAAGCTCGTTCACGATGAGCTGGCAGAGCTGATGGGTGGTGAGGCAAAGGAGCTGAACCTCAACGGTAAGCCTGCCGTCATCATGATGGCAGGTCTCAACGGTGCCGGTAAGACAACGATGTCTGGTAAGCTCGCCCTTAACCTGAAGACAAAGAAACACAAGAAGCCATTGTTGGCAGCATGTGATACATTCCGCCCTGCTGCCATGGAGCAGCTGCGCGTACTGGCAGAGCAGGTTTACGTGCCTATACACATTGAGATTGGCGCAACAGACCCTGTACAGGTAGCACTCAATGCTATCCAGGAGGCAAAGGCAAAGGGCTACGACGTTGTAATCATCGATACCGCTGGTCGTCAGTCTATCGACGAAGAGCTGATGCAGCAGGCCGAGGACATCAAGAAGGCCACAAACCCTGATGAGACACTCCTCGTCGTTGATGCCATGACAGGTCAGGATGCCGTAAACACAGCAAAGACCTTCAATGAGCGTCTGGAGATTGACGGCGTGATACTGACAAAGCTCGATGGTGACTCTCGTGGTGGTGCTGCACTCTCTATACGCCAGGTTGTCGATAAGCCTATCAAGTTCATCGGTACAGGCGAGAAGATGGAGGCACTCGACGTGTTCCACCCTGACCGTATGGCAGACCGTATCCTCGGCATGGGTGACGTCGTCTCCCTCGTTGAGCGTGCACAGGAGCAGTTCGACCTCGAAGAGGCAAAGCGCCTCCAGAAGAAGATTGCAAAGAACAAGTTCGACTTCAATGACTTCCTCGGACAGATTCAGCAGATCAAGAAGATGGGCAACATCAAGGATCTCGCTGGCATGATTCCGGGTGTCGGCAAGGCTATCAAGGATGTTGACATCCCTGACGATGCATTCAAGAACATCGAGGCTATCATCTACTCCATGACTCCAAAGGAGCGTACCAACCCGGAGATTCTGAACATGTCGCGCAAGCAGCGTATCGCGAAGGGTTCCGGTACCGACATACAGGAGGTCAACCGCCTCATCAAGCAGTTCGACCAGATGCGCAAGATGATGAAGATGCTCAACGGCGGCAATATGGCGAAGATGGCACAGATGGCGCAGATGGCAAGTAAGATGAAGGGTATGCCGGGAATGCCTAAGATGCCTAAGATGCCTGGATTCTAAAAGCCCCCAATAGTTCCCCGAAGGGGGGACATGGAAATATCGAAACATCGTAAACACAATAATAAAAATTTATGCAGTTAATAGACGGAAAAGCTACTGCTACCGCCATCAAGGCAGAGATAGCAGAAGAGGTAAAGCAGATTATGGCGAATGGTGGCAAGCAGCCACATCTCGCTGCTGTCCTCGTAGGTCACGATGGTGGCTCTGAGACATACGTAAAGAATAAGGTGCTGGCATGTGAGGCATGCGGCTTCAAGTCAACCCTCATCCGCTATGAGGCAGACATCACCGAGGAGGAGATCCTTGAGTGTGTTGACAAACTCAACAAGGATGAGGACGTGGACGGCTTCATCGTGCAGCTGCCTCTGCCAAAGCATATCAACGAGCAGAAGGTCATCGAGGCTATCGACTACAAGAAGGACGTGGACGGCTTCCACCCTATCAACGTAGGACGCATGGCTATCGGACTGCCTTGCTTCATCTCTGCTACGCCTCTCGGCATCATCACCCTCCTCAAGCGCTACGACATCGAGACTTCCGGAAAGAAGTGCGTGGTGCTCGGCCGCTCAAATATCGTCGGTAAGCCTATGGCACAGCTGATGATGCAGAAGGAGTACGGCGACGCTACCGTTACCGTATGCCACTCTCACTCTGCCGACCTCAAGAAGGAATGCCGCGAGGCAGACATCATCATCGCTGCTATCGGACGCCCTGGCTTCGTGACAGAGGACATGGTGAAGGACGGTGCCGTAATCGTTGACGTCGGTACGACTCGCGTTCCTGACGCTACACGCAAGAGCGGATTCCGTCTCTCTGGCGACGTTGACTTCGAGAAGGTAGCGCCAAAGTGCTCATTCATCACACCTGTTCCGGGCGGCGTTGGCCCAATGACCATCTGCTCACTGATGAAGAACACACTGGCTGCAGGCAAGAAGGAATACTACAAATAGTGCATAGTTCATAATGCATTATGCATAGTCACTCCCTTTGCTGACCGTGCGCCTGCTTTGCAGACACGCACTGCTCAGCCAGTGAAGAACAATAGTGCATAATTGACAATTATACGGAGGGTTATCACTCTAACAACGATGTGACAACCCTCCGCTATTATTATGTAATATAAGTTTGGCATAGTTATTGTACAAGCGAAGGAGAACAATAATCAATAAAGAAAATGAAGAAAGAAGATATCAACACAGTAAACGAAAACGAATACGAAAACGAAAACGTTAAAGAGGCTACAGCTGAGGAGACTGCTGTCAATGAGGAGGCTCAGGCAGAGGATACTACTGCTGAAGAGCCGGAAGAGGAGAAGGATCCCCTCGTGGCTGCTCAGGAAGAGATCGAGGAGCTGAAGAAGCAGATGCTCTACAAGCAGGCTGAGTTCGACAACTACCGCAAGCGCACCCTCAAGGAGAAGGCAGACCTCATACTTCAGGGCGGCGAGAAGACTATCAAGGAGATTCTCCCTGTTCTCGATGACTTCGAGCGTGCCATGGCAGACAAGAGCGAGGACCCTGCTGCCATCAAGGAGGGTATGCAGCTTATCTTCAACAAGTTCCAGAAGACTCTTGAGTCTCTCGGCGTGAAGAAGATAGAGACCGAGAATGCCGACTTCGACGTTGACTTCCATGAGTCGATAGCCCTCGTGCCAGGCATGGGCGAGGACAAGAAGGGCAAGGTCATCGACTGCGTACAGACGGGCTACACCCTCAACGATAAGGTAATACGTTTTGCAAAGGTTGCAGTGGGACAGTAAATAATGCATAGTTTATAATTCAGAATGCATAATTAAAAGACTATGGCTAAAAGAGATTACTACGAGGTACTTGGTGTTGACAAACAGGCAAGTGCTGCAGACATAAAGAAGGCTTATCGTAAGATAGCCATCAAATATCACCCTGACCGTCAGGGCGATAAGAGTGATGCAGAGAAGAAGGAAGCCGAAGAGAAGTTCAAGGAGGCTGCCGAGGCCTACTCCGTTCTCTCCGACGACCAGAAGCGTAAGCAGTACGACCAGTTCGGCTTCGACGGACCTGGCGGCTTCGGTGGCGCAGGTGGCTTCGGAGGTGCCGGCGGCTTCGACATGAACGACATCTTCTCTATGTTCGGCGACATATTCGGCGGACATGGAGGAGGTTTCGGCGGTGGCTTCGGTGGAGGCTTCGGCGGCGGACAGCGTCAGCAGGTTCATCGCGGTTCAGACCTTCGACTGAAAGTACGCCTTAACCTTCAGGAGGTTGCCACGGGTGTGACGAAGAAGTTCAAGGTACGCAAGGACGTGACGTGCTCATGCTGCCATGGTACTGGCGGTGAGGGCATTGAGACCTGTAACACATGTCATGGAACGGGCTATGTCATAACACAGCAGCGCAGCATCTTCGGCATGATGCAGTCGCAGTCGCCATGTCCTACATGCGGTGGCGAGGGCAAGACCATCAAGAACAAGTGTAACCAGTGTCACGGCGAAGGCATCGAGCGTGGCGAAGAGGTCGTAGAGATAAACATCCCTGCTGGCGTTCAGGACGGCATGGTCGTCAACGCACCGGGCAAGGGAAATGCCGGCAAGCGCAATGGCATCGCGGGCGACATCAAGGTGTTCATAGAGGAAGAGCCTAACGAGACATTCGTACGTGACGGCAAGGACCTTATCTACAACCTCCTCCTCGACTTCCCTACGGCAGCACTCGGTGGCGACGTGAACATCCCGACCATCGAAGGCACACAACTCAAGGTGAAGATCGACGCTGGAACACAGCCTGGCAAGACACTCCGTCTGCGCGGCAAGGGACTACCTGCCGTCCAGGGTTACGGCTACGGCAATGGCGACCTCCTCGTCAACATTAGCATCTATGTTCCGAAGACTCTCTCCAAGGACGAGAAGAAGGAGCTGGAGAAGATGAAGGAGTCTGACAACTTCAAGGGCGACAACAATACGAAGAAGAACATCTTCGAGCGTTTCCGCAACTATTTTAGTTAACCATCCCCATCACCCCGCTCAGCGGCTTCAGCCGATGCTTTTACAAAGCGGAGCGACTAAAAGAACACCCCCCCCGTGAACTACAACGAAACATTAGAATATCTATACAACGCAGCGCCTGCCTTCGAAAAGGTGGGCGCTGGTGCGTATAAGGAAGGACTCAGCAACACCCTTGCCCTCGACGAGCACTTCAACCACCCGCACCGTAGGTTCAAGAGCATCCATGTGGCAGGAACAAACGGAAAAGGCTCCACATCACATTCCCTCGCTGCAATACTGCAGGAGGCTGGCTACAAGGTAGGACTATACACCTCGCCGCACCTCGTCGATTTCAACGAGCGCATACGTGTTAACGGAAAGCCGATAGACCATCAGTACGTCATTGACTTCGTAGAGCAGGAGAAGGATTTCTTCGAACCGCTCTTCCCGTCCTTCTTTGAGATTACCACGGCACTCGCCTTCAAGTATTTCGCAGAGCAGGAGATAGACATCGCCGTCATAGAGGTAGGACTAGGAGGCAGGCTCGACTGCACCAACATCATCTCCCCCACCCTTTCCATCATCACGAACATATCCTTCGACCACACAGGATTCCTTGGCGACACCCTCGCGAAGATTGCTGGCGAGAAGGCAGGCATCATAAAGCCCCACACACCCGTCGTCATCGGAGAATATACCGACGAGACGCGACCCGTCTTCCTGCAGAAGGCAAGGGAGATGGACTCGTCCATCATCTTTGCAGATGAGTATGACGGCATTCTGCCAGAGTGTCAGTTAAAGGGACTCTACCAGCAGAAAAATGTCAGAACTGTCATGACTGCTGTCAAGGAACTGATACGCCAGGGAATACTCCAGCCATCTATCATGCAGAACTTCTCCACACCGCAAAATCCTCTCCTGAAAGTCTGCGACCACACAGGACTACGCGGTCGCTGGGAGACCATACAGACATCACCGCTCGTCATCTGCGATACCGGCCACAACCTCGCCGGATGGGAGTATCTCTCCGAACAGATATCATCGACATATACAGCCAGAAGAAGAGGCAGGCTGCGCATCGTCTTCGGCATGGTTGACGACAAAGACGTGCATGCCGTGCTCAAACTGCTGCCGAAAGATGCCATATTCTATTTCACGCAGGCAGAGACCCACAGAGCCATACCCGTTGAAAAACTGGCTACCTATGCTATGAAGCACAACATCAATGGCACACTCTATCACACTGTAAAAGAAGCATATACCCAAGCACTTAAAGACTCGCTTGAAGACGATTTCATCTTCGTCGGAGGCAGCAGCTACGTCGTGGCCGATTTCCTCTCATAAGAGCCTCTTGCTAATAATTTCAAACTTTTTTGCAATATCTTTTTGCAGTTTGACAAAAAATTAGTACCTTTGCAAGGTCTTATGTTACATAAGTCTGTTTCCTAAAGACAACAAGACACTAAAAGACAATAAAACTCTAAAAACAAAAATACAACTATGACAGGAAAAGTAGATGTGCTCCTCGGTCTGCAGTGGGGAGACGAAGGAAAAGGTAAGGTTGTTGACGTGCTCACTCCTAAGTATGATGTCATCGCTCGTTTCCAGGGCGGCCCTAACGCTGGCCATACCCTTGAGTTCAACGGCGAGAAGTATGTGCTCCGCTCCATCCCTTCTGGTATCTTCCAGGGTGGCAAGGTGAACATCATCGGCAATGGTGTCGTGCTCGCTCCAGACCTCTTCATGGACGAGGCTAAGGATCTTGAGAAGAGCGGCCACGACCTCAAGTCGCGTCTCCATATTTCAAAGAAGGCACACCTCATCATGCCTACACACCGAGTGCTCGACGCTGCCATCGAGGCATCAAAGGGCAAGAACAAGGTTGGCACTACAGGTAAGGGTATCGGCCCTACCTATTCCGACAAGATAGCACGTACCGGACTCCGCGTTGGCGACATCCTTGAGAACTTCGAGGAGAAGTACGCTGCCCACAAGGCAAAGCACGAGGAGACTCTCCGTGCCATGAACTATACCGACTACGACATCACCGAGGTTGAGAAGAAGTGGCTTGAGGGCATCGAGTACCTCAAGGAGTTCCAGATCGTTGACTCTGAGCATGAGATCAACAAGACCCTCAAGGCAGGCAACTCCATTCTCTGCGAGGGTGCACAGGGCACCATGCTCGACGTGGACTTCGGATCATACCCATTCGTAACCTCTTCAAACACCATCTGCGCTGGTGCATGCACCGGTCTCGGTCTCGGTCCTAACAAGATCGGCGAGGTCTTCGGTATCTTCAAGGCATACTGCACACGCGTTGGTGCTGGTCCATTCCCTACAGAGCTCTTCGACGAGACAGGCAAGAAGATGCGCGACATCGGTCACGAGTATGGCGCAGTAACAGGACGTGAGCGTCGCTGCGGATGGATTGACCTCGTAGCTCTCCGCTACTCTATCATGGTCAACGGCGTAACACAGCTCATCATGATGAAGAGCGACGTACTCGACACCTTCGACACCATCAAGGCCTGCACCGCATACAAGGTCAACGGCGTGGAGACTCCTGACTTCCCTTACGACATAGAGAAGGGCATCGAGCCTATCTACACAGAGCTCCCTGGCTGGAAGACAGACATGACGAAGTTCACCAGCGAGGATGAGTTCCCACAGGAGTTCAAGAACTACATCAAGTTCCTTGAGGAGCAGCTCGAAACACCTATCAAGATCGTATCTATCGGTCCTGACCGTGAACAGACAATCGTTCGTTAATAAACCTCAGAAACAAAAAATAACATTGGCACAGAAACCATCAATTCCAAAGGGTACAAGAGATTTTGGCCCTTTGGAAATGTCTAAAAGAAACTATATCTTCAACACCGTACGCAGCGTCTTCGAGCTCTACGGATTCCGACAGATAGAGACGCCGGCAATGGAGAACCTCTCCACCCTAATGGGCAAGTACGGCGAGGAGGGCGACAAGCTCCTCTTCAAGATCCTCAACTCCGGCGACTTCCTGCATGGCATGACGGCCGACGAGGTGGCAAACACATCCACACTAAAGCTTGCGGCAAAGTTCTGCGAGAAAGGTCTCCGCTACGACCTCACCGTACCATTCGCACGCTACGTCGTCCAGCACCGCGAAGAGCTCCAGCTGCCTTTCAAGCGCTACCAGATACAGCCAGTATGGCGGGCTGACCGTCCGCAGAAAGGTCGCTACCGTGAGTTCTACCAGTGCGACGTTGACGTCGTTGGCTCCGACTCCCTCCTCAACGAGGTTGACCTAATGCAGATTACCGACACCATCTTCTCTAAATTCGGTGTACGCGTACAGATAAAGATTAACAACCGTAAGATCCTCACCGGCATCGCAGAGGTTATCGGCGAGGCAGACAAGATTGTTGACATCACCGTTGCCATCGACAAACTTGACAAGATAGGCCTCGACGCTGTCAACGACGAGCTACGCCAGGACGGCATCTCAGAGGAAGCCATCGAGAAGCTCCAGCCTATCATCAAGCTCGAAGGCACCAACGCACAGAAGATCAACGTAATAGCAGACGTACTGAAGGACTCGGAGATAGGTATGAAGGGTGTAGAGGAGATACGCTTCGTCCTCGAAACACTCGGCGCCATGGACTGCGACGGGTCATACCCTACCGATGACAATATTCAAAACGGCACTTCCGTTTTGAGCAACCCTCTCCAGCTCGACCTCACCCTCGCTCGTGGCCTCAACTACTACACCGGCGCCATCTTCGAGGTAAAGGCTCTCGATGTTCAGATTGGCTCCATCACCGGCGGCGGACGCTACGACAACCTCACTGGAATCTTCGGAATGCCAGGACTATCGGGCGTAGGTATCTCATTCGGTGCAGACCGTATCTACGACGTGCTCAACCAGCTCGACCTCTACCCTAAGGAGGCCGTCAACGGCACACAGCTCCTCTTCATCAACTTCGGAGAGAAAGAGGCGGCATACTGCCTCCCTATTGCACAGAAGGCACGAAAGGCTGACATACGCACTGAGCTATATGCCGACTCAGCAAAGATGAAGAAGCAGATGAGCTATGCCAACGCTCTCGGCATCGCATACGTCGCACTCGCCGGAGAGAATGAAATCAACGAAGGCAAGGTGACACTCAAGAACATGCAGACCGGCGAACAGCAGCTCGTCACACCTGACGAGATGATCGCCATCATCAACGCATAGACATATAAATAAGGAGAACGGACGGATACCATAGCACAACAAGAGGTCTATCGTATCTGTCCGTTTCTATTTCCGGAAGACTATTACCGTCTGAAAAAAAAAACTCTCTCTACAAATCAACTAACAACAGACTAACCCAAATGAAAAAGCTACTATCACTACTACTCCTCGCGTCATTGCTCTTCACGATGACCTCCAGCAACAAGCAGTGCACCATCTTCATGATCGGCGACTCCACCATGGCAAACAAAGACATCAAGAAAGGCCAGGAGCGCGGATGGGGAATGGCACTACAGGGATTCTTCACAGAGAACATCGTCGTCGATAACCACGCCCTCAACGGACGCAGCTCACGCAGCTTCATACTCGAAGGCCACTGGCAGAAGGTCTATGATGCCATGAAGCCGGGTGACTACCTCGTGATACAGTTCGGCCACAACGATGAGAAGGGCAAGATCGGCGACAAGCGACATACCGACCCTGGACTAACCTTCGACGACAACTATCGCATGTTCGTCAAGGCAGCAAAAGAGAAGGGTGCCACACCTATCGTCATGAACTGCGTGGTACGCCGCAACTTCTACAGCAATTCCGACCAGAAAATCGACGACGAGGCACTGCGTGACATGAAGGCATCAGGTAAGGAGGTCGTAAATAGCGACACGCTCATCGAGACCCACATCACTAAGGATGGCAACTACGTCACTGCACCGCAGCACGTAGCACTCATGGAGCGAGTACCATACGTCGATGCCAACAGCATCACGAAGAAGCTGGAGAACGGCCTCGGTGTAGAGAAGTCACGCCAGCTCCACATGATCAGCGTCAACGGCAAGGACAACACCCACTACACCGTCTATGGCGCACACGTCGTTGCAGGACTCCTCGTTGACGCTATGGCAAGCGTATGTCCGGAGCTCAAGCCTTTCGTACGCCACTACGACTACATCGTCTCCGCACTTGGCAAGGGTAACTACCTCACCCTTCAGGAAGCTGTCGATGCAGCACCATCCGGTGCCACCATCTCCATCATCGACGGCACCTTCCCCAAGCCAAACCTTAAAGGCAAGCGACTAAAGCTCGTCAAATACTCAACGGTAAAGATAAAGTAACACCAAAGCTCCTCAACCACGAGGAGCTTTTTTTATTGGAGGTGCGTGGCGGAGTCGCACTCGGCACGAAGTGACGCTTTCACAAAGCGAAGCGACTGAAAGAACCGCTGCGGTGAGACTACGCCTAAGCACGAAAAAAGGACTTCCGTTTGGAAGTCCTATTAGAGGTGCGTGGCGGAGTCGAACCGCCCTAGCTGGTTTTGCAGACCAGAGACTAAACCGCTCATCCAACGCACCATGAAACGCAGTCTTTTTAACCTCACTGGATGATTGCGGACATCTGTTATTTCTCAAATGCGATGCAAAGGTACTGCTTTTTTCTGTAATATGCAAATTTTTAATACTCTTTTTTCACTTTTTGGCTAAAATTCTTTCATAATCCAACTTTTTTTACTAACTTTGCACCCGCAAACCGCAAATGATTACCACAAACGTCATTTATAAAATCTGCGCGTGTGGCGAAATTGGTAGACGCGCCAGACTTAGGATCTGGTGTCTTGCGATGTGCAGGTTCGAGTCCTGTCACGCGCACAACAAAAAGAGAGCTTCACCGGCTCTCTTTTTTCGTACGTAACAGTTCTCAAACACCATATAACAACCTTTGGCATACATTTTGTCTTTCACAAACCGATTAAATAACTCACAGAAAATATGGAATACAAAGACTTCGACCGCATGGTCAACGAAGCCGAGGGAACATACACCCGTCGCTTCACACCATCAGTGACATTCCCTGCACTGATGCGTAAAGTTTACACATGGATGATGCTAGCAATGCTCATCACTGGTGTCACATCCTATGGCGTCGCCACCTCACCAGCCATCCTGGAGACACTCTTCACTAACAGGCTGCTCTTCTGGGGACTCGTTGCAGCAGAGTTCGGACTCGTCTTCGGAATCTCCGGCATGCTG
This sequence comes from uncultured Prevotellaceae bacterium, assembly GCA_945831805.1. Classification (GTDB taxonomy): domain Bacteria; phylum Bacteroidota; class Bacteroidia; order Bacteroidales; family Bacteroidaceae; genus Prevotella. Next base: position 39,796 of record CAMADY010000004.1, read on the forward strand.
CAGAAGCTAAGCCTCATGACCGCCACGCTTATGTTCATAGCATACAGCGTCATCAACGGAGCACTCCTCTCAAGCATCTTCATCATCTACACCATGGAGTCCATCGGGCAGGTATTCTTCATCACCGCTGGAACATTCGGAGCAATGGCACTCATAGGCTACACCACGAAGAAAGACCTCACTGGCCTCGGACAGATACTCTTCATGGCACTCATCGGACTCCTCATCGCCACCGTAGTCAACATCTTCGTCGGATCCTCCGGCCTACAGACCATCATCAGCTACGTCGGCGTACTCATCTTCGTAGGACTCACTGCCTACGACTCACAGAAAATCAAGATGATGCTCTATGAGCAGGACAACACAAGCGAGAGCGCCCAGAAGCTCGCCCTCCTAGGATCCCTGACCCTCTACCTAGACTTCATCAACCTATTCATCTACCTCCTCCGCATCTTCGGAAACAGAAGAGACTAACTCCAACACCAGAAACAGAAGATACTACTAAAAAAGAACCCTCCCACATACAAATTACACAAAGGTGTCAGACACCTTTGTGTAATAATTGATTTTCAGGACTTACATATCTTTAGGGACATAGAAAAGACGCACAGGCTTTTGGGGCTTGTGCGTCTTGTGATGTGATGTATGGCAGGATTATACGAGTTTATGGATGATAAGTCCGGAGCGTAGTTTAGGCTCGAACCATGTTGCCTTTGGTGGCATGATGTTACCGGAGTCAGCGATGTCCATGATCTGCTTCATGGAGACAGGATAGAGGGCGAGGGCAGCACGCATCTCTCCGCTATCGACACGGCGCTTTAGTTCGCCTAGACCACGGAGTCCTCCAACGAAGTCTATGCGCTGGCTGGAACGGAGGTCTCCGAGTTCGAGGATGTCCTGGAGAATGAGTCGTGAGGAGATATCAACGTCGAGTACGCCGATAGGGTCGGAGTCATCAAAGGTACCTGGCTTTGCGTCGAGGGCATACCATTCTCCGTCGAGGTATAGCGAGAACTGGTGTGCGTGCTGTGGGCGATACTCCTCGGTGCCTTTCTTCTCTACGACAAAGTTCTGCGCGAGTTTTTCGAGGAACTGCTCAGAGGTGTTTCCGTTGAGGTCTTTCACGACGCGGTTGTAGTCAAGTACGGTGAGCTGGCTTGCCTGGAATGCAACCGCCATGAAGTAGTTGTACTCCTCGTCGCCCTTGTGGTCAGGATTCTGCTTTGCCTTCTCTGTGCCTACGAGTGCAGCGGCAGCAGAGCGGTGGTGTCCGTCGGCGATATAGAGTGCTGGCATCTTTGCAAACTCTTCGGTAATAATCTGAATGTCAGCATCGTCACTAACGACCCACAGCTGATGGCGGAAGCCATCGATAGGTGCTATGAAGTCGTACTCTGGCTCTCCTGCAGCATACTTCATGATGAGCGTGTCGAGGGTCTTGTTGTCAGGGTATGCGAAGAACACCGGCTCGATGTTTGCGTTGTTCACGCGCACATGCTTCATGCGATCCTCTTCCTTATCGCGGCGAGTGAGCTCATGCTTCTTGATGACGCCCTTCTCATAGTCGCCGGAGTAGGCACCGATGACGAGGCCGTACTGCGTCTTCTCCTTGCCGCCGTTGGCTGGTAGCCACGATGTCTGTGCGTAGATATAGTACTGCTCTTTCTCGTCCTGCACGAGCCATCCGTTGTCCTGGAACATCTGGAACTGTCGTGCTGCCTCGGTATAGACCTTCGGGTCGTACTCTGATGTGCCTGGCTCGAAGTTTATCTCAGGCTTGATGATATGGTAGAGCGACTTCTCGTTGTCGCCAGCCTCTGCGCGTGCCTCTTCGGAGTCGAGCACGTCGTAAGGGCGGCTTTCTACCTGTTCTACTAACTCTTTTGGTGGGCGTATGCCCTTGAATGGTTTTACGATTGCCATGTTTTTGTTGTGTTATTGCTGTTTAGTAAAATATTTTCTGTTTGGATGCAAAGGTATATAATTATTTTGAAAATACCAAATGTTTTAGTTTTTTTTTGAAGAGAGAGGGATGGGATTACTTAGTTATGGGGAAGGGGCTGGGGGTGACTGACACCTATTTATTATTTATTAAGGGTGGCATGGGGACTTGCTTCTCGTTGGGGGTGCATGGATGTTTTTTACCAAAATTTGAGTATTGTGGGGGTGAGGAAATATGAGTAATTTTGCAGCCGAAAACTAAAAAACAAATAGATATGAGGATTAAGATGAAAGTATTATCTGTTGCCCTGATGACGGTGATGATGGGCATGACACAAGTAGCGGCAGCACAGGAGGTTGACGCAAGGACTGGTGCGACGAGCCGTAATGGGGTTGCACAGAGCGAAAATGATGCACAGAGTAGGAATGAGGTTGCACAGAGCGACTCTGCGTTGAGGAGCCTTACGAAATGGCAGAGGCGGCTGTCACGCCTGCATGTGGGTGGATATGGAGAGGTAGCGTACACCCGTAATTTCTACAGCGACAGGCTCGACCGCTATAAGCTTCCTGAGGAAGCGAGGAAGTCGCCGTCGCATGGCAGGTTCGACATTCCGCACTTCGTGGTGTATCTGGGCTACGACTTCGGCAAGGGTTGGAAGTTCAATACGGAGATAGAGTTTGAGCATGGCGGCACGGGACAGGCCTACGAGAAGGAGTCGGAGGAAGGTGGCGAATGGGAGTTTGAGACGGAGAAGGGCGGCGAGGTAGAGCTGGAGCAGCTGTGGATAGAGAAGTCGTTTTCTGAGGGGTTGAACGTCCGCGCTGGTCATATCGTGGTGCCTGTAGGCTTGAACAATGCGCACCACGAGCCGCTGAGTTTCTTTACCGTCTATCGTCCTGAGGGCGAGCACACCATACTGCCTTCGACATGGCACCAGACGGGTATCAGCCTCTGGGGCAAGACGTTGAAGGGCAGGCTCCGCTACGAGACGCAGCTGCTGGCGGGCATGAACGCCGACAACTTCACTACGGCAACATGGGTGAACCGTGGCTGCGTGTCACCGCTGGAGTTCGACATAGCAAACAAGTATGGCTTCGCCGGTCGCCTCGACTACTATCTGAAGGATGGCATGCGCGTGGGATTGAGCGGCTACTACGGTCATACGCAGGGCAACAGCTATCCGGCTCAAGACACTGAAAACATCTACAAAGGTCAGCTCGCCATCGGCAGCATAGACTTCTCGATGGACTACTGGGGCGTCATCGTAAGGGCACAGGCAGACTACGGTTACCTCGGTGATACGCAGAACCTTAGCGACAACATCGTGACGGGCGACATGAACACATACAACCGTGGCAACAAGAAGTCGCCATACCACCATACGTCGCCTATCGGCAGCAATGCGTATGCCGTGGGCATAGAGGCTGGCTACGATATCTTCCACACTATGGGTAAGCTGCACCGGGATGGTCAGCGACTGATTGTCTTCGGGCGCTACGACCGCTATAATCCTTGCGCCGACTCTTCAACGCGCGGCAAGTACGGCTATCTGGACAGGAACGCCGTGGCTCTGGGCGTGAACTACATGCCGGTGAAGGGTGTGGTGGTAAAGTGCGACTATTCGCAGCGACTCCTGAAGAGTCCGTATAACAATGAGCCAAGCCTAAACCTCGGAGTGGCGTTCCAGGGGTGGTTCTTGTAGGACGTTCAGGTGCGGGCACCTGAACAAGTAACAAGTAAGAAGTAATAAATAAGAAGTAAGAAGTGATAAGTAAGAAGTAAGAAGTGATAGTTCATAATGTTTTTAAGTTAATAAAGTTTTTGTACAAATGAAGAAGTATTTTAGTTTTGCGCCAATGGCTGTTATTGCCATGGCATTGATGACAACAGCATGCAGCAAGGACGACGATGCTGCTCAGGAGACACAGCAACAACAGCAGCAGACGGCGGATGCCTATCTCAGCGAGAACGCCACGAACCCTGTGAATACGGATTTCACGGAGAGGAAATACGGCACGCAGGCTATTGCCGACTGCGCTGACATAGTGGCTCAGATGGAGTCGGCGAACAGTAAGATTGAGGGTGCCAGCCTTACGGAGGAGCAGACGCAGTATCTCAGGGAGGTGCTCGGAAACATTGTTGACAACGTGATTGTTCCGACATACACGAAGCTTGCCGACAACACGGAGACGCTTGAGCAGACGCTGAGGGGTCTTGAGGCTTCCACCATCACTCAGGCACAGATCAACGAGGCATGCCGACTCTTCGGCGAGGCACGTGTGCAGTGGGAGCGCAGTGAGGCGTTCCTCGGTGGTGCGGCATCAGACTTCAGCGTCGATCCAACGATAGACTCATGGCCTCTCTCACGCACGGCGCTGCATACCTACCTTACGGGTTCAATGAATCCGGAGGATCTTGACGACGAGTCGATTCTGGGTTTCCATGCGCTGGAGTTCATACTCTTCCGCAATGGTCAGCCACGCAAGGTTGCGGAGTTCAAGAGCAACGACACCTACAACGGCTTCACCAACGTGGCGGGAAGCAAGGAGCTGGTCTATGCGCAGCAGGTGTGCAAGCTTCTGAAGGAGCGCACCTTCCAGCTGCAGGTGGCATGGCAGGGTGAGTGCAGCGGCAATGCTGGGCGTGTTGCCGTGGTGAAGGCTGCCAAGCTCGGCATAACGACGGAGAAGGGTCTCTCGTACGGCGACGACCTGAAGCAGGCCGGCACAGCCAACAGCAAGTATTCGACCATCAAGAGTGCGATAGCACAGGTGCTCTCTGACGAGGAGGGTTCGGCTGCCGCCATTGCCAACGAGGTTGGTACGGCGAAGATTGCCAACCCGTTCCGCGCGGGTGAGATATCGTACGTGGAGTCGCCTTACAGCTACCGTTCCATCATCGACTTCCAGGACAACATCCGCAGCGTGCGTAATGTGTGGTGCGGCAACGTCAACGGTTCTCGCGACGAGAGCGTGAAGAGTTTCTGGTCGTTCTTCAGGAAGTATGGTCAGGAGGACATCAACGTCAGCGTCGTAAACAGCTACGTGAAGGCTATCAACAGCATCGGCAACATGCCGGCTCCGTTCGTGAAGTACTGCTGCACGGTCTGGAACAAGGAGTTCTCGGAGGAGGAGTATAGCGAAGAGGAATAGTTTTAATTCTTAACTTCTAAAATAAAATTATGAAGAACAACAGGACAATGCTGGCGGCGATGACATGCGCCGCCGTGCTTACCGCTTGTAGCGATGCGGAGGACACGATAACGGAGGTGACGCAGGAGTCGCTGCTTGAGGAGCAGACGAGCTTCGGACAGCAGACGGGCAACTTCTCTGCCGAGGAGTGGTTTCCAGGGGGCAACCTCGGCACGACGACGAAGATGAGCTACTCCACGCCGACGCCTAACGTGGCGGCTGACGAGGAGATGCAGATAAGCTTCGACAAGGGTATCACCTTCTTCGAGAAGGCATACACGCTGAACGAAGCTCCTCGCAAAGGACTGGGGCCGGCATGGGTGCGCAACTCATGTATGAAGTGCCACCCGAACTACGGTCACGGCAACTCCGTGAACCACAGCACGAAGTATCAGGCGAGCGTGGAGGGCAACGGTTATCTGCTCGTCGTCTATCATCCTACGGCAGCCATGACATCGGACGGTGTGCGATACACCACGGAGTCGTCGGGATACATCGCGGAGGTGACGGGAATGCCACAGACACAGGCGATGCGCCCCTTCAAGGCTCCTATCGAAGAGAGCCAGATAAGCATAGACTGGAAGGAGGTCAGCAGCATGCCGAGCGGACTGCCAATGCAGTTTCCTGACGGCGAGGCGTACTCTCTGATATACCCTGAGGTGACGATACCTGTAACGGCCTTCAACACGGTGCCAAAGCCTACGGACTACGAGGTGAGGCTTGAGTCAACGATAGGCCTCTACGGCACGGGACTGCTCGATGCGATAACTGAGGAGGACATGCTGGCGCAGTGGCAGAAGTCTGCCAAGTATGCCGAAATGAACCCGGGGATGTGGAACAAGAGTGCCAACACATGGGCCGGCGACAAGTCGCTCGACAAGACGAACGGCGCATGGTACCGCCTTGCTGACGGCACGATGAAGCTGAAGAAGTTCACATACGCCATGACGCGTGCGTCGCTGCAGGATGGTGCGGGAGCAAACGCCATCTGGAACATCACCAACGTAACGCGCTCCGACCGACAGTATCTCTACACCACGCCGGCATGGGCAAAGGCGATGTCGGAGGACGAGGAGGTGATAGACTACATCTCGAGGAACGGACAGGACGCCAGTTCGCTGCTGCACCCTTACTGGGATGCCGACAAGGCGGTGATAGCCGACAAGGTCAACGAGCTGCTCTCCATGAACACTGCCGCAAAGGGTGGCGCAAACTACGTCAAGGCGTTCGGTCAGCCGGAGATGAGCAATAAGGACTACTACGACTTCATGGTATGGCACAGAGGTCTTGCCGTGCCTGCCGCACGTAACCTCAACGACCCTCAGGTGCAGCAGGGCAAGAAGGTGTTCAACCAGATTGGCTGTGCTGCATGCCATCGTCCGTCATGGAAGACAGGCAGCGACGACTACTGGGTTGACGATGCCATAAAGAACTACTGCAAGTCGGTAGGCAAGGATCCGAAGTCATGCCTGCCGAGGTTTGCCAACCAGACTATATGGCCTTACACAGACATGGTGCAGCACCGCCTATTCATGGAGAACGACATTCGCACGGGATGGTGCCGCACTACTCCACTATGGGGTCGCGGACTATCGTACAGACTTACGGGCTCTGCAGACCGCCTGCACGACTGCCGCGCCCGCAACGAGATAGAGGCTATCATGTGGCATGGCTACAGCAAGGACTCGCAGGCATTCAGCGCCACGAAGAAATTCTACGAGCTCTCGAAGGAAGATCGCGATGCCGTAGTGAAGTTCCTGCAGTCGATATAGTCGTGGGGTACGACTTACAGGCATTATAGTCGGGTTTAACGGCTTACAAGCAATAAACAGAAAGGCTTGACGTTATTTTATCATGCAGATATTGAAAAGAATAACCACATAACAATTCATGCAGTTACTAAAAAGAATAACCACATCTTTATACATCATCATCGTTGTAGCTCTTGCGTTCGTCAAGGGCTACAACTCTTGGTTTATGATCACCCTATGGGCTTTGCTCGCACTCTTCGGCACTGTATATATAATAAAGTGTGGCAAATTGTTCCGTTGGAATAATTCTATAACTCAAAAAAGCACATCTGATCACCCTTCCCCTTTGACGGGGAATGGTCAGGGAAGGGGTCTGATGGGATTCCTCCTCCACCTCTCCTTCCTCATCATCCTCTCCGGCGCCATGGTAACGCACCTAACGCAGAAGAAGGGTACGATACACCTGCGTCAGGGTGAGCCGATGGCTTATTTCCTTGATGAGGACGAGAAGATATTCCGCCTTAACTACAGCCTTCAGCTCGACTCGTTCAAGGTGGTTTATGAGGAGAACGGCCGGGTGCCGAAGGACTATGTGTCGTACATCACCGTGCTGCCGTCGGGCAATCATAGCATGGCTTCGGGCGATGCTGGAGGGGGTATAGAGAAAATTGCCAATACCCAGCAGAGTCACGAGGTAATCTCGATGAACAACATACTGCGTATTGGCAATTCGCGCTACTACCAGTCGAGCTACGATGAGGACTTGCGGGGGGCGATTCTCATCATAAACCGCGACCCGTGGGGCATACCCATAACATACTGCGGCTACGTGCTGATGGTCCTCAGCTTCATCATGATAATACTGCGACGGACAGACCGTAGGGTGGTGCTCGGCTCCCTGTGCATGGCGATGGTCATAGCGTGGCTCTTCTCGCTGAAGGAGTATAACCAGCCGGTGCTGAATACATGGCTACTGCCAGTTCATGTGTCGCTGATAGTGACGTCATACGTCATGCTCTTCCTCGCCGTATGGAAGCGCCAGCTGCTACACGTCGCCATAGGGTTTCTGGCCATGGGCATCTTCATCGGTGCCTACTGGGCGAACATCTCGTGGGGAACGTACTGGAGCTGGGATCCGAAGGAGGTGTGGGCGCTCATCACGATGATGGTGTATGCCGCGCCACTGCACGCCTCCTCCCTACCCTGCTTCCGCAATCCGCGCTTCTATCGTGCATACATGCTGATAGCCTTCCTCTGCGTCCTGATGACATACTTCGGAGTGAACTATCTGCTAGGAGGAATGCACTCGTATGGAGCGTAGTGAAGAGTGAAGCTCGCTTCAACAGATAGCCTATTTCTTCTGCGTTGCCTCTTCCAGTGGAACGGTGAAGTACTCCTTGCGGCCTGAAGGATAAACGCCCTTGATGATGAGCACTGGGTCCTTCATCTTGTTTGCCTGCTTCACTGCCTCGTTGAGGTCGGAGAGAGTCTTCATTGGCTCCTCGTTGACGTTCTGGATGACGAAGCCTACAGGGATGCCACGCTCCTGGAACTTACCCTTGTTGACCTTCGTAACCTTAAGGCCGTACTTGATGTCGAGGGTTTCCTTCTCCTTGTCGTTGATCTCGCGGATTACGGCTCCGAGCATGTCGAGGTCGGCATCCTTCACGATCTTAGTGTTGCCCTGCTCGTTCTTCAGAGTTACGACAGCGGTCTTCTCCTTCTTCTTGTGGAGATACTTCAGCGTAACCTTGTCGCCAGGGCGCTTCGTTGCGAGGTGCTCCTGAAGCTCTGCCATCTTCGTAACCTTCACACCGTCAACGGAGGTGATAACGTCACCCTCTTCAAGGCCTGCGTCGGCTGCTGCACCGTCTTCTACGACCTTTGCAACGTAGATGCCCTCGTTGGTGCCGAGGTCAACCTCCTTGTTCTGTGACTTCTGGGCATCGATGTAGTCGCGGGCATCCTGTCCCTGAATGCCGATAAGTCCGCGCTGTACGGTGCCGTAGGTCTTCAGGTCGTCAACCACCTTATTCATAATAGTGGTAGGGATGGCGAAGCCGTAGCCGATGTTAGAGCCTGTTGGCGAGGTGAGCATGGCATTGATGCCTATCAGCTCGCCCCTGACGTTGACGAGAGCACCGCCGGAGTTACCCTGGTTGATGGCAGCGTCGGTCTGAATGAATGCCTCCACGCCGTTGGCGCCGAGAGAGCGTGCCTTGGCACTGACGATGCCGGCCGTTACGGTAGCACGGAGGTTAAGCGGATGGCCAATGGCGAGAACCCACTCACCCACCTTGATGTCGTCAGAAGAGATGACCTTGATGGCTGGGAAGCCAGTGCCCTGAATCTTGATGAGTGCGAGGTCGGTGTTCTTGTCGGTACCGATGATGCGGGCAGAGTATTCACGGTTGTCGTTGAGCGTTACGGTGAGCTCGTCGGCATCGTCAACGACGTGGTTGTTGGTAACGATGTAGCCATCCTGGCTGATGATGACGCCAGAGCCCGTAGCCTCCTTCTTCGGAGTCTGAACCTTGCGCTTCTGTCCCTGTCCCTGACGGCCACCGAAGAAGCCGAACGGGTCGAACATGTCACCGAAAGGGTCGTTCTGCACTTCTACCTCCTGCACCTTGGCGTTCTTGAGGTACTTGATGTGTACGACGCATGGCAGAGCCTTCTCTGCGGCGTATGAAAGGTCAACAGGCTGCCCACCTACTACGGCAGGGGCTGCTGGTGAGGGCTGCTTGGGTGCTGCCACGGCATTAAGACCATAGACGAGGGGCGTTGCGAGTGCTGCTGTGCAGAGCACCGAGAAAAGATAATTCTTTACGTTGTTCATCTTTTATTCTTTTTGTTAATTCGTTTTGATCATAACAGCAAACAACTAATCGCAGGATTTGCACTAAAGTATTGTTTGCGAGTGCAAAATTATATTGAAATATCATTTTAACCAAATTTCCGACCGTTATTTTACTACTTTTTTACAATTCAAACCTCAATCTTAACGCACATTTATTTTTCAGAATTAAAATTATACACTTTTTTCAGCTATTTTCTTTGTCTTTCAGGAAAAATTACTTACCTTTGCAAAACATTATTTTCGTAATTCTAAACAATATCAGTCATGACAAATCTTAACTTCGCAAAGCGCATGATGCTCTCGTTGATGCTTTGCCTCACTACTGCCTCACTCTTCGCAGCACCAAAGGACTCGCTCCGCGTAACAATCTTCGGCGACAGCTACAGCACTTTCCAGGGCTACCTCACACCCGATACAAACAATATCTACTATTTTCGCGCCGATAGTCCACGACGCATAAAGAAGAACGACGTGACGAGCGTGGAGCAGACATGGTGGTATCAGGTCATTGAGCGACTCGGGGCGAAGCTTGAGCGCAACAACTCATACTCCGGATCTACCGTAGGATATACAGGCTACAAGAACCGCGAGGGCAAGCACCAGGACTACTCACACAATGCCTTCGTGACGCGCAGCAACTTCCTCGGCGAACCAGACCTCATACTCATCTGCGCTGCAACAAACGACAGCTGGGCAGGTGCTGAGGTGGGAAAATACCTCTACGGCAACCAGACGCGACAGGACCTCTTCACGTTCCGTCCTGCCATGGCGAAGATGCTCGGTGACATTCGACAGAACTACCCGATGGCGAAGGTTGTCTTCATACTCAACGACGTTCTACGTCAGGACATCAACGAATCGGTACACACCATCTGCAAGCACTACGACGTGCCTTGCATCGACCTCCACGGCATCGACAAGCAAGACGGTCACCCATCAATCAAGGGCATGAAGACCTTCGCTGATCAGGTGGTGGAATATCTCTATAAGGAAAAGATCGTCAAGAAGTAAAAAAAGAAATGAAGTCATTAAAAAAGAGTTTATTAGTCACAGCATTATTACTGACAACGGTCGGTGTCAATGCCCTCGACATCACTAATGCCACCATCGTCTATGACAAGCGCGACGACGCTCTTGTAGGCAAGATGGCAACAGTACTGGCAGACGACATGCAGCGCGTCTCTGGCATACGCCCTGCCATCACCACGTCAACGTCGTCAGCTAAGGGCGTGCAGATTATCCTCGCAACAAAGAAGTGCTCCTCCAAACATCGTGAGATTCACGGCAGTTATGAGCGCTATGCCATTGATTCCGAGGCACATTCTGTCACCATCATCGGCTCCGACCCACGCGGATTGGCATACGGTGTGTTCCACGTATCTGAGGCTATCGGCGTATCGCCATGGTACTGGTTTGCCGATGTTCCTGTAGAACGCAAGGAGCACATCGACTACTCTGAAAGCATCGTCAGCAAGCAGCCTACTATCCGCTATCGCGGCATCTTCATCAACGATGAGGATTGGGGCATGAAGACGTGGGCGGCAAACAATTTCGAGAAGGAGCTGGGCGACATCGGACCTAAGACATACGACCGAGTATGCGAACTGCTGCTGCGCCTTCGCGGCAACATGCTGGCTCCTGCCATGCACTCATGTACCGGTGCGTTCTATAGCCATCCGGAGAGTCAGCAGAAGGCTGCGGAATGGGGCATCATGATAACCACAAGCCATTGCGAGCCGCTGCTCCTCAACAATGCGGCGAAGTCGGAGTGGGACAAGGAGCGCGACGGCGAATGGAACTACGAGACAAACAGCTCTACCATACTCCGAAAGCTCGACGACCGCATTCGTGAGACGGCAGGCTACGACAACATCTACACCATGGGTATGCGTGGTCTTCATGACGAGGCGATGAAGGGCAGCACCGACAATGGGGACAGGGCAAGGACGCTAGAGAAGGTCTTCGCAAAGCAGCGCAGCATCTTGACGAAGTACAAGAAGCGCAAGGCGGAGAAAATACCGCAGATATTCGTGCCGTACAAGGAGACGCTTGACATCTACGATGCAGGACTCCGTGTGCCGGACGACATCACCATAGTATGGCCTGACGACAACTACGGCTACATGAAGCGCGTCAGCAACGCACAGGAGCGGAAGCGCAGCGGAAGGAGTGGTGTATATTACCACCTCAGCTACCTCGGAACGCCACACGACAACCTGTGGATTCCAACCACAGCACCGGTCCTCATGTACGAAGAACTGAAGAAGGCATACGATGCGGGAGCTGACCGCTACTGGCTCCTCAACGTGGGCGACATAAAGCCGATGGAGGTGGAGATGACGCACTTCATGGACATGGCGTATGACTTCCCGGCATTCACATACCAGAACGCCAACACATATCAGGCGCAGTGGCTATCCAGAATCTTCGGAAAGGAGCACGAGCAGGCGTTCCAGGCTATTCTCGACTCGTACTATCGCCTAGCATGGGACAGAAAGCCGGAGTTCATGGGTTACGAGATACAATGGGACACCCCTGACAACGAACGTCTCCACGACACTGACTTCTCATTCGCCACGGGTACTGCGCAGCGTCGTCTCTCAGACTACGATGAGCTATGCCGCGCCTACACACTTATATATAATAAGGTGTCGGCAGAGCTCCGTCCGTCCCTTTTCGAGATGCTCGGATATGCCCTACTCTCCTCCAACCAGATGAACCGTAAGTTCCTCTATGCTCAGCGAAACCACGAAACGGGAAAGGCTCTTTATGCCGAACTCGCCACTGCTGCTAATGATAGCATCAACGCTCTCATCACACAATACAACACGATGCTCGACGGCAAGTGGAACCAGATGATGTCATGCGTACCGCCGGGCTTCGTATCACAGTATCAGAACATGCCAGAGTTCTCGACAAAGCCTACTGATGACTATAAACTACCAGAAGAGCAGCTCCACACCGAATACCTCCGCAAGGTTGACCTCACATCGCTCAACATCCAGCCGCCATTCCGACTCCTCCATGGTATCGGCACCGACTGGGACGCCCTTCAGATGGGTGAGCCGATGGACTTAGAGGCGAAGGGAACCATTGACATACCGCTCACTGGCATAGAGGGTCAGGACAGCGTGCGCCTCTGCATCTCCGTTCTGCCAATGTGGCCTGTAGCCTCTGACAAGAGCAATGCCATAACTCTCTCCGTGGATGATGGCACGCCACGCTCCTTCCGCAACGATTTCGAGGAGTGGAGCAAGGAATGGAAGATTCAGGTGCTGGAGAACCGTAAGGAGTTCACCATCACACTTCCTCTGAACAAAGGCAGCAATGCACACACTCTACATCTAACCATCTCTGATCCAGGTCAGATAATCCAAAAGATAACGTACGAATAAAAAAATGGGAAAAGGGTTACTCCTTTTCCCATTTTTCGGTTTTATGGTTGTGCGGTTTTGGAGAAAGGTGGCAGACCGGTCAGCCACCTTTTCCCATCTTTCCCATTATTTGAGTTTCTCGCGAAGGTATTGGGCGGTGATGCTGCGGGGATTGGAGACGATTTCCTCAGGTGTTCCTGCGGCAACCACCTCACCACCATTATTACCACCCTCTGGACCGATATCGATGATGTAATCTGCAGATTTAATGACGTCGAGGTTATGCTCAATGATGATGATGGTGTGCCCTCGCTTCAGTATCTCGTCGAAGGCGAAAAGGAGTTTCTTGATGTCATGGAAATGAAGTCCTGTGGTCGGCTCGTCGAAGATGAAGAGCGTTGGCTGCTGCTTCTCCTGAGAGAGGTAGTATGCGAGTTTTACGCGCTGGTTCTCACCGCCAGAGAGTGTTGAGGAGGACTGTCCGAGCTGTATGTAGCCGAGACCTACCGCCTGTAGTGGCAGCAGTCGCTGTACGATGGTGTCGGCGGTATTCTTCTTCTCCTGATGCGATGAGAAGAAATCAATAGCTTCATCAACGGTCATGTCGAGGACGTCGTTGATGTTCTTGCCGAAATAGCGCACCTCCAACACATCACGCTTGAAGCGTTTGCCATGGCAGCAGTCGCAGGTTAGCGTGAGGTCAGCCATGAACTGCATCTCAACAGTTACGACGCCGGCACCCTTGCACTCCTCGCATCGTCCGCCCTCGGCATTGAAAGAGAAATGCTGCGGCGTGATATTCATCTGTTGTGCAAGCGGTTGGTCTGCAAAGAGCTGACGTATAGCATCATACGCCTTGATGTATGTGGCAGGATTTGAGCGCGTACTCTTTCCGATAGGGTTCTGGTCAATCATCTCGACATGCTTGATGTGCTTGTAGTCGCCCTCCAATGCGGAGTATGCGCCCGGCACTTCTGCCTGCTCGTCGAGACGGCGCTTCAGGATAGGATAGAGCGTGCCACGAACGAGTGATGACTTGCCAGAGCCACTGACGCCCGTCACGACGGTCATAACGTTTAGCGGGAAGGTGACGTCGATGCCCTTGAGGTTGTTCATACGAGCACCGCGAAGCACCATCTTCATGTTCCACGGACGACGTGAAGTTGGTACGGGAATGGTCTCTGTGCCAGTAAGATACTCCACGGTATGCGACTTCGGATACTTCTTCAGCGACTCCTTCGTGATATCCTTTGCATCGCCCTCGAAGACAATCTGTCCGCCATTGCGTCCGGCGTCAGGCCCAACGTCAATGAGATAGTCGGCGGCACGCAGCAGTTCCTCGTCGTGCTCCACGACGACGACGGTGTTTCCGATGTTCTGCAGCTTGCGTAGTACGCCAATGAGGCGGTCGGTATCGCGGCTATGAAGACCTATTGACGGTTCGTCGAGGATGTAGAGCGAGCCGACGAGAGACGAGCCGAGGGATGTGGTGAGATTGATGCGTTGGCTCTCTCCACCAGAGAGCGTGTTGCTCGGGCGGTCGAGAGTGAGGTAGCCGAGACCTACATCGAGGATGAACTGCAGGCGGCTGCGTATCTCCACGAGCAGACGTTCCGCCACCTTGGCACGATGCTCATCGAGTTGAAGGTTATTGAACCACTCGGCGAGTTCCGTGATAGGCATGGAGACGAGTTCCGTGATGTTCTTGCCCCCTACCCTGACGTACGTCGCCTCCTTACGGAGACGTGAGCCATGGCAGTCGGGACAGACGGCTTTGCCACGATAGCGTGCGAGCATGACGCGATACTGTATCTTGTACTGGTTCTCCCGGACCATACGGAAGAAATTGTCGATGCTGGACACCTCGTAGGGATCTTCGTTCCGGTCGCACGGAAGTCCATGCCAGAGCCATCCCTTATGCTCTTCGGAGAGTTCTGAATAAGGCGTAAAAATAGGAAAGTTGTCTATCGATGCACGGCGTATAAAATAGTTTTTCCACTCACCCATCTTCTCGCCATGCCAGCACTGTACGCATCCGTCATAGACGCTGAGCGACGGGTTTGGAATGACGAGGTTCTCGTCGATGCCGATTACCTTTCCGAAACCTTCGCATGTAGGGCAGGAGCCGATTGGTGAGTTGAAGGAGAAGAGTCCGTCGGAGGGTTCCTCAAAGGTGATGCCGTCGCACTCCATCTTGTCGCTGAAGTCGCACTCCACAGAGCCTCTCACACAGCCCTCTCCCATAGAAAGGGAACCGCTTGCGCCACCAGAGTTATTTGATTTTTCCGAATTACTACATAGGAATACCAGCCGGCATGCTCCGTGACCTTCGTAGAAGGCTGTCTCTGCGGAGTCTGTGAGTCGCGAGATTGTCTCCTGTGAGTCATCGACACTCATGCGGTCGATAAGCAGGAAGATATCGTCGGCATTAAGCTTATCGACGGGATGCTGTTCAAGGAAATCGTCTATACGGAGCGTTTCACCTTTTATATATATACGCGCGTAACCCTGCTGCATATCCATCTCCAGCTGTCGCTGCACGGTGCGGTCCTTCGGTACGCAGAGTGGTGCAATGAGCATGAAGCGTGTGCCTTTCGGATAGCTAAGCATACACTTCACGACGTCATCGGCACTGTGCTTCTTCACCTCCTGCCCGGAGACGGGTGAGAAGGTTTGCCCGATACGTGCAAAGAGTAGTCGCATGAACTCATATATCTCCGTCGATGTGCCGACGGTGGAACGCGTATTGCGACTGATGACCTTCTGCTCAATGGCAATGGCTGGCGGAAGTCCTTTGATGAAGTCGCATTCTGGCTTCGACATCCTTCCGAGGAACTGACGTGCGTAAGAGGAAAGGCTCTCAACGTAACGTCGCTGACCTTCGGCATAAAGAGTGTCGAAAGCCAGCGATGACTTGCCCGACCCGCTGACACCAGCGACGGCTACGAAGGTGTTGCGGGGAATAGTAAGGGACACGTTCTTCAAATTGTTGACACGTGCCCCTTTTATCTGTATAGAGTTTTCCAACGGTTTTACAGTTGTGTGGTTTTACAACGGTTTTACGGTTGTGCGGTTTACAACGGTTTTACGGTTGTGCGGTTTACAACGGTTTTACGGTTGTGCGGTTT
>CAMADY010000005.1 GCA_945831805.1 uncultured Prevotellaceae bacterium
GGGGCTATGTCTGCTACCCTCTACCTGTGGCTAAATATTAATTCAGCAGACCCTAATTACGAGAAGAGTTGTGTAATTCCATATACCATTCACCAATACTCTGACAAGAAATATGTAGAAGGTGGTTTTATGGATATGTGGATTGTAACCGATTTAGGAATGGTAAAACAGTTAAAGATATAAGATTATAATGAAACCAATACTCAAGATTGTCATTGCAGTGCTATTGCTGTTGTGTTTGGCTGATATGCCTTATGGGTTCTATCAGCTGGTGCGGTTTGCATCGGCTGGTGCGTTTGCGTATATATCGTACGACTATTTCAAATGTGAGAAGAATGGGTTGGGAGTGGTCTTTGCGGCATTGGCATTATTGTTCCAGCCCTTCATTAAGGTGGCATTGGGTCGAATGATATGGAATGTCGTGGATGTGCTGGTCGCTATTGGTTTGGTATGCCTGATCGTCAGGACATTCAAGAGACGATAGATGTGGGTTCATAGGAAGGATACTGCTCAAATAGAACGAGTGACGAGAGACAATAGCATTAATTGATGTTAAAAACGTGGGAAGGTGTTGGAGGTTTGGAAGTTTTTCAATACCTTTGCATTTGATATTATTTTAATGTGCATTAAATTAACCGGTGTTAAATCATGAAGTTCTACGATAGAGATAGTGAAAAGGAAATTCTCCGTAAGAATTGGGAAAGGTCTGATGAGAGGTCGCTGTTTACTGTTATGATAGGCAGAAGACGTATCGGCAAGACTGCTTTGCTTCTTCAGATGGAGAAGGATCAGAGAATGCTATATCTGTATGTCTCAAAGGATAATGAGCATGTGCTTGTGGAAAAATTCCAGAAGGCTGCAGAGACGGAACTGGGACTGCATATATATGGAAGGCTTGATACTTTCGCCCAGTTCTTTGAGAACATCATGGAGTACGGCATGGAGCATCACTTTACCATTGTGCTTGATGAGTTCCAGAATTTCCTGAAGGTTAATCCTGCTATTCCGAGCCATATACAGGATGTATGGGACAGGTATCATGCAAGGAGCAAGGTCCATCTCATTGCGTGCGGCAGTATATACAGCATGATGCACAGGATATTCGACAATGAGGATGAACCGCTTTATGGCAGGAAGGATTGTGAGATAAAATTGATGCCTTTTCGCATCAGCGTTGTCAAACAGATTCTTGGGGATCATAATCCTGGGTATGAGCCGGAGGATCTTCTGTGTCTGTATATGCTTACTGGCGGGGTAGCGAAATATGTGGCTCAGCTGATGGATGCCGGTGCTGTCACTAAAGACTCTATGCTGAAATGGGCTACTGATGCAGGCAGTCCGTTCCTGAGTGAAGGAACGGAGTTGATAATGTCAGAGTTTGGCAAGGACTACGCCAACTATCTCAGCATTCTTCAGAAGATAGCTGGTGGAATGACTACACAGAACCAACTGGACACTATCATCGGCAAAAACACAGGTACTTATCTGAAGAATCTGGATGAGGATTATAACTACGTCCATAAGTTGCAGCCGATGTTCTGCAAGCCAGGAAGTCGTAACATCCGTTGGTATGTTGACGACTGCTTTCTCCGTTTCTGGTTTCGATATATTCTTCCTAACCAGGCACTCATCGAGATGGGACGCTACGATATGCTTCTTGAGATTGTAGAAAGGGACTACTGCGACTTTACAGGTCACGTCCTTGAACAGTATTTCCGTCAGAAGTACATGGAGGAGGAGCGTGTTACTGCCGTTGGGCAGTATTGGGACCGTAAAGGCAACAATGAGATAGACCTCATAGCTCTAAACTCTATTGACAAGACCGCCGTTGTGGCGGAGGTGAAGCGCAATCCGGAAAGATATAAAAGTTCAGAGTTGGAAGAAAAGTACCTTACCATCAAGAACGAGTTTGGCAAATATAAAAAGATAGAGAGGATAGGCTTGTCGATGATGGATATGTAGGAGGCTGTAGTTTAGTAAGTAATTAGGGTGTCCAGTTTGTTGTTCTGATTTTTAGTACAACAAACTGAACACCCTATTTCTTAGTCGAAGAAACCTGGCTGCTTGTACTCTTAGATTCAGTTCAAGCAGGGGGTTCTTAGTCGAAGAAACCTGGCTGCTTGTACTCTATACCGAGTTCACGGTCAACGGCTGCCATGACGCCTTGGATCTGTCCCATGGCGAACATGCGGCCGAGGAGGGTGTAGCCGGAGTTGTGGCCGTGGTTGGTCTCGTCGAAGACTCCTCCAGGCTCGTCGGTGAAGGTCATGCCGTGATCGACGCGCATTGGTAGGCGACGACCGCTGTTGCACTTGCCTTCGCGCTCAGCCTGCTCGAAGATGCGTACGAGCTCTATGAGGTTTCCGCGTCCGCCGAGGTGTGATGCCTCTGTGAAGTTGCCGTTAGGGAAGATGTGGCATGAGCGGAGGTGCACGAAGTGTGTGCGGTCAGCGAACTGCTTTGCCATGGCCACGCAGTCGTTGTGCTCGCCAGCAGAGAAGGAGCCAGCGCAGAAGGTGAGTCCGTTGTGCTTGTTTGGCACTGCGTCGAGGAACCACTTGATGTCCTCTACGTTGCCCACGATGCGTGGGAGTCCGAAGACAGGGTATGGTGGGTCGTCAGGATGTACGCACATGTTGATGTCGTACTCGTCGCAGATAGGCATGATAGCCTCGAGCCATGTCTTCATGTTGTCCTGGAGTTTCTGCTTGTCGATGTCCTTGTAGAGTGCGAGGAGTTCGTGGAACTTGTTGAGCGGTGCAGAGTCGCCCTCGCTGAAGTTTCCGCTTACGAAGCCCTGTGTCTTGATGATGATGTTCTCTACGAGTTCGTGGTCCTGCTCCGGTGTGGTGGTCTTCTTCATCTCGTCAGCCTCAGCGACGAGGTCGCGACCCCACTTGTGGTATTTAGAGAACTCTGCCCAGTCCTCACGTGCGCCCTGACGCTTGAGGATGTGGATGTCGAAGTATGCGAAGACGCCCCAGTCCATATAGAGGTTGTTGGCACCGTTAGGGTTGTCGTGCGCGAGGTCCGTACGCGCCCAGTCGAGTACTGGCATGAAGTTGTAGCAGATGCACTTGATGCCTTCTTCTCCGAGGTTGCGTAGCGACTGCTTATAGACCTCTATCTGGTGGTCGCGGTCTGGTCCGCCGTACTTGATGGTCTCTACGACAGGTAGTGACTCTACGACGCTCCATGTCATTCCGTAGGATTCGATGTACTCCTTGAGTTCATGAATCTTCTCGCGTGTCCATACTTCGCCGAGTGGCACGTCGTGAAGTGCTGTCACGATGCCCTCAACGCCAATTTGCTTTAACTGTGCAAGAGTGATCTTATCTTTCTTGCCAAACCATCGCCATGTTCTTTCCATAAGACTTTATCTAGCTGAAACGTATTTATGTAATGTCTTTCTTACTGCGCCTGGACCTGCGAAGAGCTCCTTGACGTAGCCTTCTATCTGTTCGCCGAAGCCAGCCTCGTAGAGGTCGATTGCGAAGACGTCCTTGCGGGTGTAGAGCTGCTTGAGACAGCTGTAGTCGTTGGCAGGGTTGCCGAGCTCAAGTGGTGCCACGATAGCCTGCAGCTCTTCGAGCAATGGGTCCGTTGATGGCTCGAAGGCGTTGCCGTTATCGTCGAGACCCTTGAGGTAGCGTGCGTATCCAGCGAGAACGAGCGGTATGAGTACGAGGTTAGACTTGTCGAGACCGCGTGCTATGTACTTCTTCATCGTCTCTCCGAAGCGTATAGGGAGCTTCTGCGAGGTGTCGGTAGCGATACGCTGTGGTGCGTCCGGCATGAATGGGTTAGGGAGACGCTTGTTGATGACGGTGCCGATGAACTCGTAAGGGTTGAGCACGCCTGGATCGACAACGACAGGCATTGCCTCCATGTAGCCTATCTTCTGGATGAAGGCGCGGAGGTCTTCGTCAGCCATCTCAGCGGAGATGAGGTCGTAGCCGAGCATGCATCCGTAGATGGACATTGCGGTGTGGAGCGGATTGAGACAGGTTGTCACCTTCATGGTCTCCACCTCGTCAACGGTCTTGCGTGTGGTGTAGAGTGCGCCACCGAGCTCGAGTGGTGGACGGCCGTTGGTGTATGTGTCCTCGCAGACGAGATACTGCACCTCCTCAGCGTTGACGAACGGTGCTGTGAAGGTCTTCTTCTCGGTGATGATGGTCTCGTTGTCCTCGAAGCCGTCGGCAGCGATCATAGCCTGCACCTTCTCGTGTGGTCGTGGTGTGATCTTGTCGATCATGGACCAAGGGTAGGTTATCTTCTCAGGGTTCTGGACATAAGCGAGGAATCCTTCTTCTACGAGTCCGTCTTTTACCCAACGCTCAGCATAGGCGAGTACGCCCTTCTTGACGTGGTCGCCGTTGTGTGAGCAGTTGTCGGTTGACTGTAGTGTTACAGGGAGTGCACCAGCCTTGTAGCGCTCCACGAGGAGTGCCGTGAGCTTACCCATGGCGAAGACTGGCGAGAGTCCGCGAGCGAGGTCCGCATCGTTGAAGACGTAGCCCTTCTCAGTGATGGTGAAGGTGACCTGCTGGAGCGATGGTGCCTGGAAAATCTCTACGAGGCGTGCCCAGTCTTCCGCGAACTGCTTGTCGGCCTTTAGCGACTCAGTGACTGATGCTATGACCTTCTTCTCGATGGTTCCGCTGGACTGGAGTGAGACGAGGAGTGAGAGGTTGTTGTAAGGGCGGTACGCCTTGTCAATGATCTCGTAGTCGAAGCTCTCTGCCACGATGACGCCACGGTCGTACTTTCCTGTGTTGAGGGCATCGTTGAGGATAGCTGCCGGGAATGCTCGGAAGATGTTTCCAGCACCGAAGTGTAGCCATGTAGGCTCGTCGTGGGTCTTCTTTGCCACGGCAGCGATGTCAAATTTAGGAAGCTCATAGCCTTTGGCTTCCCACTCGGCAGCGTTGAGGTTGCCTGATGTAATGTCTGTTAGTTTCATAAATTGCTGTATAAGGTTTTTTGAGTTTCTGTTGCAAAGGTAATAAAAAAAGTGAGATAAAACAAATAAAAAGAGTTCAAAAAAATGCAAGAATATACATTTAGTAATGTTTTAGATACAAAAAAAGAGTGAAGAACCTTCATTCTTCACTCTTGTCCTATAAACAACCTACGTTTACTTGACTACGGCATTGATGATGCAGTTAGCATCGTCGATGGTTATCTTGCCGTCGCCGTTGTAGTCGGCTACTTCCTTATCGAAAACCTTTTGCGTGATGCCAATGACGTAGTCTGCTACAGCCTTCGCATCGCTGATGTCAACTCTACCATCGGCATTGACATCGCCAGGGATGCTCTGTACGAGTCCTGACGTAGGAATCATTACTCCATCCCACTCTTCTTCAACGACAGGAATGTCACTGACACCTCTGAGGATTGCAGAATAGATAGGAATCTTCTCAGATGGTACCTCTTTGATGAGTTCCCATTTACCATCGACAAGCCTCAACTGTCCTGCAGTATATGAGGTAGTACCGTCAGCTACACCACGCAATCCGTTGACGTTGGTCTTGATGGTGCGCGACTTTGTTCCGGTAGGGAATAGGAGCAGCTTCTTGTCTGCTTCGTAACGGAAGATGTATGGCGTGCCCTTTACGGGTGTCTCGACCTTCTCCAGACAAATGTTGCGCTGATCCTGTGTGATGCCCTTAACCTGATAGAAGGTCATACCCTGCGGAATCTCGAACTCCTGCTTGCAGCAAATGGTTCCCCAACCGTCGCAGTCGGCAGCCTTCATAAGGGTGTAGATGTACTTGAGCTTGAAGTCAGTGGCACACCACCATCCCTCACGATTGTCGGCAGAAGAGATTGCTCCGCCCGGACGCATCCACTGCTTGTCGGTACATCCGTTCTTTGAGCTCTGGAATCCGATGGTTATAGGCTGTCCCTCCTCTACATATATATAAGATGTATTGAGAGGTTCCCAGACATCTGTAACGCCTGGCATGTCGAGTTTACCGATAGATAGGTTTCTTGAGTATGAGGTCTCAGTGCCGTTGGATATGAATGCCCTCTGGTCGTTCTCACAGAGGTGCTCTGTTGTAGCGACGCATTCGAGTGCATAGAGTCCCGTCTGCACTACATTAGTCGTAGAAGCAGCCTGCGCTGCATTGTTGCGTTTTATCTCCTGCTTTATAGCCAGCGTCTGGTTCTCGTTGCCGTTTGCAGAGATACCCCACCACGCGTTCCAGCATGTCTTTCCGCCAACGGTGTTTGTGCGCTGGTCGCCTCCGGTGTATGTGCCGCACTTGGTGGTCCATCCTGTTGCAGCAGCGAATGAAGGGTTCTGTATAGCAGTAGTGTTATAGGTGAATGTGATGCCTTCCGGAATCATCTGTTCATACTCGGTGATGACGAGCTGGTTGAGGTCTGCCTTACGGTTCTTAGCCGTCATGATGGCATCCTTCACGACTATCTCCAGTTCATTGGCATCGGCAGCCTGTGCCATAGCATTTCTGACCTTGTCGTTGAGGTCACTGTAGGCGGTGTTGGTATCGATGAAGAGCTGTGCGCGCTTCTTCTCCCACTCCATAGCATCTGCCATAGCCTCCTCCTTTGTAGCGAAGAGTTTGCATAGCATCATCTCGTCAATAGAGAGTTTACCAGCAAGGTGTCTCATCTGCATGAGGAGATACGGATACGCTGCTGTAGCGGTGAAGGTAGCACTCTGTCGTGACCATGCCCCAGCTGTTGATACTTCGAGATGCTTCACGTTCTCGGAATATCCGTTGCTTGATGTAGAGAAGCGCTGATAGGAAGAGTCACCATTGCGTGAAACGGACGCGATATAGTAGCTGTCGCCCGCCTTCACGTTCCACTGTCTTCTGAGAGCGTCAGGCTGCTTCTTGTCGTTCTCGGTATTTCCGGTGTTTGCATTGCCATAGCACTGTAGGTATGCACCTCCATCGATGCCTCCCTCGCTAACGACCTGGAAGTAAGGTGCGGCGATATTGTTGCCCTCACCATTGGTCCAGTCGGCATATCCAAGTTCGAAGTCACCATTGACGAACTGGTTACCGCCGAGGTATTTTGTCTCACCGGAGACGTTGAAGATGTCGCCGAACTTTATGTCATCACTTGCAGCGGTGAGAACGCTTGAACGCTTCGTCAATCCGCTGAGGTCCTTAATGCGTACGCAGAACTGCATACCCTCGGAAGCATCCACGGTGTATTCGAAATCGCCTTCCAGCTCATTAGGCTCTATAGTAGCGACCTCCACCCATGCCATAGACGTAGAGGCACGCTTCTCGATAGCCATCGACTGGTTGTACTCACCATTGTAGTCATGCCATGAGATCTTAGCCTTCTGTGCCGCCTTGTCGTATTCAATCTTCACATTGCCCGGTGCATACATGCGAGGGTTGTTAGGAATCTTTTCAACGGAAGGGTCATAGCCGAGTCCCTCATTCATGTTGGCATAGTATTCGCCGAGCTTTGAGAGCTGTCCGTTATGATATATGCGTGATGCTACGTTCTCACTGTTCCATATGGCATATCTCTCGACATACTTGTTGCTGTTGAGCTTCTGTAGGATAGGCACAGTGCCATCGTACATCTTCTGCTGGTTAGCCTCAGAGAAGGATCCCGGACCGTCCGGTGCCTGTGCGAAGATGCCACCGCTTGACCAGTTGCCGGAGTTCCATGAAGCACCCCATGTCCACTCAGAAATCCATATAGGACGCTTGCCGTAGTTGTTGTAGAAGCTATTGAGTTCATCGAACTTTGACTGTGGCCAATAGCAGTGAAGATCGAGTACGTCACAACGCCATCCACGTGCGTCGATAGAGTCGAGAACAGCCTTCAGGTGGTTCATGGAGCCGTCGTGAGAAGAGTTTGAAAGCAGTCGCTGACCAGTACGCATGAGGCTCTCCCAGTTAGCGAGCACCTCCTCCACGGTGTTAGGTTCCGGATCGGATTTGTTTCCCGGCTCGTTGTTAGTCTTCATATGGCATGAGTAAGTAGCCTTACCGAGTTCGGAAGCAGAAGGCCATCCCTCGTGAATGTGGTGTGGCACGCACTCCACGTCCGGGAGCAGTGTTGAACCAGGACTCCATGTGTATGTCCATGAGGCGTTGATAGGTGATGATGCAGCCTGTGCCACGATGTCAGCGACGCCTGCCTTGTGGGCATTGTACCAGTGGAATACGCGATAAGAGGATATCTTCTTGTCGAGTACAGCAGGGAGTGATTCAATCTCCAGGTCAGCCTTGTCGGCAATGAAGCATCGGCTGTAGCCACGTCCTCCTGCACGTGTAGAGAATGTCACCATGTATCCGCGCTTGAGCTTGAAGGAGCGGATCTGGTTGTTGAGCTTTGCTTCGGTGAGCGTGTTCATGAAGCCTCCGTCGTTCTCCAGTCCGAAACTGTTGACGCTGGTGCCAGCAAAGTTCTTCTCGGAATAGACTGTCAGCGGCCTTATGCTGCTGGCGTATGGGAAGATGATGGCACCACGGTCGTACATGCGTACCTGACAGTTGACGCCATTGCTTGCCGCCTGTCCGTTGATCTTGACATAGCTCTTGAGCCAGTTGCTGATAACGACGCTTGGCTTCACCTTCTTGATGATAACAACGGCATGCTCGGTATTGGTGATGTCGATGCTGCCTGTTGTGGTGAACGGTGTGGCGTTGGTGATGGTGTAGTCCACGTCAGCGCTTACTGTTACTGCCTCCGTCACCTGGTTAACGGTGGTGACGGTGTTTGCGGCAAGGAGCTGCTGACTCGCGAGAGCCAGCAGCATTGCCATTATTGACTTGATGTATTTCTTCATATTGATTCGTTAGGTTATGGAATTATGATTTGAGTTAGGAACAAAACTCTGTTGGGGTTTTGTAATAGTCGTAAGGCTTCTGCCTAAAGACTTACTTCATCTTGGCGCCGGCAGCGTTGTACTGCATGTCTGACTTCTTGATTACGAGTCGTCCGTTCTTGAAGAACTTCGCAACCTTAGTGTTGTCCTGAGTGCTGTAGCCCTTGCTTACGGAAACGCTTGTCGTTATGTCGCTGATGATGAGGATACCCTCGTTGAGTCTGCTTGTATCGAAAGAGAGGATGAGGTCCTTGTACTGGTCTGCATCTGTCTCCACCTCGATTGTAGGTGTGCCATTGAAGTTGACATTGTCAGGGTTCCAGAGACGTATCACGTCACCTACAGCAGGCTGCCAAACGTATGTTGAAGAGTAGAAGAGTTTGAGAACAATCTTACCGAGAATGGTAAGCGTTCCAATATCCTGAACGTTCGTTCCGCTGAAGGTAGTCTTTGAAGAAGCATCAACAGCCTTGCAGATGTTGAACTTCAACGCACCGGTTCTGTTGACCTGTACGTTCTTTCCGTTGAAGATTAATCTGTTTCTTGCCAATGCTGTTGTAGGGCTGTTTGTAGGCCAGAGCGTACCATTAACGGTAACGGAAGAGTTCTTCATCGTCTCGTCTTCTTCAGAGTTGTTTGATACACCCATGAGCGTTGCTCCCGCATCAATAGTGAGTGCTCCCGTACCGAGACAAGCCGAGTTCACCTTGAGTGTACCTTCCTTCACAGCAACGGCATTGGTTGTATCCCAAATGCCAGATACGGTCATCGTACCTGTTCCGACCTTGTTGAACTTGGCACCTCCAGTAACGATACCAGCGAATGTGAAGTCGGTGTTCTTGCCACCTACGTTCCATGTAGCAGTGCCCGAACCGCCCTGCGAGAGTGCGATGTATCCGCTGAGTTTACCAGTACCCGTTACCTCACCGATAGGGAAAGTCTTTCCCTGAGTGTGAACGGACTTATTAGCGTTGAGAACGAGCGTAGCGTTAGGCAGACCGTAAGAATTGTTGAATACGAATCGTCCGTCAACGCCGTCTGTTGTCACCTTACCAGTGAAGCTAGACCAGTTGCCCGCGATGTTTGTACGCATAGCATAGTCAGCCTTTCCGTTAGCCGTGGTCATCCATACCGTCACGTTACCTGCACCAGAGAGTGAGGAGGTGTAGTAACCGTTGGCAGCAGTGTTACCATTGAAGTTCACGCGTGCGGTCTTTCCAGAAGGTACGTTGATAGCGCACGATGCACCATTCTGAAGGTTGAGCGTGCCAGCCTGGAGCTCTACGGTCTTTGCAGGAGTAGCCTGACCAGTGGTCACAGCACCCGCCTTAACGATGAGTCTTGTGAGTGTAGAGTTATTGGCATTGAGGTTCAGCGTACCTGCACCCTGCTTCGTCAGGAGCGTACCGTATATAACCTTCTCCTGCGTGAATGTTCCGGCGTTGTTTATTACACCACCGTCATCTGTCATTACGTTGATGGATGCACCGTTGGTAACAGTACCAGAGGTCTGGAGCACCGCACCGTTAGACATTGTTATCTTACCCTTGTTACCGAGGTTACCCTTTACGTCGATGCTGTTGGCAAGCTTGCTTACGATGGTAGTACCAGCGTTGAGCTTATTTTCGCCAGTATAGCTGTTGAGGGTGTTGATGGTAACAGTACCAGTACCGTCCTTCACGAGTGAGCCGGACTTGACATCGCCAGTACCGTTGATGGTGTAGCTCTTGCTGTTGTTCTCGAATGCGAGAGAGGTTACGGTCACCTCCTCATTGAGAGTTACAGATGTTCTGGTAGCACTGTCATCGAAGGTTACGGCATCGTCGTTGACGAAGACGTCCGGAGTCTTTGTCTCGTCGCCATCAATGATGAAGTTCTCTGTCGTTGCCTTGTCCCATGTTACGGAAGTAGCACCAGTCCATGTTACGTTGTTTGGACCGCGAGTGCCGCCGAGCGTGAGGATCACCTTTCCGTTCTCATAGCGGATACCGGTCTTGAAGGTCTCGATGCCCTCAATCTTGAAGTCTATGATAGAACCTTGGAGCGATGCAGCCTCCATGATGACGTACTCGCCCTCCTTGAGGTTCTTACCGTTAATCTCGATAACCGGCTGTATGTACTTAGGACCGTACTTAGTCCACTTGTCGCCTGTCTTCTTCACGAGTGTCATGCTCTTAGCCTTGATGACGTCGTGCTGGTCAGCGTCCATGTCGATGACGATGCGTGAGCCGTAGTCCATATAGAGTTCTCCGTCAACGGTAATGTTGCCGATGGTTCCCTCGCCTCCAGGGTTGATGGTAGCGTCATACTGTGCCTTGATGCTCTTGAACTGACCGCCGTTGGAGTTGAGAGTTACGAAGCGGTTGAGCCAGAGGTCAGAGTTCTTCATCGTGCCGTCGAAGTTTACGATACCCTCCCAGATCTCCGTAGCACCGGTGTGGAGCATGTCAACCTTCGGAAGGTTCAGCGTACCGTCGCCCTGCTTCACGAGACGTGTAGCGCCAGCGAGTGCTCCTCCAGTTACGTCGCAAGTGTAGTAGTCGTACTTGATGGTAGCCTCCTTTGCTGAGTATTCAGAACCCGCAGTACCCTGTACCCATGATGGTACGTTGATGGTGAGGATGTCCGGCTGTGCGCCGTCAGCAATAGTAACGCTGCTGTTTCCTGTCTCGCAGACGATGGCGTGCTTGCCGTTGAGTGAAGCATCGATGGTTCCGCCGTTCTTCACTTCCTCACGACCTGTCATGGTGAGTGGTGGAGGTGCTATGGTGATGCCCTCAAGCTCACCAGTGAAGTAAGAAACGTGAGGTGGCTGGTTGTAACCGCACATCTGCCATACCATAGCGTTGCGGTACTGATGGTCAGCCCATAGTGTAGCCATGCGGTAGCTTGTAGGTGTCGGTGTAGAGTAGATGCGTATGTTGTTGTCGGCAGTGCGCATAACCATCTCCTCACGCCAGTCGCCGAGGATATCGCCCTGATAGCAAGGGGTACCCTTCGTGTCGTTGTTTGTCATAGAGCCTGCAGCCACGTAGATAGGATTCCAGCTACCGTACTTAGCCACGCAGCCCTCAGTGTTCTTTCCGTTGAGGTAGTTGAAGGTCTCTGAGAGGAGGTCTCCGTCCCAGTAGATACGGAAGTTGGTGTTGATACCTGTAGCATCGACTCCCGGAATAGCATTGTTATAGACAGAGCTGATGGCACCCTCACGTGCAGAGCATCCGAGAGCTCCCGGATAAGCGTTGGAGAAGTTGTCCATCATGGAACGTCCGTCGTCTTTGCCGGCATTGAAGCGGTGGTATATCTTTGATGTCGTGGCATCGCGGTAGTTATTACCCGGCTGATCCTCGTTACAAGCGTAGATCTCCAGTCCGTGGATGTATGGATTGAAGTCGCCGCAGTGCTGTGCGTCACCATGTCCGAGACCTGTAGTAGAGAGTCCCTTGCCGTTGTCGTCGATAACCATTGAACCGAACAGAATCTCATCGCGTCCGTCCATATCTACGTCAGCAACGCCGTAGTTGTGGTAGCCCTGGCCCTTCCATGCACCGCCGGTGTTATTGTACCACTTCCAGCGCAGTGACAGCTTGTGTGTTGACTTGTCAACATCGTATGCAGCCATCTTGTGGCGTGTGTAGATACCACGAGCGAGGAAGATGCTTGGGTTGCGACCGTCGAGATATGGCGCACCGAAGAAGAACTTGCTTGAGCGGTGTCCGTAGCCGTCGCCCCATGCACCCTCAAGGTTTGTCTCGCCTGGCTCCAGACGAGCGAGAGGGTAGTCAATGATGTCGAAGATCTGACCCGTTGCACCATTACAGTAAACGAGGAACTCCTTACCGTCGTGCATGAACCAGTTTGTGCCGCCGCCAGTAGCAGCGCGGAAGTTGTACCATGAGGTACCGTTCTGTCCGTTGGCACCGATGGTATAGACTGTTCCGTCAGCCATGTGTATGCTTGAGCCCTCTTCGAGTCGCATGAGGACCTCTGCCTTGCCGTCCTGATCCCAGTCGTAGCCCACGATGTTCTGCTCGTTGTTCTGGAAGTCACCCATGTTAGGTCCGCAGTTGACCCACCAGAGGCGTGTTCCGTCCATCTTGAAGATTTCGAAGATGGAGTATTCCTTTGTATCTGCGCCGTTGATATTTGGACCGTTCTTTGGGTAAGACTGCTGCATCTCCGATAGGTTGTCGAACTTCATGAGGAACTCCAGCTCTCCGTCGCCATCGACGTCGGCGCAGCATGCGTCGTTAGGAACGAGCGTAGAGGCGATGCCCTCATGGGCGAGCTTTATCTCCTTGTAGCTTGTAGCCCAAGGTGTGACTGCCTTCGACTGTGTCTGCTCCTTGCCCTTCACGATAGGTGCAACGGTGTAGGTATTGCTTGCAGTGCCTGAGGCATCGGTGAAGTTAGATACTGTCAGTGGTTCACTGTTGATCTTCGTACCGTTACGATAGACGTTGTATGTAACGTCATAGTACTCCTCGCCAAGGATTCGCCAGCTGAGATATACTCCGTTGGTAACCTTCATCGCCACGAGTCCACGGTCGAGTTTGTCCGTAACACGCTGTGCCTGCACCGATGTGAGCGCAAGCATAGCAAAAGTCAGTAGAATGAATAGTTTTTTCATATTTTGATTTTTTTATTTTATAGCCTGGTTTACGATGATGTTGGCATCAGCCTCCGTCACCTTTCCGTCGCAGTTGACATCTGCCAATTCCTTTGCGAAGCTCGCTGGGTTCTTTCCGAGGAAGTAGTCGGTGATGAGCTTTGCGTCAGCGAGATCCACCTTGCCGTCGAGGTTGACGTCTCCGAGCAGGAATCCGTTGGCAAGGCGGTAGTTTACGAGTTCATCCTCAGCGATGATGATGAACTGCTGCCTTGTAGCAGTGTCGGCGAAGTCGAAGTTCTCGATGTTCATCAATCCGTATCCGCTGCTGAGCTTTCCTGCCGTCATGGACTTATTGCCGTTGTCCTTCCATGTCACCCAGTAGCCATGCGTCTTGTAGCCATTGCTGAGTGTCACATCGGTGCGATCCGGCATGAGCTGAAATTCCTCCGAATCCTCAAGCGGCATCGTTGATGTCACCTCTCTTATATTTACTGCCGTAGCGTTGGAAGAGTGAGAGAGATACTTGTCAACGCCTACGTTTCTGAAGCGATAGTAACCCTTCTGTGCGTCGTACTCCAGGTTCCAGGCATCGTTGTCGGTGAGGAACACCTTGCCGCCAAGAACCTCCTTCCATCTGAGCAGACGTGCGGTGCGCGCAGTCATGAGGCCGGTGCCGAGACCGAGAGCCTCGTTCTTACACATTATATAATACTTCTTACCCTCGTCAAAGTTGAAGGTGTATGCCGGCAGTCCGTTGGTGTAGCCGGTGGTAGGGTTCATTCCATCTACGAACATACCGTAGAGGAGTATGCAACCTCCGGCGTACTGTAGTTGAAGGTGCTTGTCCTTGTCGGCACCATTTACGAACCAGTCGTATGTAGCCTTTCTGCCCCATGCGTGAGTTCCGTCGCCGACCATGCAGTTGTACTCCTCTGTCTCATCATAAGGGTTTGCCTCAATGTTCTCCAGGAAGGAATAGACCTTGTTGGCCTCACGACCGAACCACTTCCAGCTGTGCACGTTGGCATCGGCATATCGTGCTGACGTACCCACACCTACGCCGTGTCCTGTCTCGTGGATTACGGTGCCGATAGCCTGGTTGCCTGCATTCGGTCCGATGCGCATCCATCCACCATAGCTACAGTCTGCTGTAGGTGTCTGTGCACCGTAACTACCCGTCAGTCTGAATCCCGCAATGCCCGTCCATTCGTTGAAGTATTCTATTGTCTCGCGGATGGCGTTGCGGCAGCGTATGTTAGCCTCCAGTGTCGGAGCGCCCTCATTCCATGTACCAATACATGTGCCCTTAGGGTGGGTAACGATCTTCACCTCGTCGCCGTAAGCCACCTCATAGGTATTGTTAATGACGTATGGGCGGAGGTAATAGACGGTAGCGGACTTCAAACCGGTGATATGGTAGATGTTGCCATTAAGTGTCCAGTACTCGTTTGTGCGTGAGTCGAGGACTGTAGGATTATGTTCTGTGCTCCAGCAAACGCCGCGTTCGAGGACGTTTGAGCCCGCAGTCTCGAAGCGCATGAGAGCCTCCGTAGCGCCAGTAGGGCAGTAGTGGTTTGTCGATGTCACCTTGATGGCAGTGCCCGTTCCATGCGTTGCATTAGCGAGTTTGACAGCAAATTCGCCATTCTCTATGGCAGCATTGATGTCAGTGAATGCTGCCATGACATCCTTTGTAGCCGACTCAGCAGTGATAGCCTTTGCCTTCTGCAGTGCATCGACGAGCTGCCGCTGTGCCTTAGCGTCGATCTTCTGTCCTGCAAGACGTTCTGCTACGGCGATGCGCTCGCCGAGATTGCTGAGTACCGTCTCCATAGGTGTTGCCTCAACAAGCGTGAGGCGGAAGTTGTCAACGGCAAGCCAGTTGCCCGTGGCACCGGAAGCAATAAAGCCCAGCTTCACTGTTCCCGTGGTGTTGTCAAAATCCACAGAGTAGTCGGCAGGGGTATAGACGGTGGTGCGGTTAGTCTTGTCGCCAGCAAAGATGTACGCGCCGTAGCACTTGCCCGTGGTGTTGTTCTGATCGAGGTTCTGCGCCGTAACGGTGAGGGTATATTTACCGAACGGCAGTCCGTTGATAACCTGCGTGATGCTTGCATTGCCCACGGCAGTACCCTTGATGACCCACTTCTCGGCATAGACGGTTCCAGACTTTATGAAACTGGTGTTCGACTGCATCACGAGTCCTGAGACAGTCCATCCTGTGAATCCATCCTTCTCGAAGGAAGGGTTCTGGATATATTTTGTTGCATCTGTCTGTGCCATTGCAGCAGAGGCAGTTACGACCATATATGCTATTGCAAGGAATTTACTAGAGAATTTCTTCATTTTGTTAGGCTTTTACTTTGTAATAGTAATGCTCTTACTTTGTAATAGTTAGTATTCTATTTCGTAAGATATATGTTTACGATTGTCTTTGCATCGTTGAGGGTTATCTTATCGTCGCAGTCGATGTCGTAGATGTGATTATTTCTGTCTGGTGTCACGTCAACATATCCGGAAGACTGTATGTTGCTGAGGAAATAGTTAGCCACTATGTTGGCATCCTCAACAGTCACCTTGCCGTCCTTGTTGACGTCAGCGTCAGGCATTTCGCCGTAGGCTCTCAGCGTGGCTACCTGGTCAGCCGAGAGTGCGTAGTTGTAGATTCTGATGTCGTCGATATATCCCTTGAAGAGCGGATCTGCCGCATACTGGCTCGCACCGATGTAGCAACGCTTCGGCATGAAGTCTGCCGGGCGTATCTTCATAGTCTTTGAGGTGTAAACCTTGTCGGTTCCGACATAGAGAGATACGCTGTCCTCGGAGAGTGTCACGGCGATGTGCTGCCATCCGACGCTTCTCCATGATCCGAGTTTTGGCGCGCTTATGATCTCCTCTTCGCCACCGTTCTTCATGACGAGGCGCATCTGGCTGCCGTTGCCCGGTGTAAGGAAGAAGTAGTGGTCCTGGTCACTGCCGAAGTCGAAGAGTCGCGTCCAGCTGATGTTGGAGCTTTCGTTATACACCCACATACATATCGTCATCTCCCTCATGGCACCGACGGATGGTGGCAGCGTGAGGAAATTGTCGCCGGAGAAGTGCATTGCCTTGTCGCCCTCCTTCACTCCCTTTGCAGGTGCTGCATAATTCTCGGTTCCTGTGAGTACGGCATCCATCTGGTTGCGGGTATCGTCGTTGGCATCGGAGTTGAGTCCGTAGTGCGCAATAAGCTCGCCGCCCTTCCAGTCCTTCACCTTTTGTATGTTGAGGGTAACAGGCTGCGTGACGGGTGATGCCTCAGAGATATTGCGTGAGCGGTCCACGGTCTTTACCTTATATATATATGACTCTCCCGGAATCATGTCGTTGTCGATGAACTGCGTTCCCTTGACCATGCGGCCAATAACGTCCCACTGGTCAGCCAACGGTGCAGAGGAGACTTTTGCGCGGAGGACGTTATATCCATCGACATCGGTATCGGTGGTGTTTGGCGTCCAGCTGATGAGGGCAGCAGCGGAGAGCCTCTCGACCTTTACCTCCGCAGGAGCAGCCGGTGCGTCGAGTTCGAGCTTACCGGTAGCTGTAACGTCTGCGGTGTTGACGGGTATGAAGCGCCATCTCTGTTCTGCATTGCCGGTGAATGCCTGCATCACGACAGGCACATTCTGATTGGTGCTGCCACCCTTCACTCCAAGGTAAAGTCCAGTGTAGCGGTTGCGGATGTACCAGAAGTTGTCGCCGGCATACTCAAAGTAGAACTCGTTTCGCGTGCCGTGTGCCCAGTTGGTGTCATACTTCAGGCCAATGCCTTCCTCCAGTGCCCACTCCGCAGTAGTGGTGATGTTCTTGCCGTCGGTAGAGCCAGGCGTACGGAGAGTTGAGTAGCTGAAGTCTCCACCGCAGTCTTCTGCCACGGGTTCTATGACCCACATGTTGTAGTCTGCCGGATACCTTCTGTAGTATATCTGCTGTATTACGTTGCCGTTAAGAGGGTATGAGAGTGCATACTTGGACTTCTCGTTCATGATGACGTACTGTCCGCTGCGTATGTAGTCCGTAGGGACGTCCTCTCCGTACTGCACACCCAGTATGCGCTCTGCGTTCTTCTGTCCGGCACCCTGATACTTGCCGTTAGGGTCTGCCGGGATGTGCTGCTGATAGCTGTAAACCGGTCCGTAGCCGTCGAAGTACGCCGGACGGTCTGTTGATATGAAGTTGTAGTACTGCGGCTTTGCCTGACGCTCGCTGGCTCCCGCAAATGCGTTGATTCTCTCCTCTGTCTCTTCTGATGCGGAATTCTTCCTTCGGTTCCACTTATATACTGCCGCTCCGGTCCATGTAGCCTGGTCCTCGGCGTAACCTATTTCTTTTCCAAAATATGATGCCTTGCAGAATTCTCCACGTGCAATGGCATCCCATCCCCACCATATACCTGTCTGCATACCGTGGTGAATGCCGATGAACGCCTCCATGGTGTTGTGGAGCTCGTCGGCTGTTGCGTGATTGCCGTCGTTGCGTACCGTATCCCAGAACTTGGTGTAGTTCGCCATTGTTCCGGCGAGCTGGTGGGTGTTGCCCTCGTTGACGTACGGCTTGATGTAGTTATACCAGGAGAGTGCCTGGTCACAGTTCAGCGTATTGCCGCCGCTGATGCGTACTCCCTTGAAGTATGGATCTTCAGAGATGAGCTGTGCGATGGCCTTGAAGTCAGCCTGCGTGCCTTCCTTCCAGTCGTCATAGTCCGGCTCGTTGAATGGTGATATGGTAACGACGTTGAAGCCATGATGCAGGCAGTAGTCCATCGTTGCCTTGATAACCTTGTACCATTCCTCCGGATGTCCGAAGTATTTAGCGTAGTTGGCATCGCAGTCAGGGTACTTTTCTTTATCCATCAGTACCTCGTGGTCGCAGTTGAGGGCGATGTTCCTGACGCCGCTCATCGCAATGTTGTTGAGTCGCGACTGGAGGTTCGCAATCTGCCAGTCGGAGAGTGTCTTATCGTCCTTCATGATGGAAGGCTGGAAGCTTACGCGTCCTACCTTCAGCACTTCCTTCGTGATGGCGTTTGTTCCCCTGACGACATTCTGATCCCAGTTCCATGCGACATCGAGTCCCCACTCTACGGGCTGTGCTGGAGTGATATACTGGCTGAGGGGGCGGTCCGTACTGAACGGTACAGCCACTGCTTCCTTCGCTGGTGCGGCGAGTTTCATGGATGTGCTTGGAATTCTTTGCGCAAATGATGTTGCCGGCATGATAGCCGACAACATCATTGCTGAGAATATAGTCAGAGTCTTTGTCATTATGTTTTTTGTTTATAGGGGGTTCTAGGGTGGCCTAGGAGGTCCTAGGAAGACCTCGGATATCCTATGGGGACCTAAGAGGTATAGATGATTTTAGTACATACCGATCTGGTTGTTCCAGCGGAGGAACCAGTTCTTCTTGTCGAGGAGGTTTGTAGAAACGGTCTGTCCATTGCCACCCTCGTTACGCTGAGCAATCTTGTTAGCGAGGTACGAAGGATCGTTGCGGCGGAGAGCCACACGCATAAGGTCATAGAAGCGTGTTCCCTCGAATGCCATCTCAAGAGCGTTCTCGTCTATGATCATATCCTCGACAGCAAGCTGTTGCTCCTCGAGTGTTCCAGTAGGCATATCATAGCCGTAGCGGTTGTTAATACCATCAATGAAGGTATCGTAGAAGCCTGCCCATCCTGAACCATGGCTATGGATACCGATAGAACCGTATGTTTTCTCAGGAGTGTATCTGTCCTCACCAACCAGATCAATCTTTGTCAGTGTTATAGGGTTGAACTGTACGATGCAATGATATGTATTGGCATGGAAGTCAAAGTTGTTCTTGAGTAAGTCAGCACTCTCCGGATAGAGATCAGCAATCTGTGACACGATATTGTGGTTCACACCGTTAGCGAGAATCATGTATGCATAGATAGGGAATCCGGCACGGTTCATAGCCTCAGCGTAACGGAGGTAAACCTGCGAGCGGCGGTAGATGTGAATGTTGCCGTTCTTGGTTCTTGTCTTTATGATCTGCTGATCGTCTATTCTGGAACCGTCGCGGAGCACGTGGCCGTTCTCCTTGTTCTTCCATGCAGCCTGCAGACGGAGGTCTCCGTCCTTGTAGTCGCCGAGGCCAGAGGATACGTCCGAGTAGGTCTGGTTGACAATATCATAGTAGCAGTACTTCTGGCTTGCAGAGAGGTTCTTGATAGCCTGTGAAGGTACGAGGCTTACACGGTAGTCGTTGTCCTTAGCGAAGTCGGTGTTGAAGATAGCACGGAGCTCGCTGTAGTAACCCTCAGAAGGTATGGAGTCCATCGGGATGATGCTGATGACCTCATCGTACTTGCCGTTGCCCTCGCCGGTAATAGTAGAAGTCCAATTGTCGTAAGGCTCCGATCCCTCACTCCACTTGTTGTCGCTCCACTCGACTGTTCTGTACTGAACAGGGTAGCAGTCAGTCTCTCCGTTACGCTTCACGAGATACTCATGATAGCACTTTGCAGCCTCCAGATAGTTCTCTGCCCAGAGGTTGAGGTCGCCCAGGACGATGTTGATAGGGAAGAAGAAGAGCTTGGACTTCGTTGACTTGATGTCAGGGTATGAAGGCATGATGACCTTATCGTTGGCAGCGAGCGCCTGTAGTCCGTCGTTGTTGATGAAGTAGTTACAGATTTCCTTGATGCCGTACTTCGGATACTTGTTGATGTCAATATCCTGTGAGAGCAGAGGCTCTGTGTAGAAAGGCACCTTGCCGTATGTTATGACGAGCTGGAGGTAAGTCCATGCACGTATAGCCTTTACGGCAGCATACTCGTTGAGGAAGTACTGTGCACCGTGGCTGTCGGTCTTTGCTGTGTCAGCGTGTGCTATGTAGTAGTTACAGTTGTTGATGACAGCATAGTAGTCAGCGGGGTTGTTGTACTTGTTTGCTCCTATAGCATCGCTGACGGTGAACATCGCGAGGTCACGGAGGTCGTTGGATGTAGCCTCAGTGATAGTAACGAGGTCGCCACGTGCCTCACCAAGGAGGATGGTACGGTCAGCGATAGCCTGCAGTTTGTTGAGGATACCAACCATGGAGTAGATGGTGTCATTGGCGTTATCCAGGTGGCTTTTGTCAGCATCCACCACGAATGTTGACTCCGCATCGAAGAAGTCACCGCAGGATGTCATGGTGAAAAGAGAAGCACCGAAGAGCAATGCTCCCTTTGCCAGTCTTTTTATATATCTTGTATTCATAGTCTTTGTTATTTTGTTGGTTTAGAGATTAATCTTCACGCCTGCAACGATGCTGCGGCTCTGACCGATGCGTCCGAGGTCAATGCCCTGACCTATAACGCTGTTGGTAGCCGAAACCTCAGGATCTGTTCCAAGGTATCTTGTGAGGGTGAAGAGGTTGTTGCCCTGAATCCAGAACTGCAGTCCCTGGAGGAATGTAGAGTTGATAGGGAGGTCGTAGCTTACAGTGACAGACTTGAGCTTCATGTAAGAGCCATCCTCAATCCAGCGGTCAGAGAAACGTGAGTTGCCCATAGGATCCTGGAATGTGATCTTAGGTATGTCGGTAACCTGACCCTCAGCCTGCCAGCGACGTGTCAACGCTGTTGTCTGGTTCATGAAGCGTGAACCACCTTCAAGCTGAGCGCGCATGTAGTTGTAAACGTCGTTGCCGATAGAGTAAGAGAAGTTTGCATCGAGCTTGAAGCGCTTCCAGGTGAGCGAAGCAGCGATGTTACCATAGAGGTCTGGGTTAGGATTTCCGATAACGACCATGTCCCTCTCGTTGATCTCCTTGTCGCCGTTCTGGTCCACGAAGATAACGTCGCCGGCACCGAACTTGTCGTGTGTCACGCCGTTAGCGTTGAGGATGTAGAGTCCAGACTTCTCAGCCTGCTCAGCAGTAGCGAAGACGCCGTTTGTCCTGTAGCCGTAGAAGAGGTTTGCGGCAGAGCCCTCACGAGTGAGGATAGTAGCACCGCAGATGTCAGTAGTGAAGCTCTTCTTGCCATCCTGGAGACCGAGGTTCACGATGGTGTTGCTGTAGTGTCCGGCAGAGAGTCCGAGGTTGAATCCCCAGTCCTTAGTGTTGATGATCTTCATGCCGAGGTTAACGTCGAAGCCCACGTTGCGGAGGCGTCCGTTGTTGTCCCAGTTGCTTGCAACGCCCGAGAGTACGCTGAGCTGCTTCATAGCGAGGAGGTCAACAGTAGAAGAGTTGAAGTAGTTGAATGCAAGGGAGAGACGGTTGTCGAGCAGGCGTGTCTCGAAGCCGAGGTTGAAGCGGCGTGTTGTCTCCCACTTGATTCTGTCGTTGCCGATGCCTGCAATAGAGAGTCCGGCAACGGCATTG
The DNA here is from genome assembly GCA_945831805.1 of uncultured Prevotellaceae bacterium. Taxonomy (GTDB): domain Bacteria; phylum Bacteroidota; class Bacteroidia; order Bacteroidales; family Bacteroidaceae; genus Prevotella. Next base: position 21,819 of record CAMADY010000005.1, read on the forward strand.
AGGTAGTTGTATGAAGCGAAGTAAGAGCGACGTGCGTAGATGTCGATGTCGTCGTTACCGCTGATGTCGTAGCCCATAGTGAACTTGAGGTAGTCGAGACCCTTCTTTCCAGCAAGCCATGGCTCGTTTGTAACAACCCATGAACCCTGGAGGGATGGGAAAAGTCCCCATGTAGCACCGAATACGCTTACGCCACCGTCAGCATTTCTGCCGAAGCGTGAAGATCCAGCAGCCGATAGGTTAACCTGTGCGAAGTAACGGCCGAGGTAGTCGTAGTTACCCTGCACATATACATTCATGTCGCGCCATGTCTCGTCAACGCCGTCAGCAGTACGGTTCTCTGAGGTATTGTTCATAAGAGGAGTCTTATCGGTACCGGTGTTGTAACCGTTCTGATAGCTGCGGGTATAGTTCTCGAAGTTAAGGCGTACGCCACCGATGAGCTTTACGGCATGTGCATTGTAGCGCTGGTTCCAGTCAATACGTGTATCGCTCTGGAGTGAGTTCTGCTTAGCAGCGAGGTTGCTAACCTGGTTCTCACGGTTGGCACTAACGCCTGCAACATAGAATGTAGGCACACCGTTGACAGGGAGGTAGTACTTATCCTTGGTGTTTGTCAGTGTGTAGCTGAAGAGCTCCCTGATAGAGAGGTTCCTGAGGATGTCGTACTTAGGAGCGATGGAGATGTTGAGTACAGAGTTCTCAAAGCGGTTTTTCTCCTCTGCCTCAGCATACTCGTTGATGGCAGTAGGGTTAGCGAGCTTCCAGTTGTAGTTGCTGTATGAAGAGAGTGCCTCAGAGAGGTATGACTCGTCAGTGATGTCAAGGAAGGTGTCAGAGAGTACACCACGTCCGTTAGCATCGTTACCGTAAGACATAGGGCTGAGGAACGGCGCCTTGGCATAAGCGAGGAATGAAGGTGCCGTTGGTGTACCCTCGTCATATCCTCTTGGTGCACCGTCGTCGCGTATGTCACGTGTGGTGTTGCTGAAAGATGCGTCGAACCTTACGCCGAGTTTGTCAAGGAACTGCACGTCAGTGTTGAATCGGATGTTGAGACGGCTCATGTCGTTGCACTTCAGTGAGCTCTTTGCATCGGTATATCCAACAGAGAGGTTGTACATAGCAGTGTTATCACCACCCTCTACGTTGATGCCGTAGTTCTGTGTCAGTGCAGTGCGGAACACTTCCTTCTTCCAGTCGGTGTTGTTGTGATACTGGTTGTAGTAGTAGTAGTTAGGATCGTTGTTGAGGAACTTGAACTCCGTAACACGTGTGTCAGTACCCTTGAGGAGCTCTGACGCATAGCCGCGGTATCCCTCAGCGTCCATCATATTGTAGTGCTTTGGCTCGAAGCTCACGCCGGCCGAAACGCTTGCCGTGATACGTGTAGCCATGGAGTGCGAGCGCTTTGTCCTAATCTCGATGACACCGTTGGCACCCTTTGCGCCGTAGAGTGCCGTACCGTTGCGGAGAATCGTTACGTTATCGATGTCAGCAGGGTTGATGGCAGAAAGCGGATCGTTGTAGAATCCCTCGTGGATCATCTCGCGAGAGTACTGCTGATCCTGCACTACGCCGTCGATGACAACGAGTGGCTGAGCGTTAGCATTGAGGGAGTTGAGACCCTGGATGAACATCGTAGCGCCGATGCCCGGTGTGCCGCTGCGCTGTGTGGTGTAGGCGTAAGCGCCGAGCTGCTTCTGCACCTCGTCCTTGATGTTGATGGCATTGCTGTACTTGAAGTCCGACGCAGTAACGCTGTTGAGGATATTGGTCTCCTCACGATACTCTGGAGCGAACTTGCTTGAGATGAGCTTTACGGACTTCTGCTGCACACCCTCTGTAAGACCAAGGATGGTAGAGTTGAAGTCCGTGCTGCCGATGTAGAGTGATGATGCGAAGAGTGGCACCTTGATGGTATATTCACCCTGCTGGTTTGTCATTACGCTGTAGCCATCAACGCCGGTAACCTTAACGATAGCACCAGTTACAGGAGCTCCTGTAGCAGCATCGAGCACCGTACCCTTGACGTCGCGAGTCTCATATTTCTTTACAGCCTGTACCTTCTTCTTTGCCACTACGGCTACCTCTTCCTCCTCAAACTCGTCCTGAGCCATTGAAGCCATTGGGTATGCCATGAGCATTGTAAGGCCGAATAATATATATCTTTTCATAAATATCTTTATTATGTTGGGTTTATATTAAGAAGGAAGATTACTGCTCCTTCGGAATGAAGAGTATGTCATCGAGACGGAGTGTAGGACGGTATCCGCTCTTATAGAGGTTGCTGTCCACCTGGCTCTTGATGACGAGCTTCACCTGTGCCTCACTTGTATAGTAAGAACATGTAGGGAAGATGTATGTACCGATAAATACGGAGTCAACCTTTCCTGGTGTGTTCTCTACTTCAACCTGGAACGCCGAAGCCTGGGTGTTGATACCCTTCTGGCGGTTCTGTGGGTCAACATAGTATGATGTCTTCTTCTTGTTAGAACCACGTCCTGACTCATAGAAAGCCTTTGACACACCGCCTGCAGCAGGCTTCGCCATGTAGTATCCGATGCCGTCAACATCGTTGGCAACAACAGAGACACGGAAGCGTGTAGGCATGCAGTCCTCCTCTGTCACGAACTGTGTGTAGCTCTCAGCAGCCTCACCCGGTGCCACAACGACATAGACGTCGTAAGGAACGTTTGAGAGTACGTTGCTGACATTGAAGCGTGCGTTACTGAATCCACCACCAGCAGCAGAGTTACGTGGTGCAATCTCTATGTACTGATGGTTAGACACCTTGTCGTAGAAAGGATTGGTGCTTGCCACGGTGATGGTCTTCTTTTCCTTTGTGTCCGGGTTCTTCGAGAGAGGGTTGTCCTTGGAGAGTACGAAGAGCGAGTCGATGGTAGCAGAGTTCTCACCCTCCATGATGATGTCCCTGAGGAATGTAGCCTTTGGCTGGATGTTCCACTTGCTGCCCTTGAAGATCTTACCGTTAGAGCATTCCTCTGCCACCATGCCTTCCATGATGCCAGCCTCTCCAAACGGATCCTTGTACTGGTTGTAGGCCTTCTGGAATGAGCCGTACTCCTTCTTGCGGTTCTTGAACTCCTGAGCGTTTGTTGACATCATGGAGTCGGTCTTCTCTGCCTGCATGGTCTCAAAGACCTTCTTGTTCCATGACTTAGAGAAGACGGTACCCTCGATGATGTCCATACGTGGGAACATGAACATCAGAGAGTCGCGCTCTGCTATCTTATTGTCATAGTTGTAGTACTTAGAGTAGGTCTCGACCATCTGCTTCCACTGCTTGTTGTCAGGAGCGAGCATCCAGTATGTAGAGTCCTCGTTCCAGAGGTCAGCGTTGAGCCATGTGCTTGTGAAGATCTCGTTCTCCTTGTTTGTTACGGAGTCGAGGTATGTCTGCTTACCGTCCACGATAGGTCCTGGTACAGACTGCATGGTGTTGAGCCTGTTGAGTGTGAACTTGTAGATGAACTGCTTGAGGCTGTCGAGGTCCTTGTCAGCAAGAATCTCCTCGTAGATGTTGTTCTTGTATCTCGCCTGCTTGTCCATAGTGTAGAGCACACCATTGTGTGCGAGGAGGTTTGCCGTGAGATACTTGTTGCCGGCGAATGCCTCCTTGGTGAACTTCACCTTCTTGCCGTTGAGCAGGTTGATGGTAGTGTCTGGCATCTCTGGGTTTACGGAGTAGTTATAGAGGGCGATGTGGTTCTGGATGAACTCCTTTACCACGGTGTTATCACGCTCCTTCACGTTGATAGCCTTCTGCTCGTTGTACTGCTGTATGAGCTTGTCGGCCTCCTGCTCCGTGAGGTCATTGTTTGTAGGTGCAAAGATAGTGAACACCTGTGTGCTGTTGATGAGGTCAGCATATCCCGTTGCCTTCAGCACCTTGTAGAAGTTGGAGAGGTCAGGGTTCTCGCTGATAGCCTGACAGAGCGTACCGTTGTATGTCACACCCTGTGAAGCGATGGCAGCTTCATCGTAGTGCTCGTTCCAGTTGTCGGTACACGAGAACGTGCCGATGAGGAGAGCCGCTGCAGCTATTATCAATTTGTTGTATTTCATATATAAGCTGTTATTTTTGTTTTCTGGAGGTTCCCTGCGGAAACACCGCAAGGAACCTTGCTTTATTTTCAATTGTTAATTGTCAATTGATTAGAGGTCGTCTTCCGTATCTCCATCATCGCTGATACCGTAAACGGAGCGTGGCACGAACTCTATGTAGTCGAGCATAGCCTCCTTCGAGCTGGCATTTGTCTTCGATACGTTCTTGATACGCAGTGTGTGAACCTTGCTGAGGTCGCTCTTGCTGATGTTTACAGTGCAGAGCACCTTACGTACGGTATGCTGCTGCTGTGCAAACTTCTCAGCACCGCTAGGGTCGTTCTTGTTAGCATGGAAGATAGAGTATGGGCCACGGTAGTAACCTTTCTGCTTCAGGATCTTGAAGTCCTTGATTCGCTCTTCCTCATTCTCTCTGATATTAGAGTATGAGGGTAGGCTACCACCATATACCTCTGCAGAGCTGATCTGGAGGTCCATGTTAAGTGGAATACCTGTTGGTTCGCCGTCGAAGTAGCACTGTATAGCACCACGAGGAGCATCATCCATAGGAGCGAATCCGAGACGGAGCTGCCACTGTCCCTCGAATGGGAATGGCGGTAGGTTGAACTCGATGTCGAACTCCTTGAATGCGTTCATCTCATCGCCGTGCATAGAGTAGAAGTTAAGTCGTGGGCGACGGTAAACGAAGAGTGAGTTGTCAGTATGCAGTATTACGCCGTCAAGATAGTTCTTGCCTGTCTTAGGGTTGTTGGGGAAGTAGTAGTTGAAGCCGATGTTCTCGTCAGTGAGGTTTGTACGGCTATAGTCGTCCCACTTACCGTTGAGTCGGATATTGTTTGTAGCGAGCTCAGGGAAGAATGTTGACATATCCATACGGATTCGTGTGTTGCAGACGATGTCCTTTGTCACGTCGTCGAACTTCAGGAGGTCATCGACGTAGAAGTAGATACCGTTTGTAGCATCATAGTCCTCGTCAGGGTTTATGACGTGAGCACCCTTCGTACCGTTCACGCCGTTCTTGTGCTTGTCGTCAATGCGGCGGTTGATGTATCTGTCACCATAGACGCCACCTTCGAGCCACGCTGCATTCTTGTTGATGAGGTGCTCCACCTTCATGATTGAACCAGGGAGCATCGTAGCATACCAGTCTGTGGTGTTGGCATAGTTGTAGTCCACGCCGAGGTCCTCGCGCACCGTGAGGTAGTTGTACGACTGCACGTTACGGTTGAGGATGTGGTAAGCCATGAGCTTGTAGAGCGGATTGTCCTTGTCGGAAGCATTGTCGATGGTTCCGGCATAGGTGTTGAATGGATCATAGATTCTGCACGCCTCCTTGTAGAGGTCCTCTACAGAGTTGATGCCCTTTGCGTTGAGCACGTCGTCAGGACAAACGAAGACGGTGAATCCGTACTTACGTGTCTTAGGGGCAATAGCCAGCTCGTGACCCTCGGCACCAGTATTGTATGACTCGTACTCCTTGTAGTCACGCACGTTGTATGAGTGGTCCTCCACGAGTGTGTCCATGTAGAGTTCCAGACCTGTCACGCTAAGTGCCTCGAAGAATATTCGCGACTGCTTGCCGACGTTGCCGGTGTTCTGTGCACAGTTCTGCTTGATGAGGTTTACGACAGAGCTTGTAGAGTTGACAATAACCTTGTTGACCGGCTGCACGATACCGTTCTCAACAGAGTCGTCCTGCAGTTCGAACGGAATGACAGACTTGTTGTTCACCACGAACTCCGTCTTGCCGTCGGCGTTCTTCTGCTGCGAGATCTTGAGGTTACGCATCATCATGTTCTGCGTACCCAGGGTGAGGTTGTTGTACGCAGCGAGGTCCAGTGAGGAGTAAGCCACACCTACGAGGTGCGTACGTGCTATGGTGTCGCAGTCCTCCTTTGTCAGTTCGTCGAGAGTCTTGCGCTTCTCGTTGGCGAGGTACTCCGTCAATGCTGCATTGGTAGGAGCGAAACAGGTGTAGTGACCGTAGGCAGAGAGCTGGTCCATGAGTCCCGCCTTCTCTACGATGGTAGCGAACTGGCTCAGGTTCTCGTTGGTCTTGAGATATTCGCTCATCATCTTACCGGTGAAGGTGTAGTAGTTCTCGCTGTCCATCTTGTCAGAGCATGACGTCATCATGCTGCCTGCCACTGATGCCAATGGCAGCGCCATGATAGCGAGGAACTTTGCTGCTGATTTCTTCACCTTATTTATATATATATTATTATTCATAAGAATGAACTATATTTGTTGTTTATAATTTTAAGGATATTAGTTTGCACTGTTCTTCATTGACGTGCTCTCGCCGCTGTTGAACGAACCGTTCTGCTTAAGTGTCTCGTCAGCCTTTATCTCGTCGAGGTTGATAGGCCAGAAGATAGCGTTAGGCTGTGTAGGATCGTAGTTTTCGAGGAACGACTTGATGTAAGCACCAAGGTTCGAATCCTTCTTCGAGCACTTGTCAGCGAGGTAGAGCGAGTTGCCCTCACGCATTGTGCGTCTTACGAGGTCGAAGTATCTCTTACCCTCGAAGAGCAGCTCGCGGTTGCGCTCGTCGTAAACGAGGTCTATCATGTCCTTCTTGTTCACGATGTCAACAATGTCGAGCTTGCTTGAAGGCTTGTCCTCAAGAAGTGCGCGGTTGTTGACAGCCTGTACAAGGTCGAAAGCCCGCTGCATCAGAGCATAGTCGGCACTGCCCTCGCTGAGTGCAGCGTCAGAAGAAATCTTCAGAGCCAGTGCCTCAGCCTTGAGGAGCATGATGTCCGAGAGGCGGTAGATGATGAAGTTTGAGCTGTTGCGCGAGTCCTCTTTATCACCATATACGCCGTAGCGGTCTGCATAGTATCCTGTGGTGTAAGGAGTCTGCGAGCTTCTGAATGTGATGCCATCTCCGGAAGCGGTATATTTGTAGATATACATAGGGTCGCCGCCAGAGTTGTATCGAATGCTCTTGAAGAGACGTCCGTCGTAGAAGTTGTTCTTCTCCGCAAACACGTTCTTTGTCTCCTTCTTGTCGCTGAGGTCAGAGAGGTTCTTTGCAGGAATTACGCGAGCCACGTGTCCCTCAGCACCATAGAAGTTGCTGATAGGCTCATTGTACTGTCCGAATGAAGCACCGTTGAAGTTGAGCTCGAAGATAGACTCCATGCTGTTGCCCGTAACGAAGATCTGGTTGAAGTCGAACGCATGGTTACGGTTACGGTTTGTCTGGATGTTGAAGTTGATGAGCGGATAGCCGTTGACATACTCAAAGTCCGTACTGGTGAAGCGCTGCTCCTCAGCCTTCTTCTTCTTGAAGTCGATAATCATGTCGGCATACTTTATACAGTTGTCGTAGTCCTGCTTCCAGAGGTACATCTCAGAGAGCAGAGCCCAGATGAAAGGCTTTGTCACGCGGCTGGTGCTGTAGAGCTTCTCGTTATCGTTTGTTGACTCAGGGAACTCTGTATATGCATCGTTCTTGACAGCCTCAAGCGAAGCGATGAGCTTGTCGAGAACCACGTAGAAGTCAGTCTGACCAATCTTCTGTGGCTTGCTGTCGTCGAGGTAAGCCTCCTCTACGTAAGGTACGTTACGGAACGTACGAATGAGGTAGAAGTACATGAGTGAGCGCAGCGTCGTAACCTCTGCAATGTGCATCTTCATCTCACCTGGCGAGTACGAGAGGTCCTTCGCTGCCACCTGTGGTGCGAAGTTGATGACGGTGTTGCAACGGTTGATGACGGTGTAGATGTCGCCCCAGTATGTATATGCGTTTGTAGCAGTGATACCCTCCTTGAGGATGTGGTCGAGGCTGGCATCCTTCTCTGCTGTCGTCGTTCCGTTGTACGTCACGTTGTCAGCGCGGAACTCGCCCCAAACGAGCATTCTGGAAAGCACGGCATTGCTCTCCATGGTGAGATAGCAGCCCGAAACGGCAGACTGCACGTCGGCAGCCTGGTTCCAGAAGTTCTCCTGTGTTATCTCATTGTGTGGCTCCAACTCCAGCCATTCTCCACAGCTTGTCATGCCTGCAGAGCCTACGGCGATAGCTGTTATGACAGCAGCAGTCTTCACCTTATTATATATATTACTCTTTTTCATTGTCTTGTAGTTGATTGTCGGTTAATTAGAAATCTACTGTCATACCGAAAGTGAAGGTACGTGGCTGAGGTGTCTGTGCATTGTCAACAGCAGGGCTGTAGCCTCTTGCTGAAACGTCAGGATCGACTCCGGTGTAGTTAGTGAGCACCAGGAGGTTGTGGGCACTTGCGTAGAGGCTGATCTTGTTCAGGCCGATCCACTTCAGCTGCTTCTTGTTCAGTGTGTAGTTGATCTGTACGAATCCGAGACGGAGGTATGAGCCGCTCTCTACGAAACGGTCGCTCATGAGGGTGTTGAAGTTGGTGTTTGCACCATACATGGCACGTGGGATGCTCGTCACGTCGCCCTCCTTACGCCAGCGGTAGTTGACAGCCTGGCTCTGGTTGTCGTTGTTCACCATAGCCTCCGAGTTCAGACGCTGCATGTTGATGATGTCAACACCGATACGATAGCTGAAGTTAGTGCTCAGACGCCATGCGCCGTACTTCAGTGTGAAACCGAAACCACCATAGAGCTTAGGGAGTGAAGATCCGAGGTACTTGATGTCGAGGGCGTTGATCTGGCCGTCGTGGTTGATGTCCTCGTAGATGGCGTCACCACCCTTGAACTTGTAACCGGCAGTACCGTCAGGGTCGTTGACACCTGTACCGTCGTTAGTATATCCGTACTTCATCTGGATAGGGTCGCCCTTCTCATCGCGGATGATCTGTCCCTGCTCGTTGAGAGCTACAGGAGCCGTCTTGCCGGCATTGATCCATGCCTGCTGCTTCTCGTACTTCGACATCTGCTGCCAGCCGTCAATGCCTGCAGCGGCTGCCTGGTTGTCAGTGATGGTCATGTCCTTGATGGTCTCATACTGATACTGATAGACACCCTTTGAAACGTAACCATAGATACCGTTCAGTGGGTTGTCTATCTGTACGCGGTCCAGCACCTGAGCGTTCTTTGTGAGGTCAACGGTGGTGTTCATGCCCTTGAGGACGTTCTCGTCCATCTCAAGCAGTGTAGAACGGTCGTTAGAGAAGTTCACGTATGCGTCAGCAGAGAACTTACCCTTCTTCACGAAGTTGTTGGCGTTGATGCGGAACGACCAACCAGTGCTGCGCATCTTACCGGTGTTGTAGCTGCCGATTGTAGCGTAACCCGTGCTTGAAGGTATTCTGTAACCAGGCATGAGCATGTCAGTACGTGTATTGTTATACACCTCGAATGCGAGTACGATCTTGTCGTTGAGGAAGCCGAGGTCGAAACCGAGGTTCAGCTTGTTGTTCTTCTCACACTGAAGGTCGTTAAGGCGCATGTTGATAGGATACATTGCAGACATGCCGAGGTACGACTGAGAGTAGTTGCCGTACTTTGAAGTGTAGAGGAAGTATCCGCCAGGCTGCTGGTTAAGCAGTGACCATGATGGACGTACCGAGAGCATCGACACTATGCCAGACTCCTTGAGGCTTGCAAGGAAAGGCTCGTCGATGATGTTCCAACGGAGAGAGACAGCAGGGTTATAAACCCAGTGGTTGTCCTTACCGAGCTTTGTAGTACCGTCGATACGGAGTGTCACGTCAGCAGAGTAGCGGCTCTTGTAAGAGTAGTGCGAAGTGAGAGTGAAGTAGAGGTTTCTCCAGTCGTTGAAGTCAGAGCGCAGTGGTGAACCCGAAACGAGGAGACCTCCGGCATTAGGGCTCTCCAGTCCGCCGTTAGGCAGTCCGGTGCCCTCTGTTGTCTGCGAGCTTGAAGAACCGCTGTTGAGCTCCATACGAGCCATTGCCATGAGGCTGTGGTCCTTGTTTCTGAACGAAGGTATGAATGTGAGTTCATGCTTCGTAGTGAACGACATACGCTTGTATGAGTACTCAGAAGAGGTGTTGTGACCCGAAGCGAATGTAGTAGAAACGAGCTGTGAAGGATAGAACTTGTCCTGATAGTCGTTGAAAGACTGCATGTAAACGGAACCGCGGTACTTCAGGCGGTGGTGATCCTCATCCATGCCCCAGAGCTCATAGTTGATGACGAGCTCAGGTGTGAGGTCATACTGTGTCTGCTTGAACATTGCGAGGTTACCGGAAGCGACAGGGTTGACATAGGTCTGCTTGCGCTGGTCGTTCTCGAAGATGTTGTTACCGATGTACATACCGCTCTGTGGCATGTCGTAGTACTGGTCGGTGTCGTTGCCGTACTTGTCCTCCTGATAGATGCTCATGTTAGGCATCTTGCGCTGAGCGATGGCGATGAGGTCGCCGTCATAGTTCTTGTCGTAGCGTGTTCTGAGGAATGAGAAGTTGGTCTGTACGCGGATACGTGAGTTTACCTGATAGTCGAGGTTCACACGTGTGGTGAAGCGCTGCATGCCCTGTCCGATGACAGAACCCTTCTCATTGTCGAAGCCGCCGGAGATACGGAAGGTAGCCTTCTCGCCACCACCCTCAAGTGTGAGGTAGTGTGTCTGGAGCAGACCGAAGCGTGTCACTTCATCGCGCCAGTCCGTATTGTCGTTGTACTGATGGTAGTCAGCGTAGTTCTTGTTGTAGTTGATCTCGTTGACGCCGGCAGAAGCCTTGTCGTTCTGTGTTGGGTTGAAGTATTCCTCCTTCAGCAGCATGGTGTATTCGTCACCATTGAGCAGTGAGAGGCCCTTTGGCTGATACTTGCCGGTGAGCTTCAGGGCGTAGGTCACCTTTGGCTTACCGCGCTTACCACGCTTTGTCTTGATCTCTATGACACCGTTTGCACCCTGCGAACCGTAGATGGCAGCACCGGCACCGTCGAGGAGCACCTGCAGGTCCTCGATATCCTCTGTGTTGATGTTGAGGAGCTGAGCCATCTGCTCGTTCATGTCGGAGCTGTTGGAGTCGAATGTTGACATATCCACATCGCGCACGTTGCCATCGACAACGATAAGCGGGTTCTGGTCAACGCCGGAAGAGAGTGAGGCAGAACCACGGAGACGCATCACGGAGCCGGAACCGATGTTACCCGACGCACCCACGATGTCAAGACCGGCGATACGGCCCTGCAGAGCCTCGTCGATAGAGCTGATGCCGAGACCCTCGAAGTCCTTGGCGCTGATGCCCTGCTTTGCGAACGATACCTCGCGCTCAGGGATTGGCAGGCCGGCACCCGTCATGCGGCGCTTTGACTGTACGGTGACTTCCTGAAGCGTCGTTGCCGATGACATCATGATGTCGTAGTTCGTCCTGTCGAACTTCAGGGTCTGCGTCTTCAAGCCTACATACGAGATGCGCAGCTTGTTCTTTGCAGAGTTCTTTACCTTCATGTTGAAGTTACCGTTCATGTCGGTAACTGTTGACTCTATGATACGGCCGTTGCCATCAATCTCACAGATGGTAGCACCCATCAGCGGGCCGAAGTCATCACTGACGGTACCATAGACCTGAGTCACCTGAGCCAGGGCTGCCGTAGTGCTGAGGAGCATCGCTACGAGCAGGAGCAGAGACCTCGTCTGTCGCGCTATGCTATTATAAATAATGTGTTTCATATAAACTAATATGTAGTAAAATGATGTTTAGGTTTTTAACGGATGAAGCGTGAACGCTTGGCAGAAGAAACCTGAGTCTTCCACTTGCGCTGCTGACTTGCCTTGTCGTAGTAGAGCACGCCGTCAATCTGGTGTACGGCAGCACTTGAAGAGGTAGCGATGTCAGCACTGATGTCGCCTGGCGTTCCCTTGATCCAGTATTCGCAAGCCACCTTGTTGTGGAAACCTGCTACGTGGCGTGTGTCGCCAGCCTGGTCGCGAACGGTCAGTGTACCGTTAGACTGCACTACGTCGAGCGTATAGAAACGGTTGGTCTTGTTGTTTACGAGACCTGTCTCATATATGCTATTGACAACCGGACCGTTAACCATCACTGCATTATCCTGTATGTGGTACGAGATGAAGTCCTTGATAATCTTCTTCATTGACTCCACATTCTTCTTTGCTGTCTCTACATCGATAGCAGAAGCGTCAGGATCGTCGATGATAGCCTGCTCTGCGTTGATATCATCAATCTTCGGCAGCCACTCGTTGTCGATCATTTCCTGGATGGCAGCGTCAACAGGTGCATAGACGGTGTAGTTGAATGAGTCGAAGAGGCTCAGGTTCTTCTGGCCCTGACCGCTGTTGTAGCCGCTCGACTGGTCGAGGAGCAGGCCTGAAGCGTTGAGGTATTCGTAGAAGAGAGTACAGGTAGCACCTGACTTTGCTGCCTCCTGCTCCATAATCTTCCATACAGAGTTCTGGGCTGTCTGAGGCACGTTGATGAGCTTCTGTGCAGAAGCAAGGGCCTCAGCAGAGCAGATGCCGTAGGTAGCACCGTTTGTCTTGTGTACGATGTGCTGATTTGGCACTGTAATCCAGTAGTCGTGCTCCATCTGATAGCCACCCTGAATCTTTACGTTGCCACCTTCCTTCTTGACGCGCACGATGCTGCCGCCCTTTGTGAGGAAGTACTCCTGACCAGGAGCTGCTGCATCAACCTCGCCGATGATGACGCTGTTGTCGATAAGGTTATACATGCGGTTTGCAACGTTCATGGTCTTCATGCTTTTGATGAGTGCTGCTGACACTGCAACGTTCTCGTTGATGTCCCATGAAGAGCCTTCGCCCTGCTCCTTGCCGCCGAAGTATGTTGCGTTGACACCGAAAAGGTTCGAGGTAGCGTCGGCAGGCTTGCCGTAGTAAACCTCCATGATGTTCAGCGAGTCCTTGTCGGCTCCGATGCCGTAAGAGCAAGGGTCGATCATGCGGAACATGTCGCCGGCCTTCTGCTGAGTCTCGTTTGTTGACGGAGTAACGTTGTACGGTGCGAAGAACGAGAACTTGGTGCCGAGGGCAGAGAGGTATGGGCTGAAGTCGTAAGAAGAGAGATAGCCGGACGCACCACCGTATGAACCAGAGAGAGAGTGGTTGATGGCACTGTAGATGCCCGACTTCTTGAGCTCCGTAGGATAGATGATGGAGCTATACTCCTCAGGAGTGAAGAACTTGTTGACGAGGTATATGACACCATTGTTACACATGATGCACTCCTTCACGTTCTCCGGCTTGATGCCGAGCTTGTTCTGCGTTGTCTGGTCGAGGATATAGTCGAACTTCGAAGGCAGCGAAGCCGTGAAGCTCGTCAGCATGTTAACCTTGAAGATCTTTGTGAGGTTCTCGTAAGGAATGTTCTCCCACGAGCCGAACTCGGCAGTGAAGTCCTTACCCTCACCCTGCATCCACTGTCTTACTACGTCGTCGGTAGGAACAATCATCACGGCTGCATCCTTGTACATCGTGTTGTTGTCCGTACGGTTGAATGGGCGGTACTGGTTCCAGCCCGGATCGAAGAGCAGTGCACCGGAACCCTCGTTGACAGTAGTCTTCATGTGTCCGCCGGTAAGCAAAGCATGGTTCTCACTGCTGTTGAGGTAGCTCATCACGAAGAGCGTATCGGTATTGCCGGTAGCGTTGTGGTAGTCAGAGAGAATCTTTGGATCCGAGACAGGCAGAGGAACGGCAAAGCGGTTGAGGGCCTGTGCCCAAAGCTTTGTGTCAGAGCGCTCGCTGAGCACCTGTGCCATGTTTGACCTATAGTCCATCACGCCGTCGATGACGTAGATGTAACCGTTCTTACAGGTCTGCTCCGTAGAGATAACCTTCATACCGTTGACCCACGCATCCTCTATGGAGTTTGACTGTCCGTTGGAGATGATCTTAAGGTCCTCGTCGGTCATGCCGATGTTCTGCATGAACTTAGGAAGGAAGTGTATCATAGGAGGGTTCGTGTTGTCACGAACGATGTGGATGCTATTCTTCGTACGGTCGTAGCTCCATGCGTCGATGACAGGATTCTCAGACTTGCTGTTCTCCTCGTCGAACGTAGAGGTAAGCTTTGAAGGCATATCCTCCCTCTTCATCTCGATGATAGAGTCGAGATAGGTTGCCGACGACTCACGGCGCATGGCAGCACCAGCGAGAGGTGGCGTGCCTGCCACGTTTGACATCAGCTCGGTGAGGTACGCATTGTCAATCATGGCATTGTAGAGAAGGCTCTTCTTCTCCGTCAGCGTCAGCTGGTCGTAGGTCTTGCCCTGCTTGGCAAACCATGCCTCGAAAGCCTCGTCGCTGGAAGCGAAGAGCGTCTTCGAACCAGTGTGCGCAAGGATTTCAGACTCACCCAGGTCGTCGATGAGGCGGAGGGTGTAGTTAAAGGTCTTGTGAGAGCCGTCGTTGACGTTGATGCCCTCCTGCAGACGCTCGTAGATGGAGTTGCCGAGCCACTCCGGCTGGCCCTCGAGGATGTCCTTCTCACACGACTGCAAGCCGGCTGTTCCTGCAAGGATGCCGCACGCCGCAATCATCTGGAGTGACACTCTCCTGATGCGTCCACACAAACTTCTTTTGTGTTTTACAATTTTTGTTGTCATAGTTAGAAATATATAATTAATAGTTTTCTTTATTGTTTAGTTCTTGGGGGGCATACTGAAGCACCGTGTGCTACATGGCCGCTATATATATAGATAAGGTGTAAACCTTAGGGATAGTCGATGTTGGGTTTCTAGAGCTTCTAGGCTCTCTTTTCCTCTTTCCTCTTTCCTCTTTCCTCTAACCTCTTTCCTTTTTCCTCTAACCTTTTTCCTCTTTCCTCTTTCCTCTAACCTAAAATAACAAAAACGCCAAGGCTGGGGTGGGCGTCTTGCCCGCTCCAGTCCTAGCATTTTCAGATTATATGTGAACTTTCGTTCGTTTACGTTTCATTAAAGTAAATTTTAAGCTTTTTCCCGTAATCCCTCTCCCCTCCCCTGACAACGGGGAGGGGCGGGGGGGTGGGGTCTTCTTTACTTTACAGCCGCACCAGCTGCGTTGTAGAACTTACCATCCTTGAGGATGACGAGCTTACCCTTCTTGAAGAACTTGGCAACCTTGACAGCCTTAGCGTCAGCAGCAGCCTTAACGTCCTCTACAGAGTTAGCCTCGTACCAAGCATCTACGTTGTTAACCTGGTAACCTACACAAGCGAGTGTGAAGTTATCAACACATACCCATGTGTCGCCAGTGAGAGTACCCTTGACACCGATAGTGATTGTCTCACCCTCGTTGATGAATACGCAAACCTTCTCAGTGTTAGGCTTCTTAGCATCAGTAAGGTTTGTGAAGTCCTTGGTTGTCTCGTTAGCGAAGAGGTCAGCACCGTTAGAAGCGTGACCGTCAACAGTGATAACGTATGTACCAGAAGGGAGTTCAGAGAGAACCTGGCTCATCTGGTATGTACCAGCAGCGTGATACTTCTCAGCATAGTAAGTACCGGTCTTTCCGAATTCAGAGTTGTTCTGAGGGCCGAGCTGTACAGTGCCGTCAGACTTGTCGTGAGTCCAGCCTGTTGTGTGACCATCCTCGAAGCTTGGGTTAACGATGAAGCCTGTCATGTCGAGTGGGTTCTCGATAGATGCCTCAGCGATAGCAGCAGGGATAGCGAGCTTCTTGATCATTGCAGGAACAGCGTCGATGAGCTCCTGAGCCTGAGCTGTTGTGAGAGTGTTTGTTGCAGTATTGGTAGCGATCTGCATCTGCGCCAAGAGTTCGTCACAAGCAGTAATGGTCTCGTCGCTAGCCTGAGATGAGTTAAACGCATTGTCAAGTTCCTTATACTTAGCAGCGAGTTCCTTGAATACAGCAACAGAAGCGTCGATCTTTGTAGAAGCAGAAGCAACCTCGCAGAGAGCGTTGAACTTCTGTACATCGTCTTCAGCTGTCTGAGCTGTCTCAAGAGCTGTCTGAGCAGCAGCCTTAACCTCTACGCCCATGAGCTGGGTGAGGTCGAGTCCAGCAGAGATAGTAGGAAGGAGCATGTTAACGATTTCTGGATCCTTTGCCTGGTATGTGAGCTTGAAGTTGTCGAAGATAGCCCAGTGAGGACCACTGAGTTCACCCTTGACACCGATGCGGAGAGCGTCCTCCTTGCTTGCTACGAGTCCGTAAGCCTTAACGGTGTAAGCACCATCAGCGAATGCCTTTGCAGCAGATGACATGCCGTTAGGATAAGCGTACTTGTTCTTAGGGTCAGCACCCCAGTTTGTTGTACCGTAGAAGCTACATGTTGACTTACCCTCTCCGTCAACGCCGTCGATTGGTTGTGCGTACTTATAAACAGTTTCGAGAGGAGTCTTCATGTCGTTCATGTAAACGAATGCCAATGGATCTGGAGCTGGATCTCTGAATGTTCTAGCGTCTTCAGTGTCCTCGAAGATGTTGTTCCAAGCCTTGAATGCATCAGCACCGGAACCGTCGTCACGATACTGACGGTAGAAGCCCTGTACGGAGATCTCATAGAGACCTACAGGAAGATCCTTAACCTCCTGGTAAACGTCGAAGACGCCACTGTTGTACTTCTCACCGCAAGACTCGTTGATGGTAGGATCACCGTTCCAGCCTTCCTTACCCTTAGAGAAGTCAGGGTTCACGAGGTAAGATGTTACGTCAGCACCCTTTGTGAGTGCATTCTTAACAGCCTCCTGCATGTCCTTTACCTTCTGTATCTCAGCCTTAACGTCCTCAGAAGTCAGCACTGTGTTCTGGCTGAGGTCAGGATATTTGCTGTTTACATAGTCAATGAGTGCAAGAACGTCATCATTGCTCTTGTCAACACCTTCGCCGTTAACAACGCTCTTAGCCTTCTCTACCTCCTCAGCGAGCTGCTGCCAGAGAGCGATGTTCTCGTTCATCTTTTCAACAGCCTCGTCAAGAGCATTTACAGCAGCAGCATACTGCTCAAAGTTCTCTACAACGATTTTAGGGCTGCGTGCCTCGTCGTATGCGTCGTAAGCTTCGTCAGAGATCATGATTTCCTCAGATGGCTCCTCAGCCTTTGCAGCGTAGTTAACCCAACCGTACTGCCATGCCTCTGGCTTGTTGCCGTAGTATGTCAGCTTGAAGTCGTCAACCTTGTACCACCAGCGGCCGCCCTCGAGGTAGCTCTTACCGTCAGCATCAGCACCAACAGCACCGATAGTGAACTCACCGTCACCTACAGGGAAGAGGAATGAACCACGTGTACCCCAGGTCTGCTTGTTGAAGCCTTCACCTGCCTCAAGAGTGATGGCGTTCTTGAACTTTCTGTAAGAGGTCTCAGCTGTGGTGTAAACGTTTGTACAGTCGTCAGAAGATGCTACCATTGCCTCAAGAGCATAGATACCGTTTGGCATGTTAGAGAGCTTCTGTGTGATAGGATAACCCCATGCCCATGTGTTGAAGAGGTAGGCACCGTCTGTGTTCTTACAGGTGTATGTACCGTTAGAGTTTGGCTGTACGTTGCCGTCAGCAGCATCACCGAATGCACCGCTCTTAGAATATGTCCAGCCTGTTGTCTTACCGTCCTCGAAAGAAGGGTTGGTGATAGAGCTGGTCATATCGAGTGGGTTGTCAATAGAAGCAGCAGCCTCAGCCTCCTCAGCTCTAGCCTTAGCCTTCTTTGTTACTACAGCAGCAATAGCGTCGTCAAGCTCCTTCTGTGTAGAAGACTCGTTGTCATAGACAGCCTGCTCAGCAGCAACGTCAACAGAAGAATAAGCAGCCTTGATGTCATCGAGAGCATCCTTGAGCTTCATTGCTGTCTCGTAGCGCTTCACCTCTGGTGCGAAGTTGTCGTAAGCCTCCTTGCTGACACTGGTCCATGTGTAGCCTGCATCAATAGTATTCTCAGTGAAGTAAGAAGTGAGGTAGAGACGTGTGTCCGCACCGTCAAGCTGTGCACCGACATACTGGTCAGGGAAAGCTTTGTTACCGATCAGGTAGTTGCCGTCGCCTATTGGAGTGAGTGTCCAAGAGTCGCAGTTAGCACCTGTGTTGTTGTCACACCAGATAGCAGCAGGTCCGTCAACGAACGTCTTGCGGTACTCCTTGAACTTTGCTACGTAGTCGATGAGTGAGTAGGTGCCGTTGTCTGCATCTTTCACCTGGATCTTCCATGTAGCACCGGCTGTTTCTGCAGAAGCACGTGTCTGCCAGTCGTTGCCAGCAATGGCGAAACGACCTGTCTCCACATTGTAGAGATACTGCTCTGTAGTGCCGTCGGTAACGATATCCTGTGTCTGAAGAACAGGCTTCGTCCACTCAGCGGATGCTGTAGCAGCAAACATTGATGCTCCTAAAACAAGTAATGTTTTTAGTTTCATAATGATTAAGTTTTTTAAGTTAGTAATTATGTGAATTAAAAAAAATATTGTCAGTAGTATTTCGTAGTGCGTGATAATTGCGAACATGCATGTCAAACGTGCGCGCACGCTTGATTTTCCCTACAAAGGTAATATTTTTTTGTATATACATTCTTTATTTTTATGTTAAAAATTGTAAACCATCACATTTTTCCCCACTTTTTAACATTAAAACCGCAGTTTTGGAATTTTTTGTAATTTTAAGATAGCAAAACGGGGTATAGGCAATTCTTGCTTTAACATTTTGCAACACTTCATCGAAATGCGTTAACATTTCCCCTGGCGTGGAAATAATGAACGGAAATATGGTTTGCTACAGCCCAAGGAATCGCCGTTTGTAACTGTTTGATAACGAGAGGTTTGGTATTCAGGAAAATTTTTTGCGTACATTTTCGAACGTTTCCACCCCTCTAAAGACTATCTAATCACGATGTAATAGCATAGCTTTTACCTCCTAATAGCTATGCTTTCACATCCTAACCAGATAGCTTTCACCTCCTAACCAGATAGCTTTCACGCCACGCACCCTCTTTTGCGCCTCATCCTACCGTGTTACATACCATGTTGCATACTCTTCTGACATGATTTTACACCTACCCTATCACATTTCTGCTCCTATTTCACCACCCGGCCCCGAACGTTTTTTTGCGCGAAGATTAACATTCTAAAGGTTTGTTAACATTAAATCCTCGCCTTTTTCCCATGATTTTTTTCCAGGAAATTTGTACTTACTTCGCGTACCTTATAAAAATCAATAAAAAAATTTGCAATTATCAGAAATAATTCGTAAATTTGCAACAGAACTAAAAATATACTAACACTGACATATCTATGATCAAGAAACTTTTACTATCCATAATGTGCGCGACGGCTGTGACCACCGGGGCACAGGAACCGATGAAAGTGCTGACGGATGCAGAGGCAACGGCTCTCATGGGGACGAACTCCAAGACGCTGCAGAGCGTTCACGACCCAAGTATCTACTACGACGAGGCAACGAAGACATACTACCTCGTGGGTACGCACCTCGGAATGGCAAAATCCCCGGATCTCGCTTCGTGGTCGAACATCTGGAATGGCAACTTCGGCATCAACCTGCTCGTAGGCGGCTCGTTCACCAACGCTTTCAAGGAATGTCCTACGCACGAGGTGCAGGTGAAGAACGGCTCCACCGTAACGACGAAGACGCTCGGATCGTTCGATGCGGGTGCATTCTGCGCCATATACAATGCTAACGGTACGGAGAGCCATATTCCTGGAAACCAGTGGGCTCCGGACATGGTGTATAACCCCGTGATGAAGAAGTGGTGCATGTACCTCTCACTCAACGGCGACAACTGGGCGTCGGTAATCGTGCTGCTGACAAGCGACAGCCCGGAGGGACCGTTCAAATATGAGGCACCTATCATCTTCGGCGGATTCAACGGACAGTCGTACTCGGGAAAGAGCGTCAGCCACCTGAAGACCGACCTGCCACTCGTACTGGGTTCCAACACACTGCCGGGACGCTATAGCGGCACGAAGGGTTCATGGGGCACATATTACCCTAACTGTATCGACCCTTGCGTGTTCTACGACGACGAGGGCGAGCTGTGGATGTCGTACGGCTCATGGTCGGGCGGTATATGGATCATCAAGCTGGACAAGAACACCGGACTGCGCGACTACACCACAACCTACGGCAGCAACCTCTCCTCTGCCAGCGCAACAGCTGACGACCCTTACTTCGGAAAACGCATCGCCGGCGGATACTACGTCAGCGGTGAGGGTTCGTACATACAGAAGATCGGCAACTACTACTACCTCTTCATGTCGTACGGCTTCATGCTCAACAACTGGGCAGCTACGAATCAGGACAAGGGCGGCGGCTACGAGATGCGCATATTCCGCTCGGCTAATCCTGACGGACCATACACTGACATGAATGGCGTGAGCGCGAAATACACCAGCGGCATGCAGAACAGGGGTAAGAACGCTGCCACGAACCGCGGAGCACGCGTACTGGGCGCATATAACAACTGGGGACCTATGAGCCTCGGAGAGCGCTGCCAGGGCCACAACAGCGCCATCGTGGGTGCTGACGGCGAGGCGTACCTCATATTCCACACACGCTTCAACCACTACGCCGACAACCAGAATGACGAGGGTCATCAGATTCGCGTACACCGACTCTACACCAACGAGAACGGATGGCTCTGCGCCTCGCCGTTCAGATATGCCGGAAGCAAGAGTACGGCGACGGACTTCACCATGACGACGCAAAGCGACATTGACACAAGACAGTTGCTGACGAAGAAACTGATGGCGGGTAAGTACCAGTGCCTCATTCATCCTTACAAGCTTGACTATCAGACGGCTCAGGAGGCTACACCAGTGGAGCTAACACTGACTGAGGATGGCAAGATAATAGACTTGGCAGGTACCTATAACGGTACGTGGGAATATACGCAGGAGGGTAAGTCGTACATCAAGCTGAAGATAGGCCCGGGCACTTACTACGGCGTTGTGATGCAGCAGGAGATAACGGACAGCAAGAACATTGCAAACTGTATCACAGCGGTAAGGACGAAGATAGGATCCACGACAGATAACAACGCCGGTGAGGCGGTATGGCTCTATAAGCTGGAGGACCGCACGGCAATAGCGAAGAACATCTCTGCCAACACCATCTTCACCACCACTTCAAACACAAGCAACAGCATGCCACTGCTGACGGACGGCGTCAGGGGTACTTACAGATCGTCTATGCCAGAGGTGATGGACGTATTCGGTATCTACGGCTATCAGCCATCGTCAAAGCGCAGACAGGCACTCAGCGTGACGCTGGAGAGGGGTGACTACACCTATAACAAGACAAAGAACGTGACGATGGGCACGAATACGGCTGATGCGAAAACGGGCCTCGTGGCTTACTATGACCTGAAGTCCGTGAACAGCGTCAACGAGTGTAATACGGCGCAGGCTATTACCATCGGCAACGCTACCACTGCCGGCAAGAAGCCGGAGATATACCTCGACGAGCAGATGGGCAACGTGATGCACCAGTTCTTCTATGCTCAGGGCTCTTGCTGCTATGCACGCATGGACAATCCGCTTATCGGTAGCAATGCTACAGGCATCACCATAGGCTTCTGGGTGAACTCCGCAAAGGTTACGAACTGGGACTGCATTCTCTCTTTCTTCGACGGAGAGAAGCCTGCAGACGCTGCGGGACGCTTCTACATCACCGACAACCTCTACATCGGCTATAACGACAACGCTGGCAGCTGGTACGACATCAACCACCCAAGCTCTTCTACGGCGCTCGCACTGACCGTGGGACAGTGGAAGTATGTCACGGTGACTATTTCGCCTACTGCCACAAGACTCTACATCAACGGCGTGCTGCAGACGAACAAGTCGTTTGACAGCTCTGCCGGAGCTACGGCTTCCGCCTTCGACTATGCTGCTGCCATCAATACCATCTCGAAATACAAGTACATGTGTTTGGGTATGGGTAGCTTCTGGGGCTCTGCCAACTGTCTCGTAAGCAGTCTCAGCGTCTTCAACAGAGACCTATCTGCCACGGAGGCGCAGCAACTCTATTACCTCAACATGCCGCACGAGAAGATGGGTGACGTTAATGGTGATGGTTTCGTAAACAACGATGACGCCAAGGGCATAGTAAACTACTACCTCGGCACTCCTGTGCCTTTCTTCGATAAGCGTGCCGCCGACATGAACGCGGACGGCAAGATAACGATGCAGGACGCTAATGGCGTGGTAAACAAGAGATAAGACCCCACCCCCTCCCCGTTATTAGGGGAGGGGGAGAATATTAGGGAGACTAGGAGAAACTAGGAAAGCCTAGGAAAACATAGGAAAACATAGGAAAGCCTAGATAACCCTAGATAACCCTAGAAAACCCTAGAAAAAACAGCGCCGCCTCCATTGATTGAATGGAGGCGGCGCATTGTTTTATAGCCTGTTTAATAGAAACTTCTTACTTTACTTCTTCTGCCTGTGCTTCCTTTGCGAGGCGGTTCTCAATCTTGCTGCCGTGGGTGAGGTAAGCGACTGGGGCTGCAACGAAGATAGAAGAGAGGGTACCGAAGACAACACCGAGGATCATTGCGAATGAGAAGCTACGGATAGAGTCACCTGCAATGAAGAAGATACAGAGGAGCACGAGGAGCGTTGATGCGGATGTATTAACGGTACGTGCGAGAGTCTGGTTGATAGAGGTGTTGAAGGTGGTCTGGAGATCCTGCTTTGGATGGAGCTTTAGGTTCTCACGGATACGGTCGAAGACAACCACCTTATCGTTGATAGAGTAACCGATGACGGTAA
The DNA here is from genome assembly GCA_945831805.1 of uncultured Prevotellaceae bacterium. Classification (GTDB taxonomy): domain Bacteria; phylum Bacteroidota; class Bacteroidia; order Bacteroidales; family Bacteroidaceae; genus Prevotella. The sequence goes on from CAMADY010000005.1 coordinate 44,514, forward strand.
GTACGGCACCGATGAAGGTCTGGTCTATCTCGAGTGAGAATGGCACTATGTCCTTGAGGAGTGAGTAAAGACCGAGCACTACGAGTGTATCTACTGCGAGGGCTACTGTAGAGCCTACCGAGAATGCTACGTTGCGGAAACGTACCATGATGTAGAGGAAGATAGCCACGAGAGCGATGAGCACTGAGTAGATAGCGCCGAAGGTGATGTCCTTAGCTACGGATGGTCCTACCTTTGTAGAAGAGATGATAGAGCCGCCCTCGCGAACGTCAGGGTTCTTGAATGCGTCGATGTCCTTCTGTGCTACGAGTCCGCCCTGCTTGAGTGCGTTGTAGAGGATTGTCTCTGTCTCGTCGTCAATGTTAGGGTCGTTAGACTCGATCTTGTAGTTGGTAGAGATACGGATGGTCTTGCCGTCGGTACCGAGTGCGAGTGCGCTGGTGGTAGCCTCTGGGAATGCCTTTCCGAGTACCTCACGAACCTGCTCTGGCTCTGTTGCCTTGTCGAAGACTACAACGTAGTTGCGACCACCAGTGAAGTCGATAGACTTAGCGAGACCCATGGTGCAGAGGCTTCCGATGAATACTACTGCAGCAACGCCAACGACGGCGAAGGTCTTCTTGTAGAGAGACATGAACTTCACGTCGGTGTTCTGGAGAAGGTTCTTAGAGAAGCGTGTGGTGAAGGTCTGGCCAAGCCACTTGTCCTTTGCGAGACGGTTCTCGTAAATGAGACGTGTGAGGAATACTGCTGTGAAGAATGAGCAGATGATACCGATGATCCATGTTGTAGCGAAGCCGCGGATAGGACCTGTACCGAAGACGTAGAGGATGACACCTGTGATGATAGAGGTGAGGTTGGAGTCGAAGATAGCAGAGAAGGCGTTGCTGTAACCGGCAGCGAGTGCCTGCTTGAGCTGGAGACCACGCTTCATCTCCTCCTTGATACGCTCGTAGATAAGCACGTTGGCGTCAACGGCAGTACCGAGGGAGAGCACCATACCAGCGATACCTGACATTGTCAGCGCTGCCTGGAACGAGGTGAGGATGCCGAGTGTGAAGAAGAGGTTGACGACGAGTGCGAGGTTTGCCATCATTCCCGGGATGAGGTCGTACATGCAAACCATGTAGAGCATGAGGAGGATGAATGCGATGACGAACGAAATCTCACCCTGCATGATAGACTGTGCACCGAGTGTAGGACCAACGACTTCTTCCTGTACGATACGTGCAGGTGCTGGCATACGACCAGACTTAAGGGTGTTAGCGAGGTCCTTGGTGTCCTGGATGGTGAAGTTACCGGAGATCTGTGAGTTACCACCAGAGATTTCACCGTTAACGCGTGGTGCAGAGTAAACAACGCCGTCGAGAACGATAGCGATAGCCTTGCCTACGTTCTGCTTTGTGAGCTGAGCCCAGAGGCGTGCACCCTCGTTGTTCATTGACATAGAAACGCATGGGCGTCCGAAGTTGTCGAACTCATCCTTAGCGTCAGTGATAACGTCACCCTCGAGTGGTGCGCGACCAGAGGTAGATGTAACCTTGAGTGCGTGGAGCTCGAAGATTGTCTTGTTGCCCTCGATGAGGTCTGTTGGCTTGGCAGACCAGAGGAGCTTGACGTCAGAAGGGATAACCTTTGCAGCGTCGTCGCTACGGAGTATCTTACCGATCTCTGCAGTATCGCGAACGTGAGCGTAGCCAACGGTAGAGAGGCTCTGACCGCGTACTACCTCAAGACGAGCGAGGAGTGGGTGCTGCTTTATCATCTCAGCGCGCTGTGCCTCGTCTGTCCTGGCAGCCTTCTTGGCGTCAGCAGCGTTGTCAGCGTTCTTGTCAGCAAGCTGATACTTCCTTGTAGCGTCCTTAACGGCAGTGTCTGCCTTTGCCTCAGCAGCAGGCTCCTCAGCCTTTGCTGTAGTGTCAGCCTGAGCCTCCTCAGCAGGAGCGCCGTTAGCAAGACGTGTGTCGAGCTGTGAGAGGTAAGGTATTACTTCCTGTGCGTTGTATGTCTCCCAGAACTCAAGGTTAGCAGAACCCTGGAGGAGTTTTCGCACACGTTCTGGTTCGCGGACGCCTGGCATCTCAACCATCAGACGGCCTTCCTGACCTTCGAGCTTCTGGATGTTTGGCTGAACAACGCCGAACTTATCGATACGGTTGCGCACTACGTTGTAAGAGTTGTCGATGGCGCTCTGTACCTCAGCGCGGAGAGCTGCCTCTACCTCAGAGTCTGTTGACTTTGTAGAAACCTTGCCCTTGAGCTGCTGTGTAGCGAAGATGGTGCTGAGAGGCTTGCCGGGAGCGTTCTTCTGGAAAGCATTGATGAAGAGTGTGATGAAGTCCTTCTGTGAGGTCTCCTCCTCCTTCTTAGCCTCTTCCATTGACTTCTTGTAGGCAGCGTCTGTCTTGTGGTCAGCGAGAACGTCGATAACGTCAGGTACGCTGATCTCAAGGATTACGTTCATACCGCCCTTAAGGTCGAGACCGAGTCCGATCTGTGTCTCAAGGCACTGCTGATAAGAATAGACACCAAGGTACTTCACGGAGTCCTTGTAGTTCTGCGCAGCGATAGGGTCGCTGATCTTCTCTGCCTCCGAGTCATAGTAGCTCGTTGCAGCCGAGAACGACAAATAGAAAATACTTGCAAGCGTCAAGAGGATGGCGGTTACAATTACAATTCCTTTGTTTTGCATTTTTTTGTTAGTTGTTTTTTGATTTATTATTATTTTTTGTTTTTGTTTGCCAGAAAGAAAACGGGCGCAATACGCCCCTTTTTACGCACGCAGAGCGCACAGAATGCATGCAAAGGTACAAATTTTATATGAAATATGGAAATTTTCGCATGATATTCTTGCGTTTTTCATGCAAAATAGGTTGTTTTCAGTGAAAAACTATTGTTTTTGCGGTGGGAAACAAAAAAAATCCTGCCAATCACTTGTTTGGTGATGGCAGGACAGGCGTTATTTAAAATTAGTAAAATCTTGTTTGTAAAAGCTGTGCCCGAATCCTTGTCGAGCATCGCCCGGTGTGTGTTTTTGGTATTGCGAAATGCAGTTTATTTGGTGTTACCTCCCATGATAGACTTGCATCCGCATACTGTTGAAACAGCTACCATTCCGAGCATCAGCATCATTGATACATTTGAAAACATCATAACTTTTTCCTTTCTCTGTTTTTTTGACGTGGAGAGCGGTGAAGTATGAACTTCTGACAGCCAGCCTTCGGACTACTTGCCAGTGGGTTACAGCTTCTTTGCCAACCACTTGTTAAACATTGTGTTATCCTGTGAAATTTGCTGTGTTATTATCCTTTCACGGTGCACTCGCGCGCACTCAGAAAATAGTGCGTGTCAGCGTCAGCTGGCGCACGTCTTTTCGACTATCTGAGTGCAAAGGTAAGAAAAACTGTGTGCGCACACAATTTTTTTTCACTTTATTTTCAGTTATGGTGTATTTACTTGACGTAAGATAAGATTTCGCTCAGAATTTTATTTTGTCCAGTTCCTTCACTAAGTTTACGGGCTTTCCTGAAGGTAGCAGGAGCATTAGTGACTTTAGTACACGCTCTCCGTTGACCGTTGCCGTGAGATCGACGACGGTGCTCTTGAAGGTCTCCGGATGTAGGCTGTTGCTATATACAGGCTCTATGTCTTCCCATCCTTCGAGAGGAATGGTGATGACCTGATAGCGTCCGTTGTCTATCTTCATAGCCTTCTGCTTTGAGCCCGGTATGATGAGTCCGTTGCCATGCACCTGCTTGTCATAGACAGGGAGTGCGTAGAATCCCATGCGAACCTTTCGCTCGCCGCTGGTGCGTATGGTGTCGCAGCGTAGTATGCCATTAGGGAGAATCTTCTCTGAGAGGGCGATGGTGACGTCCTTGTCGTTCTCCATGACAGCGGTGCGGCAGAACCATCCGTCCTTGCGGAGTCCCTCGCCGGTGTAGCTGTTGATGGAGTTCCATACGGAGTCCTTCGATGTGACGTAGGACATGGCAACCTCACCGTCCTTGCCGTCCTTCTGCCATGGCAGGGTGGAGTTGTATGCGAGGCGGTTGTAGTTTTCGAGGCCGTAGTAGAATCCGCTGTTGCGTGTGAAGACGTTGCGGAACTCTGTCATGCCCGTCTCGGGATAGTTGACAGTCAGCGTCTTGGACTTCTCGGCGTAGATGATGTTAGGCTGTCCTGGCTTCATCTTTGCCCATGGTCCCTCGGTCTCCTTGGCGGTCCAGTAAGGGTTGTCGGCAGGGAGGTATAGCGAGAGGAATATCTTAGCCATCCAGAAGACGCTGCCACGGCAGCTGTAGTGCTGCAGACAGTCCTCGAAATGTCCGTAGAAACCGAGGTTCGGCAGGTGGTCGTCGGCCATGAAGTCAGGGTTCTGTAGGAACTGCAGTAGTGCCCCGCTGCAGATGCGTCGCATCCATCCGTAGTCGATGTTCTTGTCCTTTAGTAATCCGGTGAGTGCCAAAGGTATAGCAGCACCCATGCGGTATGTTATGCTGCGTCCCCACATCTGCATCTTACCGTCGCGTCCGAACATGTAAGGGTACTGTTTTGGTATATCGCGGAGGTTGTTGAGGAACTGCTCCGCCTCCTTTGGATAGTACTTCTTTCCGAAGCTCTCTGCCCACAGCGGTCCGTACATCTGGAACGCCCACATGGAGTAGTAGTCGAAGAGCGGTGCGTCGTGATACCATCCGTCGCCGACGTATGCGTTGAGGTTCTTCTGTACGAGTTCCTGGAGGTACTTGGTGTTGACGTCGTAGCCCTTGCCCTGGAGGAACGAGAGCAGACACATGTTGAAGAATCGCCAGTTCATGTCGATGGTGCCGCCCTCGGCGTATGTCTTGAAGACGGCAGCGAGGGAGTCGCGGTCAGCCTGTGGGATAGGGTCCCAGAAGATTTCTGGTGCCATGAGTAGCGATACGGCGAGTCCTCCGAGCTCCACGAGCTTCTGTCCGCCGTGGCCCTTGCCTTTGTGCTTAGGGAGATAGACGGGGCTCTTAGGGTTGAGGAACGACTGTATCTGATAGCGGTAGTAGTCGCCTACCTTTATGCCGTGGAGCGTGAGGTCGGGGTTCTCCTTGAGTAGCGGACCTGCAAGGAACATGGTGCGGCACATTGCCTCCATGCGTGCTGTAGGCACGTCGCGGTCGTTGTGTGGGTATGACTTGCCCTCCTGCTTCGGCAGGTCCATAGGGCTCTGTATGTTGTTGACATAGGCGAAAGGTCCTTCGAGCAGGTATTGCGCTGCCTGCATCCAGTGCTGGCGCGTCATGCCGGTGAATGGACTCTGCTTCTTGTCAGGGTTTGCGATGGTGAAGGTTTTTGCGGATACTGATACTGCAAAAAGTGCAAGGATTAGTAGTGAAAATAGCTTTTTCATAGGCGATAAAGTAAAAAACGCCCTGCCATCATCAATCGATGACAGCAGAGCGCTGTTATGGTTGTTCCTAAGTTGTCCCATGGAATCTTAGGAAGTCCTAGGTGTTCCTAGGGAGTCCTGGAAAAATTTAGAGCTGTGGACCAGCGGCAACGAGTGCCTTACCAGCTTCGTTATTTGTATATTTAGCGAAGTTCTTCTGGAAGCGTGCAGCGAGATCCTTAGCCTTCTCCTCCCATACAGAAGCGTCAGCGTATGTGTCGCGTGGGTCGAGGATAGCAGGGTTAACGTTAGGAAGCGCTGTTGGCACCTCGAAGTTGAACATAGGGATCTGCTTTGTCTCTGCCTTGAGGATAGAACCGTCGAGGATAGCGTCGATGATACCACGTGTGTCAGGGATAGAGATACGCTTGCCAGTACCGTTCCAACCAGTGTTAACGAGGTATGCCTTAGCACCGTTAGCGTTCATCTTCTTAACGAGCTCCTGAGCGTACTTTGTTGGGTGGAGCTCAAGGAATGCCTGGCCGAAGCAAGCAGAGAATGTTGGAGTTGGCTCAGTGATGCCGCGCTCTGTACCAGCGAGCTTTGCTGTGAAGCCAGAGAGGAAGTAGTACTGAGTCTGCTCAGGTGTGAGGATAGATACTGGTGGGAGTACACCGAATGCGTCAGCTGAGAGGAAGATAACGTTCTTTGCAGCTGGTGCAGATGAGCCTGGCTGGATGTTGTTGATGTGGTTGATTGGGTAAGAAACACGTGTGTTCTCTGTAACGGACTTGTCGTTGAAGTCGATAGTGCCGTCCTCAGCAACTGTTACGTTCTCGAGAAGTGCGTTGCGCTTGATAGCACCGTAGATGTCTGGCTCGTTCTCCTTGGAGAGTCCGATAACCTTAGCGTAGCATCCACCCTCGAAGTTGAATACGCCGTTGTCGTCCCAACCGTGCTCGTCATCACCGATAAGGCGACGCTTAGGGTCTGTAGAGAGAGTTGTCTTACCAGTACCAGAGAGACCGAAGAAGATAGCTGTCTCCTTACCCTCCATGTTACAGTTAGCCGAGCAGTGCATAGAAGCGATGCCCTGGAGTGGGAGGTAGTAGTTCATCATAGAGAACATACCCTTCTTCATCTCACCGCCGTACCATGTGTTGATGATAACCTGCTCGCGGCTTGTTACGTTGAATGCAACACAAGTCTCAGAGTTAAGACCAAGCTCCTTGTAGTTCTCTACCTTTGCCTTTGAAGCGTTGTAGATAACGAAGTTTGGCTCGAAGTTAGCGAGCTCCTCGGCTGTTGGCTGGATGAACATGTTTGTTACGAAGTGTGCCTGCCATGCTACCTCAACGATGAAACGAACTGCCATACGTGTGTCAGCGTTAGCACCGCAGAATGCGTCAACGACGTAGAGGTTCTTGTTGCAGAGCTCCTTAACAGCGAGGTCCTTTACTTTTGCCCATACGTCCTCAGACATTGGGTGGTTATCGTTCTTGTACTCCTCAGAAGTCCACCATACGGTATCCTTAGAGTTCTCGTCCATTACGATGTACTTATCCTTAGGAGAGCGACCGGTGTAGATACCTGTCATTACGTTTACTGCCTGAAGCTCGGTGTTCTTACCTACCTCGAAGCCCTCGAGGCCTGCCTTTGTCTCCTCTGCGAACAGCTGCTCGTAGCTTGGATTGTGGAAAAGCACTGTAGAACCAGTGATTCCGTACTGTGTTAAATCTAATGTTGCCATTTTACTTTCTTAATAAATTTATTAAAGTGAATTATTTGTTATATCAAATACAATTTGGTGCAAAGTTACGGAAAATTATTGAATTACGCAAAAGTTTTCGCTTTATTTAATATATAAAAGGTGTATATTTTACGTTTTTTCTTGTTTTTGTAATATTCAGTTAACAAAAAAAGGCCGCTACAGAAAGATGTAACGGTCTTTTTATTATACAATGCTGCACGAGCCTATATTTTACGATACACTGCTCCAGACTATTCTACATTTTAACTTATTACTTTTCACTTCACCACCTCATACGACTCCATGCTGCCGATGGTTCCTTCGTAGTTCATCATGAGCCACAGTTCCTGTAGGGATGTATTGTCGTCGGTGACTCCGAAGAGTGCCATTGTCATAGTGTCGAGTAGTCCGGTGGCGTTGTGTATGGTGAAGGTGACGCTCGGACGATAGTTGGAGTATGTTATGCTGCACCATCCGGAGCAGTCTGTAATGACGCCTTCTGTCTTGTATGCGCTGAGGATGTTGCTGATGACGGCAGCGGACTGTGCGAAGTCTGCTGGATGCAGTTCTATCAGTGCGTTCAGTTTCTGCTTTATGGCGCTGAGGTTGCTCTCACGCTTGAAGGAGATGGGGTTCATGGAGAACCGCTCATAGAACGAGTTTTGCTCGAAGTCGTAGGTGGTATATACGGCGCCTGACTCCTTTATCAGCAGCGGCAGTGTGCTGATGTTTTCGAACTGCAGGTCATCGACGAGAGTCTGCATTGAGAGTGCGAAGGCGTTGTATTCGCTGACGGTAGCAGGAATGGCATCCTCGTTGGCATCATACTTCACTACGCTCTCTCTCACCGTGCGCAGCAGTTCCGCCAGCTTACCTGTCTGATAGATGCTTCGTGGGAAGTAAGCACCGTCGGAATCTTTCGTAAGACTGCCGTTGCTGTCCTTCTGCAGGAACTGCACCTCGAAGTGTATGCCTGTGAGGTTGTTGATGGCAACGGAGGCCCTGTCGTCGGTAGCGAAGTTGAAGATAACCTCGGCAGTGGTCTCCATGTCGGTGGCTATGGCAAGGGAGTTCTCGTTGGAGTATCTCATAAAGTTCTCCCATTCTACCTCATAGTCAGGAACATACAGCAGCGCCGTAATGTTTCCGTTATAGACACCCGACACCTTTTCAAGTTTCTTGTTGTCGGCATACTTGTCGCAGCTGGTCGTCAGCAGCAGAGCCAGCATGGCAACGCAAAATGTGTATATCTTGTTCATCTTTCTATTTCTCTATTCTATATTTTACTTCATGAAGCGAAGCCCCATTTCCCATTTCCCATTTCCCATTTCCCATTTTCCATTTCCCATTTTCCATTTCCCATTTTCCATTTTCCATTTTCCATTTTAGAACATCACCGTCATCGACGCACCGAGCGTATAGGAGTTGACCTTCTGTTTGAACGAAAACTCCGAAACAGTCTTCATCATGCTTGTAAGGTCGGTGTTGTAAGGGTTATACTTCACATCAAACTCTGGCTTCGAATAGTCATAGTCAAAGAATGCGCTGATGGCAACACCGGAGTTCATGGCGTAGGTGTAGTGTATGCCGATGGTGAAGTTGTCGCTGTTTGTCTTGTCTATCACAAGGTTGTCACCATACATCGTCACGTTCCTCACGTCGCCCGTCTTTTTGTTTACTACGTCGAGGTCATAGGCTGCCGTGAAGTCCAGCTTACCGAAGAAGCGGCGGCCGAAGAGAGCCTTGACGCCAACGTTGTGTCGTGGACTGAAAGGGTATGTGAGGTAGATGCCGGCACCTGCGTCAACGAGCGACCATACGTCAGAGACAGACGCAGAGTTATCCATGCGCTTGCCGTCCTCATAGCAGTAGAGACCCTCGGCAGTCGTTGGAGCTGTAGTGATGCGGGCACGTACTCCGATGCCTATATACTTGCTTACGAAGTATGCCGCCTCAGCACCCACCGTAGTACCCGTTGCCACCTTGATAGTTGGTGTCACGCCCTCTCCATAGGATGGATGACCGGCAGCGTAGTTATAGAAAGTACGCCTCTCTGACTCCTCGTCAAAACTGTCAGGAATGCGGAACGGATTGCCATTACGCTGGATCTTGTAATAGTCATTGTCGAAGATCGCAGCACCAGGAGACGTGTAAATACTCGCATTCGTAAGGAACGTAGTCTGCGTAGGCAACTTCAGGTTACCGTTGAACTGCATACCAAGCTCCAGACGGAAGAAGTTCGGGTTCTCCTTAAGGTCCGTGACATCCTGGCGCGGCTCGCAGTTGATGCCCTTCTTCTTGAAGATGAGGTCAGCCATCATGTAGCCCAGGTCCGTCGAGATGACACCGATGCCGGCACCCACCAGCACGTCGCTGATCCAGTGGCGGTTGTTCAGCGTACGCATGATGCCCGTCGTCGTAGCACAGCCGTAGCCAAGGATAGACCACCATGGTGAGCGCGTCAGGCCGTACTCCTTATGCAAAATCGTAGCTGCGGTAAACGCCGTTGCCGTATGGCCCGAAGGGAATGAGTTGGCGGTAGAACCGTCAGGGCGCATCTCCTTGGCACTGTACTTTATACCGTTTACCAGGATTGCCATGAAACCGTACGAGAACGCATTGTTCACAAGGTAGCGGCCAAGCTTGCTCCTGCCCTTATAGCCCGAAAGGTTAAGAGCTGTGGAAACTACGGCCGGTGCAAACTGGAGATAGTCGTCGATGTGGTTCTCGTACGATGGGATGAAGTTGTTACGAGCCGCACGGAAGTTCTTCTTGTCGGCCTTAGCTATCAAGCCGAACGCAACAAGCGGAACAGTAGTGTACTCCAACTCCCTCAGCGGAGTATATACGCCGTACTTCTCTTCGGCAGCACTCTTTGCCACCGACTTTGCCCGTTGCTCCATCTCCTTGAAGCTCAACATACCACTGACACTGCCCCTCACAACATCGCGGCTCACCGACTTGCTGCTCTTAGCAGCTGCCGAACCGCCTGCCGTACTCGTTGCAAGCATCTCGTCATAAAGTTTCTGTTCAGCACTAACCTTAGTGAGAGGGCTTTCCGGCATGCTCTGATCTACAAAAAGATCATCCGCAGCCAGCGCTGCCATGCTTACCATAAGCATGAAAAATAAAGATGAAAGTTTATTCATGTGTTGTTGATATATGAAAATTCAAGAGCAAAGGTACTAAAAAAAACTAATAATACAAAAATTTTTCTTAAAAATTATTTACTAAAACATCAAAATACCTTACTCCATATTATACAAATTTCCCAAAAAGCTTTACTATACATCATCCAACCTATTTCTCAAAATGCTGATAATCCTTCAGATGCGTCCACGCACCACCCCACGTGAACCCCCTCTTCACAAACTCCCTATAGCAAGCATCACCCTTCCTTATCACCATCCCCACCTCGCTCCTATCGCGACCTGCGGCGGCAGCCTTCCCGCTACCTACCTTATCGCGGTTCCAGGCATACGCCCTGCCGCCCTTCGGCGACACAACATTCCCCTTCACATAAGGATTATACAGCGGGTTAATATCTATCGCCATACCAAGCCCATGCTTCGACACGCGAGTCCTCGAACCCGTCATCATCCTGAAGTTAAAGCACGACGTATTATTAGCCTCCATACTCCTCTCATCATCAGCATCATAGTCATCAATAAGCCGCATTCTCTCTATCCTATACCCATCCTCATACAGAGCCCTGAAAATCTCAACAACATCCTCAGCGATAGCCTTATTACAAACCATCTCGCCCATCTGCGGCCGGCCATACTTATCCCAATGCCTCAACCGCAGATACCTCAGATCATCACGCTTCAGCGTACACCCCTTCCCGAACGACTTACCCTCCATCCGTCGGAACACATCATCCGGAATCCTCTCCACCGTCCACTGCGCATCACCAGCCTTCCTATCAACTACCCCTTGCGCATCACCAGCCCTCCTATCTATAACCCTTTGCGCATCAGCAATCACCGACACCGCAACCATCATCAACATCAATATAAATCTCATTCTCATAGTCCTTCCCTTATTAAAAAAAAAGCCATACTTGGCTATCCCTGCCTAATTTAAAAAAGCCATACTTGGCTATCCCCAAGTCATATATTCCCCCACAAAATTACAAAAA